>NZ_QGSZ01000270.1 GCF_003857055.1 Micromonospora inaquosa | reverse complement strand
AGGACACACCATCCGGCCCAACCCACACCGGCTCGCCACACTCAACGACCTCAACGACCTCGCGACCGCACAAGGCATCACCACACCGCCAGAGATCAAGATGGCGTGTTAATGATCTGCAAGCCCTAACTGAACGGCGTTGCAACTAGTCCTTGTCCTTGGGCGGATTCGGGTCGTTTCCGTAACTGTCACGCGCGCGAATCTGCCCGAGGCGATTGTGCAGGTAAAACTCCGTCTCGCTCGCCCGGGCTGCCGTCCGGCCCTGCCGTTCCGCCTCGGCTTGAGTACCGTGTACCGAGGATGCCCTCTCGCTGCCCTCCCGCCGCACGGCCCATCCGTCGTCGTGTGGGACGACGTGTACAGGCTTGCCTGGCTTCGCCATCTCTTCCCTGCCCTTCTCGATTAATTTGCGGAATCGGCCGGGAAGAGCGAAGATCCGTCCTGCAGCAATCAGGTCGGGCTCTCCCGGCTCACGAGCCCCAGGCGCGCCAACGCCCGGGGCTCGTTGCTTATATCAGCTGCAGCCGCTGGTGGAGCCGCAGCCCTCGCAGACGTAGCAGCTACCGGCGGGGCGCATCTTCGTACCGCAGGTGAAGCACAGCGGCGCGTCGGCGGCCTTGCCGATCACGGCCTCCAGCAGTTCGGTGCTGGAACCCACGCTCGGAGCCGGCTTGGCGGCGGCCACGTCGGCCATCTCCTGGGCCGGCTGGGCGACGGCCTCCGGCTTGGCCGGGATCTCCACCGGCGCGGACGACGCCATCGCGGTGAGCTCGACGCCGGTGACGGCGGCGGCCTCCGCGTCGGCCTCGGCCCGCAGCTGGGCGGCCCGCTCCGAGGCGGTGAAGATGCCCAGCTCGGCGCGGCGCTCGTAGGGCAGGAAGTCCAGCGCCAGGCGACGGAAGATGTAGTCCATCACCGAGGCCGCCATCCGCACGTCCGGGTCGTCGGTCATGCCGGCCGGCTCGAAGCGCATGTTGGTGAACTTGCTGACGAACGTCTCCAGCGGCACGCCGTACTGGAGGCCGATGCTGATGGCCACCGAGAAGGCGTCCATCACGCCGGCCAGGGTCGAGCCCTGCTTGGACATCTTCAGGAAGACCTCACCGAGGCCGTCGTCCGGGTAGGACGACGCGGTCAGGTAGCCCTCGGCACCGCCGACGGAGAAGCTGACCGTCTCGGACGGGCGCTTCTTCGGCAGGCGCTTACGCACCGGCCGGTACTCGATGACCTTCTCCACGGCGGCCGGCGCGGCCGCTGCGGTCTCGACGGCGGCCGGCTCGGTGGCCTTGTTGGACTTCGCCACCGAGAGCGGCTGGCCGACCTTGCAGTTGTCCCGGTAGATCGCGAGCGCCTTGAGGCCGAGCTTCCAACCCTCGAAGTAGATCTTCTCGACGTCCTCGACGGTGGCCGCCTCCGGCATGTTGACCGTCTTGGAGATCGCGCCGGAGACGAACGGCTGGATGGCCGCCATCATCCGCACGTGACCCATCGGGGCGATCGTCCGCTCCCCCATGGCGCAGTCGAAGACCGGGTAGTGCTCCGGCTTGAGGCCGGGGGCGTCCACCACGTGGCCGTGGTCGGCGATGTGCTCGACGATCGCCTCGACCTGCTCCTCGGGGTAGCCGAGGCTGCGCAGGGCGCGCGGAACCGTCTGATTGACGATCTGCATCGAGCCGCCGCCGACCAGCTTCTTGAACTTGACCAGCGCCAGGTCCGGCTCCACGCCGGTCGTGTCGCAGTCCATCATGAAGCCGATCGTGCCGGTCGGGGCGAGGACGCTCGCCTGCGCGTTGCGCCACCCGAACTTGTCACCGATCTTGTTGCCCTGGGTCCACTGCTTGGTCGCCTCGCGGACGATCGCGGTGGCCACCGGGCTGGTCGGCTTGATCTCGTCGTTGGCCGCGGCGTGCTTGCGCATGACCCGCTTGTGCGGCTCGGCGTTGCGGGCGTAGCCGTCGTACGGGCCGACGACGCCGGCCAGCTCGGCCGAGCGGCGGTAGGCGGTGCCGGTCATCAGCGAGGTGATCGCAGCGGCGACCGAGCGGCCCTGGTCCGAGTCGTACGGCAGGCCGGTGGCCATCAGCAGGGCGCCGAGGTTGGCGTAGCCGATGCCGAGCTGCCGGTAGGCGCGGGACGTCTCACCGATCTTCTCGGTCGGGAAGTCCGCGAAGCAGATCGAGATGTCCATCGCGGTGATGACGAACTCGACGGACTTGACGAACTTCTCCACCTCGAAGCCACCGTCGGCGCGGAGGAACTTCATCAGGTTGAGCGACGCCAGGTTGCACGAGGAGTTGTCCAGGTGCAGGTACTCCGAGCACGGGTTCGAGGCGGTGATCCGCCCGGTCTCCGGGCAGGTGTGCCAGTCGTTGATCGTGTCGTCGTACTGCAGACCGGGGTCGGCGCACTCCCAGGCGGCCTGGGCGATGGAACGGAACAGGTTCTTGGCGTCGACGGTCTCGATCACCGAGCCGTCCAGCCGGCCGCGCAGGTCGAAGCCCTTGCCGTTCTCCACCGCCGACATGAACTCGTCGGAGACCCGAACCGAGTTGTTGGCGTTCTGGTACTGGACGCTGACGATGTCGGAGCCACCGAGGTCCATGTCGAACCCGGCGTCGCGCAGCGCGCGGATCTTGTCTTCCTCGCGCGCCTTGGTGACCACGAACTCCTGGATGTCCGGGTGGTCGACGTCGAGGATGACCATCTTGGCCGCCCGACGGGTCGCGCCGCCGGACTTGATGGTGCCGGCCGAGGCGTCCGCGCCGCGCATGAAGCTGACCGGGCCGGAGGCGTTGCCCCCGGAGGAGAGCAGCTCGCGGGACGAGCGGATCCGCGAGAGGTTGACGCCGGAGCCGGAGCCGCCCTTGAAGATCAGCCCCTCTTCCTTGTACCAGTCGAGGATCGAGTCCATCGAGTCGTCGACGGCCAGGATGAAGCACGCGCTGACCTGCTGCGGCGACGGCGTGCCGACGTTGAACCAGACCGGCGAGTTGAAGCTGAACACCTGGTTCAGCAGCATCCAGGTCAGCTCGTGCGCGAAGACCTCTGCGTCGGCCGGGCTGGCGAAGTAGCCGTACTCCTCACCGGCCGTGCGGTAGGTGCCGACCACCCGGTCGATCAGCTGCTTGAGCGACCACTCCCGCTCCGGGGTCCCCACCGCGCCCCGGAAGTACTTGGTGGTGACGATGTTGGCGGCGTTGACGCTCCACGACTCCGGGAACTCCACCCCACGCTGCTCGAAGTTGATCGAGCCGTCCCGCCAGTTCGTCATCACGACGTCACGGCGCTCCCAGGACACCTCGTCGTACGGGTGGACCCCCTCGGTCGTCCACACCCGCTCGATCTTCAGCCCCGCGCCTGCCTTGCTTCGTGAACGGCTAGTTGTCACGCCGTCGCCCCCCTCGTCTGCGCGGTGCCCCACCGCGCGTCCCAATCTCTTGAAAAACTGTGTGAAGACTCAGCTGGTACGGCCGGCGGCCTCAACCGCATCGGCCCGGCCCTGCTCCCGGGCTCGCGCCGCGGCCCGCAACGTCTCGATCTCGCGCTCGAAGTCGGCGAGCGAGTCGAACGAGCGGTAGACGCTGGCGAACCGCAGGTAGGCGATCTCGTCCAGGTCGCGCAGTGGACCCAGGATCGCCAGGCCCACGTCGTGGCTGGGGATCTCGGCGGCCCCCTTGGCCCGGACCGTCTCCTCCACCCGCTGCGCGAGCAGCGCGAGCGAGTCGTCGTCCACCGGCCGGCCCTGGCACGCCTTACGCACCCCGCCGATGATCTTCGTGCGACTGAACGGCTCGGTCACCCCGCTGCGTTTGACGACCGCGAGGACCGCCTCCTCGACGGTGGTGAACCGCTTGCCGCACTCCGGGCAGGAACGTCGCCGCCGGATGAGCTGGCCGTCGTCGGCCTCCCGCGAGTCGACCACCCGAGAGTCAGCGTGCCGGCAGTACGGACACCGCATCGCCCACCTCCTAAAAATGATCAACTGCGAGCACACCGGACACCCCCGGGCACGACTCACCGCGACGGTGCCATCCTCGGATGACGCCGCCGTGATCGACGTTACGGGAGTGCGGTCGGTAGTCAGACCCAACCTGTAGGCAACTTACGCCCGTGTCACTACTACATCTAGGGGTCGACCGTATGTCGCCGGGGAAGCCGGGTCAAGTTGGCTGGCGTGTCCGGCGCGTCACGGAGCATCCGGCCATCCACGCCCGGCAACTCGCCCGAAGACCCAACGCCACGACCCCGCCCGGGTTACCGGCCAGCCGGCCGAACCTGGCCGGAAAATCGGTCGATGATCGAACACCAGTACTACCTGACGTACCATTTATCAGAACATCCGTACGACGGGAGTGCTTTTTCACCCCGACACGCCGGTGAGAGGTCGTACAGATGTTTGAAAATGACTGATCTCACCTATACGGTCATGAACAACGTGGCACCACCGCACGCACCACGAGCCGACGAGGCACCCAGCGCCGACCAGGGAGGACGGACGTGACCGAGGACCGGGCCAGCCGGCCGAAGAGCCCGCAGCAGATCACCGAGGCGGGTCCGCCGGCCACCCGACGCCGCAGCGCCGCGCGCAGCCGGACGGGCCAGCCCGCCGTGCGCCCGGTCACCCCGGTGGTCAGCGCCTTCCCCGACCCGGCGACGGTCGACCTGACCGCCCGCCAGCGCCGCATCCTGGAGTTCATCCGCAACTGGGTGGAGCGCCACGGCTACCCGCCGAGCGTCCGGGAGATCGGCGAGGCGGTCGGCCTGGTGTCGCCGTCCAGCGTCGCCTACCAGCTCAAGGAGCTGGAAAAGAAGGGCTTCCTGCGCCGCGACCCGAACCGGCCGCGCGCGGTGGACGTCCGCGCCCCCAGCGAGGCGATCGACGATGAGCTGTCGAGGGCACAGCGACCGACTCCGGCGTACGTGCCGATGCTCGGTCGGATCGCCGCCGGTGGGCCGATCCTCGCCGAGCAGGCCGTGGAGGACATCTTCCCGCTCCCCCGCGAGCTGGTCGGTGAGGGCGAGGTCTTCATGCTCCAGGTCAAGGGCGACTCGATGCTCGACGCGGCGATCTGCGACGGCGACTGGGTGGTCGTCCGGCAGCAGCCGACCGCCGACTCCGGCGAGATCGTGGCCGCGATGCTCGACGGCGAGGCGACCGTCAAGACCTACCGGCGGCGCGACGGGCACGTCTGGCTGATGCCGCAGAACCCAGCCTTCGACCCGATTCCCGGCGATGACGCCACCATCATGGGCCGGGTCGTGGCGGTGCTACGCCGGATCTGACCGATCGGCGGGTGGGTGCCGACAGCGCTCACCCGCACCGCTCGTCACAGGGCGGATGAGCGCCTCAGCGCCAATCAGTAGCGATCGCCCCGGTGACCGCGACCGCCACCGGGATACTGCCCGTACGGGTCGATGGGCGCATCGTCGTCGTCGCGTCGGCGACCGGGCCGCTGACCCCGGTAGCCGGGCTCCTGCCCACCGCGCCGAGGCGGCTCCGCGCGACCGGGTTGACCGCCGTCACCGCCGTAGACACCACCGCCAGGACGACCACCGCCCGCCCCCTGCGGACGACCGCCGCCGCTGTGCGGGCGACCGCCACCAGCCGGGGGCCGACCGCCGCCCGCCGGTGGCCGACCGCCACCGCCAGCCGGGGGATGTCCGCCGCCGCCGTACACACCAGCACCGCCGCCGTCCGGTCGCGGCGCACCGTAGCCACCGTCAGCCGGGGCCGGCCGGGGGCCACCGCCGTACACGGCACCACCCGCCGGGGCCGGGCCGCCGCGACCCGCGCCACCCCCGTAGACCGCGCCGCCAGCCGGTGCGGCCCCCCCGTAGACACCACCCCTGCGGTCGTCATCGGCCGGGAACCCGTCGACGGCACGGCCACCGCGCGGCCCAAACGGCTCGCCATCCGGCTCCGCGGTGTCGGACGGGTCAGCGGTCGGCGGGCGACGGCGGGCGCGAAGGATGCCGAGGATGCCGGTGCCGACCAGCAGCAGGCCGAGCAGCCCGACCGCCCCGACCAGGTAGGTGATGTCGTCGAGGCTCAACCCGTCGGTCCAGGATTTCGAGGCGGCCGGCTCGGCGCCCTCCTCCGGGGCCAACGGCACGGCGGTCGACGTGGACGGGGTGTAACTGAGGATGTCAAGCGGCTCATCCTCGCTGAACCGGCCCGCCTCGGAGACGGTCAGGAACGCCTTCCCGTCCGCGGTGTAGCTGATGGCCTCGCCGAACGGGTCGGCCAGCGGCGTCACCCGCGGCTTGCCGGTGGTGAGCGCGGCCACGATGTCGCCACCGCTCACGTCGAACTCGAAAGCGTCCGCGTAGGTGCGCAGGACCACCCGGGAACCGTCCGCGGTCCGGGACGCGCCGGTGACGGCGATCCGGCCGAACGTGTTGAGGGGGTTCTCCGTTTGGGTCTTCGGCAGCGTGAACTCGCCGGCCTTCTGCAGCGGCACCGGGTCGGTGTCCCCGCTCTTCAGGGCCGCCGACGGTGTGTAGATCTCGGCCTTCCCGCTGGTCACCTTGGTGATGATCAGCGGCTTCCCGTCGTCGCCGATGAGCAGCGCCTCGGCGTCGTGCGGCTTCGACTCGGGGTAGGAGAGCCGGTGCAGCGTCGGCTGGTTGGAACCCGTGACCGGCATCGACCAGAGCGCGACGCGGCTACGACGCTCCTTCGAGTCGGGATTGTCACCGGTGTCGGCGATCCAGAGGGTGCGGCCGTCCTTGGACAGGGCGAGATCCTCGGTGTCGAACGGACCCTGCCCCGAGTAGCGGACCGGCTCCTTCGCGATCTTGCACTTGCTGTCGAGGAAGAAGATCCGCTTGCGTGCCGCGACCTCGGTGCCGTCGTTGATGACGATGAAGCCGGTCTTGGTGGCGACCAGCCCGGACAGCTCCCGTAGGCGCTCGTCGGCGATCGTGCACCGCTTCTGGCCGGGGTTGGCGGCGGGCGGGCCGGACGACCCAGGGGCGGGAGCCGCTGCGGCGACTCCGGCGAGCGCCACGGTTGCCCCAAGCAGGCCGAGGGCAACCGTGACCGAGGAAACAACGCGGCGCATTCGGCCAGTGTCGCATGCCGCGCGTTTCCGATGGATGACGCCGTGGCCGGTCAGGACCGGCTGCCGGCCGCCTGCTCCTGCCGCTCCACGTCGAACGCCGCCAGCTCCGCTGCCAACTCCGCGCCGACGCGGACGTGTAGCAGGGTGCCCTCCGGCAGGTGCGCCGTGCTGAGCACCTCACCCGTGCGGTGCGCCCGAGCCACCAGGTCGCCCCGGTCGTACGGCAGCACGGCCCGGACCTCCACGGCCGGGCTCGGCAGCCGCTCCTCGATCGCCGCGCGCAGCTCGTCCATGCCCCGCCCGGAGTACGCGGACACGAAGATCGCGTCCGGCCAGAGCCGCTTGAGCCGCAGCAGAGTGTCCTCGTCGGCCGCGTCGGTCTTGTTGACCACCAACAGCTCAGGCAGCCGGTCCGCGCCCACCTCGGCGAGCACCTCATGCACCGCCCGGACCTGCTCCTCCGGATCCGGGTGGGTGCCGTCGACGACGTGCACCACCAGATCCGCCTCCGCGACCTCCTCCAGCGTCGAGCGGAACGCCTCGACGATCTGGTGCGGCAGGTGCCGGACGAAGCCGACGGTGTCGGAGAGGGTGTAGAGCCGTCCGTCGGAGGTGGTGGCCTTGCGGGTCGTCGGGTCCAGCGTCGCGAACAGCGCGTTCTCCACCAGCACGCCCGCGCCGGTGAGCCGGTTGAGCAGGCTGGACTTGCCGGCGTTGGTGTAGCCGGCGATGGCGACGGCGGGAACGGAGTTGCGGGAGCGCCGGGCGCGCTTGGTCA
Source organism: Micromonospora inaquosa (assembly GCF_003857055.1). GTDB lineage: Bacteria > Actinomycetota > Actinomycetes > Mycobacteriales > Micromonosporaceae > Micromonospora > Micromonospora inaquosa. Next base: position 70,343 of record NZ_QGSZ01000270.1, on the reverse strand, counting down.
CGCGTACCGTCTTCATGCTCTTGATCTCGCGACGCAGCCGCGAGATGCGGTGCCGGATGCGCCGCCGGTCGGTCTCCAGCTTGGTCTCACCGGGACCACGAACACCCACACCGCCGCCGGCGCCGCCGCCCCGGCCGGAACCACCGGTCTGCCGGGAGAGCGTCTCACCCCAACCGCGCAGCCGGGGCAGCAGGTATTCGAGCTGGGCCAGCTCGACCTGCGCCTTACCTTCCTTGCTCTTGGCGTGCTGAGCGAAGATGTCGAGGATCAGCGCCGTGCGGTCGACGACCTTGACCTTGGTGCGCTGCTCCAGGTTGCGCAGCTGCGACGGGGACAGCTCACCGTCACAGATGACAGTGTCGGCGCCGGTGGAGAGCACCACCGCGCTGAGGTCGTCGACCTTGCCGCGGCCGATGTACGTGGCCGGGTCGGGTCGGGTGCGACGCTGGATGAGCCCTTCGAGCACCTGCGAGCCGGCGGTCTCGGCCAGCGCGGCGAGCTCGGTCAGTGAGTTTTCCGCGTCGGTGGCCGTGCCTTCGGTCCAGACGCCCACCAGGACGACCCGCTCCAGCCGCAGCTGGCGGTATTCCACCTCGGTGACGTCGGTGAGCTCGGTTGACAGGCCCGGGACGCGTCGGAGGGACTGTCGCTCCGACAGCTCCATCTCGCCGGTGGTGACGTCGTCGAGCTCGTCCTCGACGGGGACAAAGCTCTCCTGGTCTCGCAAGCGGTTCTCCTGTCCGTTTTGATAAGTAGAACGTAATCCTGACATGACGCAACGCCGAACGCATCTGCTATATGCCCATGGTGAAGGTCGCCAAAAGTGGGGGCGAATGCCGGTCGGCTGCGACAACCCGGTAGAAATGCGGACGGCGGCCGACTGGCCGCACAGCCGTTACGGAGGGATCCCGTGGCCATCACCCGACTGCCCAGCGCCGGATTTTCGATCACCATCCGGATCGCCGTCACCGCGGACGCCTCCTCGATCGGCCGACTCACCACCTCCGTCGGCGAGGCCGGGGCGATCGTCACGGCGCTGGACGTGGTGGATTCGGACCCGACCAACGTGATCGTCGACCTGACCTGCGACACCGCCGACGCCGGGCACGCCGACCAGGTGGTCGACGCGTTGACCGCGCTCGACGGCGTGGACGTGCGCAAGGTGTCGGACCGGACGTTCCTGCTGCACCTGGGCGGCAAGATCGAGGTGACCTCGAAGGTCGCGCTGCGCAACCGCGACGAGCTGTCCCGCGCGTACACCCCGGGGGTGGCCCGGGTCTGCATGGCGATCGCCGAGAACCCGGCCGACGCCCGGCGACTGACCATCAAGCGCAACACCGTCGCGGTGGTCAGTGACGGTTCGGCGGTGCTCGGCCTGGGCAACCTCGGCCCGGCCGCGTCGCTGCCGGTGATGGAGGGCAAGGCCGCGCTGTTCAAGCGCTTCGGCGGGGTGGACGCCTGGCCGGTGGTGCTGGACACCCAGGACACCGACGAGATCGTGCAGATCGTCAAGGCGATCGCGCCCGCGTACGGCGGGATCAACCTGGAGGACATCGCCGCGCCGCGCTGCTTCGAGATCGAGGCCCGGCTGCGCGAGGCGCTGGACATCCCGGTGTTCCACGACGACCAGCACGGCACCGCGATCTGCGTGCTTGCCGCGCTGACCAACGCGCTGCGGGTGGTGGGCAAGCAGTTGGAGGACGTCCGGGTGGTCGTCTCCGGAGCCGGCGCGGCCGGCACCGCGATCATGAAGCTGCTGCTGCGCCAGGGCGTCGGCGACATCATCGCGTACGACCGGCAGGGCGCCCTGCACCGTGGGCTGACCGGGCTGAACTCGGCGTGGCAGTGGCTGGCGGAGAACACCAACAAGGAGAACTACTCCGGGGACCTGCCCGGTGCGATCCGGGGTGCCGACGTGTTCATCGGGGTGAGCGCGCCGAACCTGCTCACCGGCGAGGACATCGCGCAGATGGCGAAGGACTCGATCGTCTTCGCCCTCGCGAACCCGGACCCGGAGGTCGACCCGCGGGAGGCGCGCAAGTACGCCGCCGTGGTCGCCACCGGTCGCTCGGACCAGCCGAACCAGATCAACAACGTGCTCGCCTTCCCCGGGGTGTTCCGCGGCATGCTGGACGCGCACGCCGAGGAGTTCACCGAGGAGATGGCCCTCGCGGCCGCCCAGGCCATCGCGGACGTGGTCGGGGAAGACAAGATCAACCCGACGGTGATCGTGCCGAGCGTCTTCGACTCCCGGGTCGCCCCGGCGGTCGCCGCCGCCGTCCGCGCCGCCGCGCACAACCCCAGCCCGCTGCCGGCCGCCGACCCCGGCCCGGCCGACCTCCCCGAGATCGCGGCCAACGCCAGCGCAACCCCGTAACGGGGGCAACCCTCGTTGATCAAGAGGTTTGCGTCAGAATCCGCGCTGACTCTGACGCAAACCTCTTGATCAACACAGTTGGGCGTCAGGGGCGGAAGGCTGCCGGGTTCAGTTCGCCGGTGGCCACCAGGACGGCGGGTCCGGAGAGCCAGCAGGAGGTCTCGGTCACCGTGACAGTCACGCGGCCGCCCGGCACGTCGACGGCTACCACGCCGGTGTCCCGGCCGAGGTCGCGCAGGGCCACCGCGCCCACCGCGCAGGCACCCGTGCCGCAGGACAGGGTCTCGGCGCTGCCGCGCTCGTACACCCGCATCACCGTGTGCTCGTCGGTGCCGTCGACCGAATCGCCCGCCACGATGAACTCCACGTTCACCCCGGTCGGGAAGACCGTGGGGTCGAACCCGGGCGCGACGGTCAGGTCCAGCGCGGACAGCTCCACCCCGGCCGGCAGGACGCAGACCAGGTGCGGGTTGCCGACGTCCACCACCGTGCCGGCCAGAGTCAGCCCGCCGAGGGTGGCGGTGGAGTCGTCGTACACCTGGGGGCGGCGCATCTCGACGGACACGGCGTCGCCCTCGACCAGCGCGCGCACGACGCCGGCCCGGGTGGCCACCGGCAGCGCCGCACCGGCGGGCGTGACCAACCCGGTGTCGAGCAGGTAGCGCACGAAGACCCGGGCACCGTTGCCGCACATCTCGGCGAACGAACCGTCGGCGTTCCAGTAATCCATGAACCACTCGGCCTCGCCGGCCTGAGCCGCGCCGTCCGGGTGCTTGGCCGCGCGGACCACCCGCAGCACGCCGTCCGCGCCGATGCCCCGACGTCGGTCGCAGAGCGCCGCGACCAGCTCCGGGGTCAGGTCGAGCTGACCGTCCGGGTCGGGAAGGATGACGAAGTCGTTGCCGGTGCCGTGGCCCTTGGTGAACTCCACTCCCCCATCATCGCGCAACAGCCGGCACCAGACGCAGGGCGGCCCCGATCAGGTCCGGCTCCGTCGAGTTCAACCAGTGGATCCGCGGGTCACGCCGGAACCAGGACCGCTGCCGGCGGACGAAGCGCCGGGTGGCCCGGACCGTCTCGTCGTGCGCCTGCGCCTCGGTCAGCTCACCGGCGAGCATCCGCAGCACCTGCTGGTAGCCGAGGGCCCGACTCGCCGTACGCCCCTCGGGCAGCCCGCGCCCGACCAGTTCGCGGGTCTCCGACACCAGACCGTCGGCCCACATCCGGTCCACCCGCAGCGCGATCCGCTCGTCCAGCACGCCCGTGTCCAGGTCGACGCCGAGCTGCACCGACGGGTAGTACGGCGTGGGCTGCGGCAGCGAGGCGGCGAACGGCGCACCGGTGAGCTCGATGACCTCCAGGGCCCGCACGATCCGCCGACCGTTGCCGGGCAGGATGCCCTCGGCGGCCACCGGGTCGGCGGCCCGCAGCCGCGCGTACAGCGGAGCCGGGCCGACCTCGGCCAACTCCCGTTCCAGGCGCTCCCGCAATGCCGCGTCGGTGCCGGGGAACTCGAAGCGCTCCAGCACCGCCCGCACGTACAGCCCGGAGCCGCCGACCAGCAGCGGCACCCGCCCCCGGGCCAGGATGTCGTCCACCGCCGCGCGGGCCAGTCGCTGGTACTCCGCGACGCTCGCCGGCTCGGTGACCTCCCAGATGTCCAGCAGGTGATGCGGCACACCGTCCCGCTCGGCGACTGTCAGCTTGGCGGTGCCGATGTCCATGCCCCGGTAGAGCTGCATCGAGTCGGCGTTGACCACCTCCCCGTCGAGGGCGTGCGCCAACGCGATGCTCAGCGCCGACTTGCCGGCCGCCGTCGGGCCGACCACCGCGACGACCGTACCGCTGCTCACATCCGCTCCCAGGACGCCACAAAGTAGGCCACGCCGTAGGGGGCGCTGTCGTGCAGCAACTCGCCGCGCCACCCTCCGCCGGCCGCGCGGGCCGCGCCGGCGAGCACCTGCCAGGGGGCGCGACCGGCGGCCTTCAGCTCCGCCGACACCACCGGGTCGAGGTCGAGCAGCGCGTCCAGGTCCGCGTCGGCCAGCGCCGCGGCAACCCCCTGGTCGTACGGGAGGGCGCGCGCGTCGTCGTACCCGGGCGCTTTCTCTCCCCGGCAGGCCGACCCGTCCCCGAGCACCAGCGACGCCACCCGGTCGCCCGCGGCGCCCACCTCGTCGGCGAGCGCGGCCAGCTCGGCCGGGCCGGCGTCGGCGACCACCTGCACGGCGGTGACCGGCGCTCGGAGGTCGTGGCGGGCCAGCAGCCACGCGCCGATGGTCAGGCTCAACGGCAGCACCGCGCCCCGGTCCGGCTGGCCGGGCAGCAGCGGCACGTCCAGGTCGACACCCCAGGGCTGGAGGGAGCCGGTGGCCGGGGTGCGGATCGGGCCGGTCACCGGGCCGGTGCCCAGCAGCACCACGATGTCCGGTTCGCTGGTCAACAGCCGGCGTACGGCGGTGTCACAGGCCGCCCGCAGACCGTCCAGCTCCGGGGCCGCGGAGCCGGCCACCTCGGGCACGAGCAGGGGCGGATGCGGGCAGACGGCGGCGGCGACCAGTGGCACCCTGTCACCGTAGCGGGAATCCCCGGTGCGTCTCCGCGCCGATCCGGTCATTCGGTCCGTAGGACACCGTATGGTCACGGTCGGCGATAGGCGCTCGACGGGGACCGGGTCGGACCTGTGACAATGCCGGAAGCAACTTGGCTGCGCCGTGGCGGCGACGGGGGATCGATCCCTCGACGCCGGGAGAACGAGGATGGGCACATGAGCGACTGGACTGCCTTCGGACGGGTGGACGCGGACGGCACCGTGTACGTCAAGACCACTGAGGGCGAGCGGGTGGTCGGATCCTGGCAGGCGGGAGCACCGGAGGAAGGCCTGGCACATTTCGCACGTCGCTTCGCCGATCTGGTGACCGAGGTGGATCTGACCGAGGCGCGGCTCAAGTCGGGTGCGGCGGACGCCGGGCACTCGTTGAGCACGATCCGACGGATCCGCGCGACGCTGCCCGAGGCCAACGTGGTCGGCGACATCGACGCGCTGGCCGCACGCCTGGACAAGCTGGCGACGCTCGCCGAGGAGAAGGCCGGCGAAGCGCGCGCCGCCCGGGACGCCGCGCGCGGCGAGGCCCTGGCCCGCAAGACCGCCCTGGTCGAGGAGGCCGAGAAACTGGCCGCCGAATCCACCGGGTGGAAGACCGCCGGGGACCGGCTCAAGGAGATCCTCGACGAGTGGAAGACGATCCGCGGGGTCGACAAGAAGGCCGACGGTGAGCTGTGGAAGCGGTTCGCCGCCGCCCGGGACGGCTTCACCCGCCGCCGCGGCGCCCACTTCGCCTCCCTGGACTCGCAGCGCAAGCAGGCGCAGACGGTCAAGGAGGAGCTGGTCGCCGAAGCGGAGAAGCTCCAGGACTCCACCGACTGGGCCGCAACGGCCAACCAGCTCAAGGACCTGATGACCCAGTGGAAGGCCGCTCCGCGTGCCTCCAAGGAGGCCGAGCAGAAGCTCTGGGAACGGTTCCGGGGTGCCCAGGACGCGTTCTTCAGCCGGCGCAGCGAGGTCTTCTCCGCGCGGGACAACGAGCAGCGCGGCAACCTGGAGCGCAAGCAGGCTCTGCTCGCCGAGGCCGAGGCGTTGGACATCGACGCCGACCCGAAGGGTGCCCAGGCCAAGCTGCGGGAGATCCAGGCCCAGTGGCACGAGGCCGGGCGGGTGCCCCGCGAGGCGGCGGCCGGGCTGGAGCGCCGCCTGCGCGCCATCGACGACAAGGTCCGTGACGTGATGGACTCGGCGTGGCGCCGCACCACCAAGGAGGACAACCCGCTGCTCGCCCAGATGCGGGCGCAGGTGGCGGAGGCCGAGGACCGGCTGGCCCGGGCGCAGAGCGCCGGGGACGCACGCCGGATCAAGGAGGCTGAGCAGGCCCTCGCCTCCAAGCGGCAGTTCCTCCAGCTCGCCGAGCAGGCCGGCTGAGCTGACGACGTCCGGAGCCCTCGGTCCCTTCTGGGGCCGAGGGCTCCCGCGTGTCCGGCCCAGGCGCGCCGCCTCGCCCAGCCGCAGGCGCGGGGGCGGTGGGCGTGGCGCGTCGGGCCAGGTTGACGCATCGACGTGACCTGATCAGAATGAGCGACGGAGCCAGCTAGGGCCACCGGCACGAGGGCGTCGAAGGCGGAGCAACCGCCGTCGCGGGTCGCCGGTGTGCTTCCGCGAGTGACCACGTCCGCGTGACCTGGGCCGTCGCGCACTGTCCGCGTACCCCTGAGGGACCGTGACGTGCGCGCGGCCGCCCGCCGGCGTCGTTCTCTGGACGGCGCCGGACCTCCGAAGTGGAGCTCGAATGTTCCGTCCCAAAGCTCTCGGCGGCGCGCTCACTGCGCTCGCCACCGTCGCGGCCGGCGTGTTCATCGCCGCCGCCGTCAGCACCAGCCCGGCCGTTGCCGCTGGCACCGGTACCGGTTATCTGCACACCAGCGGCAACCAGATCGTGGACAGCACCGGCACCACGGTCCGGCTGACCGGCATCAACTGGTTCGGCATGGAGACCGACAACAAGACCTTCCACGGGTTGTGGTCGAGCAACCCGTGGAAGGGGCAGCTCGACACGATGGCCCGGCTGGGTTACAACACGTTGCGGGTGCCGTACTCGAACGACGCGCTCAAGGCGGGCGCTACCGCCACCGGGATCAACGACTTCGTCAACCCGGACCTGATCGGGCTGTCGCCGTTGCAGATCCTGGACAAGGTGATCGACTACGCCGGCAGCAAGGGGATGCGGATCATCCTGGACCGGCACCGGCCGACGTCGGCCGGTCAGTCGCCGCTCTGGTACACCTCGACGGTCTCCGAGGCGACCTGGATCAACGACTGGAAGATGCTCGCCCAGCGGTACGCGGGCAACCCGACGGTGATCGGCGCGGACCTGCACAACGAGCCGCACGCGGAGGGCACCAACCCGGCGGCCACCGGCGCGTGCTGGGGTTGCGGCGACACCACCCGGGACTGGCGGCTCGCCGCCGAGCGGGCCGGGAACGCCATCCTCGGCGTCCAACCCAACTGGTTGATCTTCGTGGAGGGGGTGAGCTGCCCGAGTGGCGGCCTCTCCAACGTCTGGGACAACGACCCGAGCAACGACGAGGACTGCGGTTGGTGGGGCGGCAACCTGTCGAAGGCCGGCCAGTTCCCGGTACGGCTGAACGTGGCGAACCGGCTGGTCTACTCGCCGCACGAGTACGCCACCTCGGTGTACCGGCAGACCTGGTTCGACGCTCCGGACTACCCGGCGAACATGCCGGCCATCTGGGACAAGTACTTCGGTTACCTCTACAAGCAGAACATCGCGCCGATCATGATGGGCGAGTTCGGCAGCACCCTGGTCGATCCGAAGGACAAGGTGTGGCTGGAGAAGCTGATGGCGTACACCGGGACCGGGGTGACCGGGATGTCCTTCACCTACTGGTCGTGGAACCCCAACTCGGGTGACACCGGCGGCATCGCGCTGGACGACTGGACCAACATCAACACCGCCAAGCAGGCGATCCTGCAGCCGTACCTGATCGCGCCGTCCGGCGGCACGGGCGGGCCGACCGATGGCCCGACGGGTGGGCCCACGGATCCGGCAACCGGCGCCTGCACGGCCACCTACCGGCAGGTCAACGCCTGGCAGGGCGGCTTCCAGGGTGAGTTGACCGTGAAGAACACCGGCTCGGGCGCGGTGAACCCGTGGTCGGTCACCTGGAGTTGGCCGTCCGGGGTGACGCTGGGCAGTGGCTGGAACGCCACGGTCACGCAGTCCGGCACGACGGTCACCGCGGCCGCTCCGAGCCACGCCCCGTCGCTGCCGGCGGGCGGGTCGGTCACCGTGGGCTTCACCGCCAACGGCACCGCCAGCGCGCCGGGCACTGTGAAACTCAACGGCACCGGCTGCTGAACCACCCGGGACGGCCGGTGCGCACCGCATCGGCCGTCCCGGCCATTTACATCAAGGTTCTTCTATGCTTTCATCGGGAAAGCGCTTGCCTCTCCATCGGGTGGGCGCGAGCGCGGGAGCCGCTTTCCTTCACGAACCTGCACTGGCGGGCCCGAGGACCACTGGTCCCGGCCGAGACTCGCCGCCCACGGGCATGGGCGTCGCGACACCTCCGTCCGCCTCATCGAAAGGAAGCAGCATGCGCACAGGACGGCGTCGAATGACGCTGATCGCCACCACCGCCGCAGCCACCGCCACCCTGGTCACCGCCGGGCTGCTGACCTCCGTGTCCGCCCAGGCGGCCGCCGGCTGCCAGGTGGCCTACTCGGTCGCCAGCCAGTGGCCGGGCGGATTCACCGGCAACGTCACCGTCACCAACCTCGGCGACCCGCTCTCCGGGTGGACGCTGCGCTGGTCGTACGGGGCCGGGCAGCAGGTCAACCAGGCGTGGGGTGCCACCGCCTCGCAGAGCGGCAGCCAGGTCTCCGCGACCAACGTCGACTACAACGGCAACCTGGCGACCAACGGCAGCGCCACGTTCGGCTTCAACGCGAGCTGGAACAACTCCAGCAACCCGGCTCCGAGCAGCTTCACCCTGAACAACGTCGCCTGCACCGGCAGCACCACGCCGACCACGCCGCCGCCCACCCCGCCGAACAGCCCGCCCCCGGCCGGTGACGGCTGCTACGCGTCGATCGCGATCAACCAGTGGGCCGGGGGCTTCACCGCGAGCGTGACGGTCACCGCCGGCATGTCGGAGATCAACGGCTGGACCGTGACCGTCGTGCTGCCCGGCGGCGCCGGAGTCAGCGGCACCTGGAACGCCCAGGCCAGCGGCACCAGCGGCACCGTCGAGTTCACCAACGTGAGCTACAACGGACGGGTCGCCGGCCGGCAGTCGACGAACTTCGGCTTCCAGGGCACCGGCACCGGCCCGGGCGTGCAGGCCGACTGCGTGCCCGCCTGACCCGACCTGATGCCACGGCCCGGCGCGGAGGACACTCTCCGCGCCGGGCCGGTCCGCGTCCGGGGTGGCGGGTCGGGGTGGCGGCACGGCCGGGGATCAGCTGCGGTGTGACGTCAGCGTCCACAGCTGCGCCCGTCTGGTTCATGGAGTGGCCAGCAGCGAGTCCCGATCGTCGACGCGGTACGAGTCTTCGACGACTGATCGCACGATGTCGTCGAGGCTGTAACGGACGGTGTACCCGATGAGTTCGTGGGCCAGTGACAGATCTGGCATACGCCGAGCCATGTCCTCGAAGCCGCTACCGTAGGCGACGTCGTAGGGCACCGTCTGGATGTCACTGGTCGAGCCGGTGAAGTCCTTGATCTTCTCGGCGAGGCCCCGGATGGAGATCTCCTCGCGCCCACCGAGGTTCACCGCCCTACCGTGCGCCGCGGGGGTCCGCAGCAGCTCGACCATTGCCGGTACGACGTCGTAGACCGACCCGAAGCACCGGCGCTGCGTGCCGTCGCCGTACACCGTGATCGGTTCGTGGTTGAGCGCCTGCGCGACGAACCGGGGCAGGACCATGCCGTACCGACCGGTCTGCCGCGGCCCGACGACGTTGAACAGTCGGTAACTCACGCAGGGGGTGCCCGTCTCGGACGCCCGGATGTGCGCCACCAACTCGTCAAGACCCTTGGCCGCCGCGTATGACCATCGGCTGAGCAGCGGGGACCCAAGGATCCGGTCGGCGTCCTCGCGGAGCCCGTCGGCATCGTTCTTGCCGTACACCTCGCTGGTCGACGTGACGCCGAATGGCACCCCGTGCGTCACCGCCGCCTCGACGACGTTTTCCGTTCCGTACAGGTTGACGCGCAGTGAGTGGAGGGGACTGTCGACGATCGTTCGCACGCCGACGGCGGCGGCGAGGTGGAAGACGGCATCCTTGCCGCGGACGCACTCGTTCACCAGGTCCCGGTCGAGGATCGACCCCTCCACGAGGCGGACGGTGCCGGCGTCCAGGCAACTGGCGAGGTTTGCCACCGAACCAGTGGAAAGCTCGTCGAGCACGGTGACGTCATGGTGTTGCGCAACCAGGAACTCGCAGAGGTGGGAGCCGATGAAACCGGCGCCCCCGGTGACGAGAATTCGCATAGCTCGCTTCCTTTCGGCAGCAGGTGGGGTGCGGGCGAGACGGCCTGACGCGGCCCGTCAGGCCAGGCATCGCATGAGGTAGAACGCCTCGGCCAGCGGTACGCCGGCCTGCATGCCGCGCAGTACCGCGAGGCTGCGGAGGGTTTGTTCGGATCGCGTATGTGGATGCTCGTGAACCTGGGTGGCGTACAGCCGCATGGCTTCGAGTTTGCTTTCGAGGTCGTCCTCGGCGAGTTCGACCAGGAGGTTAGGCATGGGGACCGAATCGGTACGCCACTGATCCGCTGCCTCTTCGTAGGCCAGCACGAAATCGGGGTGATGGCGCAGCCGGGTGTTGGATGGTCGCGTCGCGGTGTGGGCCGCCTCAGCCACGGCCTGGTGGTCCTGGTTGTAGCTCGACCGGTGCGGAGCGATCAACATCGTGGGCCGCAGCCTGGCGATGGCCAGCGGGCTCTCCTGCTCCACCATATTGGCAAGTTCGAGGCGGGGGATCTGGTCGAGCCGCAGGTGATACTCGTCGCCCGGAAACGCCATGTGCCAGTCGTCCCACCGCTGGTGGTCCGCGACCCGCTTGATTTCGTCGTTGCGTTCCGTCGGGCTGGAAAAGACAGACGAGGACTGATCGGTGGTGTTGCCGACGGTGAGGAACTGGACGAAGACCTCGGCGCCGGCGGACTTCGCCTTGTGGATCAGCCCGCCACAGCCGAGGGTCTCGTCGTCGGGGTGCGGCGAAAGGATGAGAATGCGCTGCTGCGACCAGGAGAAAGTCATAGTTGGTGTCCGTTTCCGTGAGTCGTCCGAAGGTTTCCTGAAGCGCGGCTCAGAGTCGCTCGACGTTGTCGTAGCGCTCCATGCGGCCACTCGTGTCGAGCACCAACCGGGAGCGCCGGGCGATGGCCGCGAGGTCGAACGCCGAGTGCGCCTGGAGCAGGACGACGGCGTCGCAGTCGTGCACCGCGTAAATGGGTGCCTCGACCGGAGTGATGCTCACCCCGTCGACGGCCCAGTTCCGTACGTAGGGATCGGCGAAACACAACTCGGCGCCGAGGCTGAGCAGCTCCCGGGCCAGGGGCAGTGCCGGAGTCTCGCGGTCGTCGGCGATATCCGGCTTGTACGTCACACCCAGCAGCATCACGCGCGCGCCGTTGACCGACTTCCGTTCCCGGTTGAGCGCCCGCTGGAGGCGACTGGCGACGTACTTCGGCATCCGCCCGTTGATCTCGTCAGCCGTTTCGGCCATCCGGAAGGCGTAGCCGAGCTTGCGGACGGTGTGCGACAGGTAGGAGGGGTCGATGGGAATGCAATGTCCGCCGACTCCCGGGCCGGGGAGGAACTTGTGGAAGCCGAAGGGCTTGGTGGCGGCGGCCTCAATGGTCTCCCACAGGTCGATGCCCAGCTCTTCGCAGAAGATCGCCATTTCGTTGACCAGGGCGATGTTCACGTTGCGATAGGTGTTTTCCAACAGCTTCGCCATCTCGGCCTCGCGTAGGCCGGAGGTGGGCACCACCCGGGACACCAGCTTGCCGTAGAAGGTGGCAGCGTGGTCACGGCAGCTCTCGGTCAGGCCACCGACGACCTTTGGCGTGTTCCGCAGCCCGAATTGGCCGTTCCCCGGATCGATGCGCTCAGGCGAGTACGCCAGGCTGAAGTCGCGTCCCGCGGTGAGACCCGATTCCTCCAGGATCGGCCGAACGACTTCCTCTGTTGTTCCGGGATACGTCGTGGACTCCAGGACGACCAGTGTGCCCGGCATCAGGCGGGTGGCCACCATGCGTGTCGCACTCCGCACAGCCGTCAGGTCCGGGCCGTGATCGTCGCTGAGCGGCGTTGGCACGCAGACGATGATGACCGCGCTTTCGGCGAACGACGCCGGATCCGTCGTTGCCCGGAAGCCGGCGGCGAGCATCTCACCGAGATCGTCTTTGGAGATGTCGTCCACGTAGGACTTCCCGCTGTTCAACATATCGACCCGGCTGGCGTCGATATCCACGCCGATGACGCGCAGCCCGGCAGCTGCCGCCTCTTTCAGCAGAGGTAGACCCACATAACCGAGACCAACCACTGCCAGGTCGTACGACACACGAGGACTCTGCCCTGTTGATCCATTCAGCATGGAGGTAGGCGAGTAGTCCTTCTCGAATGACCGATGCGACCGGGCATCGTCCAATATCATGGAGGTAACCGACTCTTGTCCCATGACCGCCTCATTTCGACCAGACTTTTTGTCGTCTGCCGGTCCGCGTACCCGCGACCGGGCCGCGTGCCGGCTGCGCCCGAGCTCCTTTCGGTGCGCCAGACCTGCCTATGGAAAGTCCGGCGGCCAAGGGGTCGACCTTTTGGTCGATTGCGGGTGTCTGCCCCTGGTAGACCTCGGACCATCTGTTACGCGCTTGCTGCTCGACTCGTTGGAACCAATGACGGGAGAGCGCACAATTCGTGTCCGCTCTCCCGATAGGCTGAACGCGATCCCGCCCTTCCGCAGTTCCTTTATATTCGTAGCAGCAACGTACTCCCGTCGCGGTACCGCATTAGCGTTCTCCCGGATACTCAATACATTCTGTGGAACTGCTCATCAGAACGGGGATTTACTACTGAGGTGATTTCGGCGAGAGCTGTCGGTGCGGGAGATCCGCCCGGCTGGTGTCCAGTCAGGTCGGGCATTTTCCGAGACTGAGTGGCATCATCGACAGCCGGGTCTTCGCGACAGGATCAGCGTCAGGGTCGGCACCATCGACGCGTGCAGTCCGCAGGGGTGCCCTGACAGCAGAGCGCGTGGAGACAGCAGAGCGCGCGGGGTCTTCGACCACGCGCAGCGCGCCGGCCTGCGTCTCATCGACGGCGGCCGGCGCGCGAGGGGCGCCGCGCTGGTATGCGGTCCGTAGGCCACACACCAGCTGCGAACAGGTCAGTGGGTCAGCTTCCGACCCCGGATGACGTCGTTGATGACGAAGAAGTTGATGGTCGGGACGATGTCCAGCAGGCGCGTGATCGGGGTGTCGTACTTCCGGGCCATGTACCGGTAGTTGGCGACCGCGTCGGCGCCTTCGCCGTCACGCTCGTGCGGCCAGTGCAGGGACACCGCGTCGCGGTTGAGGAACATGCGGGCTCCGTCGCGGTGCAGCCGGTAGCCGAGGTCGACGTCCTCGCCACCCCAGGCCCGGAACGCGTCGTCGAACATGCCGACACGTCGTAGCTGTTCCGTCCGCACCGAGGCGTTGAACGTCCAGTACATGAGCCAGGGTGCTGGCGCGGCGGAGAAGTCGTCGCCCTCCCGGATGAAGAAGTCCTCCCTGATGTCGACGTGGAGACCCTTCTCGCGCCATTGCTCGATCGTGCCGTCCACATTGTCGATGTCAAGGTCGGCCAGGACCTCGTCGGCGTTCTCGTTGTTGAGGCTGTAGCCGAAGACGTATCCGCACACGGCGAGCGGTTCGCTCGCAGCCTCGTGGGTGGCGAGGTGAACGCGGAGGAGGCTGGAGTGCGCCATCACACCCGCGTCCATGAAGACCGTGATCTCGCCCTCGGCATGGCTGATGCCCAGGTTGCGGGCCCCGGCAGCCCGGTAACCCTCGTCCTCTTGGAAGAAGTAGCGGAGGTTCATCTGGTCCATGTACTTCTTCACGACATCCGCGGTGTCGTCCGACGATCCGTCGTCGACCACCAGCACCTCGTAGTCATCGTGATCCAGGTCCTGACGGACGAGGGACTCAAGGGTGAGCTGCAGAATGTCCGACCGGTTGTAGGTCGGGATTACGACGGACAGTTTCATGGCCTCTCCTTCTCTTGCGGGACATTTCGTGGCAGGCGAGCAACGCGAACGCGGCGGCCGTCAGCAGGCCACCGAACAACGGGATGACGCGCACCCCGGCCGTCGCCAGCAGGCCCGCGCCGATGAACGAGCCGGCGGCGAGGCCGAAGTTGAACGCGACGCTGAGGCTGGCCGATGCCATGTCGGTGGTCGACGGGGCCACCTGCATGATTCGGTGCTGGATTCCGGCGATCAGCGAACTGAACGACATTCCCGCCACCGCGAGCAGCGGGATCGTCAATATCTTGCTCGCGCCGACGGCATAGAGGCCGAGCATCGCGGCGGTAATGAGGCCGAGCAGACCCAGCACCACACCGAGCGGGAAACGGTCGAGGACCCGGCCGACCGCCCAGGTGCCGGCGACGCCGAACGAGCCCTGGACGAAGAGCAGTAGGCCGAGCGATGCCGCAGCGAACCCGCTCACGTCGAGGAGGAAGACGGTCATGTAGGTGAACGCGCCCATGGCGCCGGTGACCGCGAGGATGGTGGCGGCGAGGAGCACTACGAAGCGGTGCCGATCCGGCATTGGACCGACGTCGCTCGCACTCTGTTGCGGTGTGACGCTCGGCAGGAGCAGGGCGACCGCGATGCAGGTGACGAAGCCGAGGGCGGCCATCGCGACGAAGGCGGCCCGCCATCCGGCCTGCGCTCCCAACCAGGTGCCCAGCGGCACGCCCAGCACCGGGCCGAGAGCGTTACCGATCGACAGCCGAGCCACGATGCGGCCTCGGATGTTCGAGGGGAACATCGAGATCGCTACGGGGAACACCACCGCCCAGAAGACGCCGTTGGTGATGGCGGACACCAGCCGAGCGGCGAGCAGCACCTCATAGGAGGTGGCGAGGGCCGACACCGCCGTCGCCGCGGCGAACACGCCGAGGGCGCCGGCGAGCAGTGGACGTCGGGGCACTCGTCTAGTGACCCGGGTCAGCGGAAGCGCCACGATCATGACCACCACGGCGTACCCGGTCACCAGCAGACCCGTCTCGGACCTGGAGCGGCCCAGGTCTGGGGCGATCAGCGTGAGCAACCCGATGGGCAGTACCTCGGTGGTGACGTAACAGAAAGTGGCGGCGGACAACGCGGTGAGGGCATAGACCGCGCGTCGTTGGTGCACCATTGGCTACCTCCCAAATCCTGGACAAAGGTGTAGCAAGAAGTCGCCACGCAAGCGGTACGCAATAGACACTCGACCATCTCGGTGGCGCTACTCAATCGCTGATCCGCGTACATGATGCCGGCTAACCGGGTTTTGACGGTAGCATATCTGGGTCGACATCAGTCACCTTGTCCGCTCGGGGGCAGTTTCAGCACGTCACCGGCGTGTCGTGGGTCGGCGTGCAAGTACAGGCGGTCGGGCGGAGCTACTGCCGACGCCCGTGTGACCGGAAGCTGGCCTGGGTGCGCGGGGGCAGCTCGCCGGGCCTGCCGTACCGCCCGCCGGCTCATCATCGGTCCTGATCGGAGCGTCCGTTGTGGGACCGCTGTCGACTCGGTCCCTGCCGGCTCGCGAACCCGCCACCCCGGCAGCTCGAAACACAACAGCGTGGGTGACGCCTCAATCAGGTTCTGGGTGCCCTTTCCAGATGTCTTGAGTGGAGCTCAGCCGGGTGCAGAGTACTGCCCCGCGAGTACGTTCATTCCTGGATAAGAAGGGAGGCACGCAATGCCTATCAAAAATCTCGCCCTGCTCGGCGCGCAGGACATCGTGAAGAACGGGTGGGCCCACGAGCAACTACCCGTTTCGGTAACAGACGGGTGGTATGAATTCGCGAAATTCTGGGAGGACCTTCCAATCGACCCGTATGTTCAACCGAGCCATCGGACACGCCGATACCGCCGGTTGGGACGGCTGCTGGGGCGCGCCGGAGGTGGCCTGGAGACGTTGCCCGCCGAGCCGTTCTACCAGGCGACCGACGTGAACCGGGTCTACGGTGGGCAGGCCAGGCAGTTCGCACCGATCACCCCAGAGGTGTACGAGAACGCGAACTTCCAGGCCGCCATCGCACACGACCTGGGCTTCATCAGCCGTTCCGGCGAAATCGACAGTGACTGGTCGATAACCGTCCACATGATTCGCGTGGCGGCCGACGACGAAGGCACCTCGTCGCCCGCCCCGGAAGGGCGGCACAGCGACGGCCACGACTATGTGGCGATCCATTTGATCGGCCGGCAGAACTGCGCCGGCGGCGTCAGTCGTGTCTTCCGCAAGGGTGAGAGCGAGCCGTTGTTCGAGCACACGATGTCGAATCCGATGGAAACCATTCTGCTCGACGACCGCGCGATGGAGCACGAAGTTACCCCGATCGGACCCGAGGGCGCGACCATCGCGACCCGCGACATGATGATCATCGATTTCGAGCGAGCCTAGTCTTCCGGAGGGATCCCATGTCCAATCTGACCATCGCATCGGTTTGCCTGGAGTGCGACACCGAGGTCGCCGTACCTACCGGGGCGGAGCTGGGCGACATCCTGGCGTGCCGCGGCTGCGGCCAGGAACACGAGGTAGTCGAGATTTCCCCCACCGTCCGGCTGGACCGCGCACCCGAGATCGAGGAGGACTGGGGTGAGTGAGACGGCCGATGTGCTGGTCTCCGTGACCATGGTGCGTCCGGAGGAACGCCTGCTCCTGGAGGCGCTCCGGGCAACCGGGTTGACCGCGCAGTCGGCGCTGCCTCGGCACACCGCAGCCGTGCTCAACAACGCCGCGCCGCGGCCACGCATGGTGCTGCTGCGCAACGTGTCCCACCGGGAGCTGGCCTCGATGGCAGCCCGGTTCGAGCACGCCGACGTCGAGACGCTGAACACGCCGCACGCGGTGCGCCTGTGTCTCGCCAAGGACCTGCAGGCGATTGCCTTCGCCAACCACGACGTTCCGCACCCGACGACGCACGTCGCGTTCACCGTCGAGCAGGTTCGCACCTACATCGACGCGCTCGGTGGGGACGCGGTCGTCAAACCGATCAGCGGCTCGTGGGGACGCGGGATCGTCCGCCTCGCGGACGAGGCGCAGTTCGACGCCTGGGTCGGCGGCCGGGAGGCGTTGGATCCGGCCGGCAAGGAGTTCCCCGTCGTGGTGCAGGAGTACGTGCCCAAGCCCGGTTTCAACGAGCGGGTGCACGTGGTGGGGGATCGTCCGATCGTGGCCTACCGCCAGGTGGGCTCCGGTCTGCGCACCAACACCCACCAGGGCGGCGCCGTGGAGCCCATCCCGATCTCGGACCGCGCTCGCGACCTGTGTGCCCGGGTCGTGGCGTGCTTCGGCCCCGGCTTCTACGGCGTCGACCTGGCCGAGTCCAGGGAGACCGGCGAGATGTACGTGCTGGAGGTCAACACCAACCCGGACTTCGCCAAGTCCTCGAAGATCCACGGCGTCGACATCGCCGGCCACGTCGCCGCCTACGTGCGTGACGCGGTGTTCGCACGGGCGGAGGTGGCGGCGTGAGCGAGCACATCAGCGCCGCCGTCCTCGGCGGCAGCGGGTTCATCGGAGCCGAACTGATCCGGCTGCTGGCAGCCCACCCCGGGGTGGTGCCGACGTTCGTGTCCTCGGCCCGGCACGCCGGTCAGCGCGTGGGGCAGGTCGTGCCGGGGCTGCGCAATTCGGCAATCGGCGGACACCACATGCGCAAGCTCGACGAGATGCCCGACGTGGACGTCGCGTTCGCCTGCTTACCCAACGGCGTACTGCCATCCGTGCTCGACGACGTGGCCAACCGCGCCAAGGTCGTGATCAACCTGGCCGGCGATTACCGGCTGCGCCAGTCGGACCAGGTCGAACGCCACTATCCGGCGTCGGCGGGCGGCTGGCGGCAGCCCATCCCCTACCACATTCCGGAGTTCGCGCCGACGCCGACGGAGTCCGTGCTCAACCTGCCAGGCTGCATGGCGGCGGCCACCATCTATGCGCTCTACCCGCTGTTCCAGGCTGATCTGGCGGCGGAGGACGTGGTGGTGGACGCGAAGTCAGGATCGAGCGGCAGCGGCACCGGGAGCGTGGAGCATCCGGCGGTGCGCGACGGGAACGTACGGGTGCACCGGCTGCACGGCCACCGGCACGCTCCCGAGGTGCGGCAGGCACTCACCGACCTGACCGGGCGCGCGCCGGACCTGCAGTTCTCCACGTTCAGCCTGCCGGTCGCCCGCGGCGTCATGGTCTCGGCGTACGGGCGGCTGAAGCCCGGTACGGGGGAGAGCGACGTGCGCCGGGCGTTCGCCCGGTCGTACGCCGATGCGCCGTTCGTGCGGGTGGCGGGCGGGCGGTCCCCGATGGGAATGCCGATGCTCAAGACGGTGGTGGGTTCCAACGTCGCCGAGGTCGGAGTGGCGGTGGCCGGTGACCGCTGGGTGGTGGTGTCCGCGCTGGACAACCTCATCAAGGGTGGCGCCGGCCAGGCGGTGCAGACGCTGAACCGCATCCACGGAATGGACGAACGGCTAGGACTTCCGGAAGCCGGTGGGTGGCCATGATGAATAACCAGGAATTGGCGGGCATCTTCCCCTATCGGCCGCTGTACGTGGTCAAGGTGGGCAGTTCGAGCCTGCGTCACGCGTCCGTCTACGACGACCTCGCCGCGCTGAACGCGGGCGGCGCCCGACTGTTGCTGGTCGCCGGCGGCGCGGCGGACATCGCCGACCACTACGCCAGCATCGAGCGTCCGATGCGGATGCTGCGGCTGGCCTCCGGCGACGAGGTGCGGTACTGCCCGCCCGACGAGATGCCGCACATCGTCGCCGCGTACGAGCAGCTGACCCTCCCTCGGATCCGGGACAACCTGGGCCAGCGGGAGATGACGGTGTTCGCTACGACGGCCACGCCGGAGGGCCTGGTCACGGGCACTCCGAACCGGCCGCTCCGGGTGGTCGAGGGTGACCGGCAGCGGTTGGTCCGCGACCACCGGGCCGGCGTTGTCTCCGCGGTGAACGCGGATCGGCTGCGGTCCCTTCTCGACACCTTCGACGTGGTCTGCGTGTCACCGCCGGTGACCGCGGCCGACGGCGGCGCACCGATCAACGTGGACGCGGACGTGCTCGCCGCCGAAATGGCCAACGCGCTCGACGCCGATCATCTACGCCTGGTGACCGGCACCCCGGGTCTGCTCGCCGACCCGTCCAACCGCGGCAGCACCCTGCCGCAGCTGTGCCGAGGCGAGGGAATGACCTATGCCCGCGGACGGATGCGGCAAAAGGTCCGGGCGGCGGAGCTTGCCCTGAGCGGGACCGCCGACGTTGCCATCACCGGCCCGCACACCGCCAACGCCCACGGCGGTACCCGCTTCTGGCGTACCGCCGCACCAGATCCCGACCTGGATCTGCTGACCCGCATGGTGGAGATCTCCTCGGTCTCCGGTGGCGAGCGCGAGCTGGCGCTGTTCCTGTTGAGGTGGCTGACCGAGCGAGGCGTACCCGCGGTCATCGATCCGGCCGGCAACCTGGTCGCCACGCGCGGCAGTGGGCCACGTCGGCTGCTGATGCTCGGCCATCTGGACACCGTTCCCCACCGCTGGCCAGTGGCCTGGGACGATGCCGTGCTGACCGGCCGCGGCTGCGTGGACGCCAAGGCCAGCCTGGCCGCGTTCCTGCAGACGCTCGTGGAGTTCGAGCCGCCCGAGGGTGTCACGGTTCGGGTGGTCGGCACCGTGGAGGAGGAGCGGACAGCGTCAGGTGCGCTCTACGCGCGGGACCACTACCCGGCGGACGCGGTCATCATCGGCGAGCCCAGCGGTGCCGGCGCGGTGACCATCGGCTACCACGGCGTCTGCAAGGTGCGGATGGACGTGGCCCGGACCACCGGTCACACGGCGGGCAGGGAACGGCGGACGGCCGCGAGCTGCCTCGTCGACCTCATCGGCGAGGTCGAGGCCGAGGTCGGCAAGTGCAGCCCGGAAGCGTTGTTCGCGGTGCTCAACCTGGCCACCGGCGGCTCCGGTGGCACGCAGACCGCCTCGGCGGTGCTGGATGTACGGGTGCCGCCGGGAACCGAACTGGACGACGTGCTGTCCGTCGTCGAAGACGGTCAGCTGCTGCTGGCCACGCCGCCGGTGAGCACGCCACGGACCGATCCGCTGGTGCGGGCGTTCACCCGAGCCCTGCGTGCGGTGACCGGTGCCGCGCCACGGCTGCTGGCGAAGAAGGGAAGCAGCGACATGAACACGCTCGCCACCAGATGGGGCGGCGTTCCGATGGTGGCGTACGGACCGGGCGATGCTCACCTGGACCACACGCCCGACGAGCGGTTGTCAGCCGACGAGTACCGGCAGGCGCGGACGGTGTTGTCCGCGGCCGTACGGGATTGGTGTGTGCGGTGATGGACGAGATCGACCTGCTTCGGGAACAGGCCACCCGGGCCCGCCGGCTGGTGGTCGACATGGCTGCCAGCGGGGTTGGCTGTCACCTCGGCGGCAGCCTCTCGGTAGTGGACATCCTGGTCGCCGCGTATGCCGTTGCCCGGTCTCAGCCGGGCACGGACGTGGTACTGAGCAAGGGCCACGCGGCGGCCGCGCTCTACGCGGTGCTGCACGAAGTCGGCGTCATCGAGGAGAACCCGGCGCCCCGGTACGGCCGCGCCGGGTCGCCGTACACCGGACATCCCGGGCCGAAGGTGCCCGGCGTCCGGTTTCCCACCGGCAGCCTCGGCCACGGGCTCGCGTACGCGGTCGGTTGGGCCCTCTCCCGGCGGTTGCTGAACCGGCCCGGCGGGGCCATCGCGGTGGTTGGTGACGGCGAGTTGCAGGAGGGCCTGGTCTGGGAGGCGCTGCAGGTGGCCCAAGCCAAGCGCATCGGCGGGCTCACCGTGGTGGTGGACCTCAACGGTGGCCAGAACGACGGTTACGTCTCGGACATCTCACCGCTGACCGACCTGCCGGCCCGGCTGGCCGCGTTCGGTTTCCTGGTGACCGAGGTGGACGGGCACGACATCGAGAAGTTGCTGACGACGATCGTGCCGACCGACCGGCCGATCGCGGTGCTGGCCACCACCGTCAAGGGCAAGGGGGTGCCGGCGACCGAGGGAAAGGCCGGCTCGCACTACGTGAAGATCAGCCCAGCGCGGGCCCGGCAGTGGAAGGCGGCGATCCGGTGATGACGGCCACGGTGTCGGCGCGGGAGGCGTATCGGCTTGAGCTTACCGAGCTGGCCGCAGACGACCAGCGCATTGTGTGCCTGGAGGCGGACCTCGGCGGCCCCTCGCACTGCTTCCAGGACCGGTTCCCCGACCGGTTCCTGAACCTCGGCATCGCCGAGGCGTCCGCCGTGGACATCGCTGTTGGGCTCGCCTCCGCCGGGCTGCGGCCGTTCGTCAGCACGTTTGCCACGTTCGCGGCATTCCGGGCGGGGGAGAGCGTCAAGCTCGGGCTCGGGTACCTCGGGGCCCCCGTGGTCCTGGTCAGCCCGTACGGCGGGGTGTCCGGCGCGTGGTTCGGGCCGACTCACCACTGCCTGGAGGATCTCGCCGTGATGCAGAGCCTGCCGGGTGTGCGGATCGCCGTACCGGCGGGTGAGACCGAGACCCGCGAGGCGATTCGGGTCGCCGCCGCTGGCGACTGGCCGTGCTACGTGCGGCTGGGACGCAACGAGGTGTTCGACGCGTCGTTCGCGCCGGCCGGCCGGGGCGCGGTCAGCTGGCTGAACCCGATGGGTGGCGACACCTGCCTCGTCTCCATCGGGGAGAAGCCGACCGCGCTGTGTCAGGCCGTCACCGAGGACGAGCCGGAGCTCGGCCACGCGCACCTGTGCTGGGTGGACGCGGAAAGCCTGGCGCTCGCCCTGCCGCAGCTGGCCGGCGCGCGGCGGCTGGTCGTCGTCGAGGAGCATCGCGCCGCCGGCAGTGTGGCATCCACCCTTGCGCTGCTGCTTCCCGACCACGAGGTGCGGAGTGTGAACGCCGGCGCCGACTGGCCGACCGAGGGTGGCAACCACGACGAGACACTCGCCGCGCTGGGGCTCACGGCATCCGCGGTCCTCAGCGCCGTCCTGAAGGGGAAGAAATGACCACCACGATGCAGCCCAGCGCCAGCGCTCTGGAAGTGACCCGGCAGACGCTTGCGGACCCAACGCTGACCCTACGCAGCCCGGGTGAGGAATTCGCCATGTCGGTCGCCCGGGTGCAGAACGGCGCCGACGTGGTGGTGCCGATCCGGGCGCACCTGACCGCCTCCTTCCCGCTCTTCAAGAGCCGCCCGCGGTACACCGTGCGGCACCTGTTGAAGGTGGCCTCCGTTTCCGATCAAACACTCGCCTACGTACGCGAGGCGCCGAAAAGCGAGTACGGCGACGCCGGCACGGCGTACGCCAGCACGCCGGAGGCCTCCTTCGAGCCCACCGTCGAATACGCCGAGCTGACCGAGCTGAGCGTGTCGGTGCCCCTGCCGGCCGACCTGCGGCACGAGCCCGCGTTGCTCGCCGCGTTCATCGACTACCGGGTGCTCGTCCGGATGGGCGTGGTGGAGAACCAGGCCCTGCTGCACGGCACCGCCGACGGTCGTATAGCGGGGCTGCTGAGGCTGCCCGAGATGCGCAGGCAGACCATTGGCGGCGACATCGGTGCGGCGTTGACCACCGCGGCGGGGGCGGTCGAGGAGACCGGTGGTTCCTGCGACGGCATCGTCGTGCACCCCGCCCACTACTGGGAGCTGGTCCGCGACGGGCTACTCGGCCGACTCGCCGAGGCCGGAATCAAGGTCTCGCGTACCCGGATGATGCCGCGTGGCCAGGCGCTGCTCGGGGATTTCCGGGCCGCCGTGACGCTGCTCGACCCCAGCCGGTCGGCGCTGACGCTGCATGGCGACGTCGTGGAGGCCCGCACCTCGGTGGGCCTCGCCGTGCACCTGCCCCAGCACTTCCTCCTGCTGACGGACGGTCAGCGATGAAAGTCATCTACATCACGGGCTGGCTGCGCAGCGGCAGCACCATTCTCGGCAACGTACTCAACGAACTGCCCGGCGTGCTGCACGCTGGCGAACTGCACTACCTGTGGAAGAACGGCATGCTGGACAGCGGCACGAACTCGCTGTGCGGATGCGGCGAGCAGATCAGGAAGTGCGCACTGTGGTCGTCGGTGATCGCCGCGTTCGGCGACGACGAACCCACCCAGCTCGCCCGCCAGATGATGGCGTGGCAGCAGGCCGGCCTTCGGACCCGGCACACCCGCGCCCGCCTCGCCACCACACCCGCCCACGTCACCGCGGTGCTGGACCGCACCGTCGCGGTCTATCGGGAGCTGACGCGGCGTGGCGCGGAGCGGGCGGTCGTGGACAGCTCCAAGTACCCCGCTGAGGCCGCCGCTCTGCTCAGGCGCACCGACGTGGACGTGCGGGTGCTGCACATCGTCCGCGATCCGCGCGCCACCACCTACTCGTACCAGCGTGGCAAGCGGTACATCGAGCCGATGAGCCCGGCCCGGAGCACCGCGAACTGGGTGGGCTTCAACGTGGCCTCCGAGTACGTCGGCGGCGCCGCGGATGGACGTTACCTCCGAATCCGACACGAGGACCTGACCCGGCGGCCCCGTGAGGTGCTGGCCGATGTGCTGCGTTTCGCGGGGCTCGAAGACGAGCCACCGGTGACGGAGGAGGGCAAGGTGACCCTCGGCATCAACCACACGGTCACCGGCAACCCGGATCGGCTCGGCCAGGGCACCGTGTTGATCCGGCCGGACGAGCGCTGGCGTACCGAGCTGCCGCCGTTGCCGACTGCCACGACCACGGCGCTCGCACTGCCCCTGCTGCGTCGCTACGGGTATCCGACGCTGGCGCGAAAGGTGGCGTGATGGATCTCGGATTGTCCGGACGGACGGCGTTGGTCGCCGCCGCCAGCAGCGGGCTCGGGCTGGCCGTCGCTCGCGCGCTGGCGACCGAGGGCGCGAACGTGTCGATCGCGGCCCGCGACCCGCAGCGACTGGCCGCGGCACACAAGCTGGTCGACGAGGCCGGCCCCGGGCGGGTGCTCTCGGTCGAGGTGGACGTCCGTGACGACGCGGGCGTGACGCGCTGGGTGGACCAGACGGTCGAGGAGTTCGGCGCGCTGCACGTCGTGGTCACCAACTCTCCCGGCGTGCCGCATGGCCAGGCCGACACGTTCACCGTGGACGACTATCGGCAGGGCATAGAGGGTTCGATGCTGCCGCACATCTCGATCACGTTGGCCGCGCTGCCGCACCTGCGGCGGGCCGGTTGGGGGCGGGTCCTCCTGATCACTTCGGAGGCCGTACGCCAGCCGCTCCCCGGCACCGCGATGTCCGCGACCGCCCGGCTTGGTGTCCTCGGCTTCGCCAAGGGTGTGGTCCACGCCGTCGGCGCCAGCGGCATCACGGTGAACGTGCTTGCCCCCGGCGTCCATCAGACGCCGGCGTTCGAAGGGTTCGTGGCGGCGCGGTCCGCCGTCGACGGCGAAACCGCGCTCAAGGAGATCATCGCCGAGGTGCCGCTCGGCCGGGTCGGGCAGCCAGCGGACTTCGGTGCGCTCGCTGCCTTCCTCGCCAGCGAGCAGGCGGGCTTCGTGACCGGCACGGTGCTGCTGGTCGACGGCGGAAACACGCGAGGTGTCACATGAGTCTGGAAATGCTGGAAGCAGAGTCGATCCACATCATCCGCGAGGTGGCCTCCGAGTTCGAGCGGCCGGCGCTGCTGTTCTCCGGCGGCAAGGACTCGATCGTCATGCTCCGCCTGGCGGAGAAGGCGTTCCGGCCGGCTCCGATGCCATTCGCGCTGGTTCATGTCGACACCGGGCACAACTTCCCGGAGGTCCTCGACTACCGCGACAAGCGCGTCGCCGAGCTGGGCGTACGGCTGATCGTGGCCTCGGTGCAGGATTCGATCGACGCCGGGCGGGTGATCGAGCCGACCGGGCGGCGGGCCAGCCGCAACCGGCTGCAGACCACGACGTTGCTGGACGTCATCGCCGAGCACCGCTTCGACGTCGCATTCGGCGGTGCCCGACGCGACGAGGAGAAGGCCCGGGCCAAGGAACGGATCTTCTCCTTCCGGGACGAGGTTGGTCAGTGGGACCCGAGAAATCAGCGCCCGGAGCTGTGGAACCTGTTCAACACCCGAATCCGGCCGGGCGAGCACATCCGGGTCTTTCCGCTGTCCAACTGGACGGAACTCGACGTCTGGCGCTACATCGCCCGAGACGAGCTCGACGTGCCGCCGATCTATTTCGCGCACCGACGTCGCGTGTTCGAGCGAGACGGCATGCTGCTGGCCGAGAACCCGTACCAATCACCGGACCCCGCAGAAGTGGTGTCCGAGGCGACCGTGCGGTACCGGACGGTCGGTGACATGACCTGCACGGGAGCGGTCCTCTCCGGCGCGCGAACGGTCGACGACATCATCCAGGAAGTGGCAACGACCCGGATCACCGAGCGCGGCGCGACCCGTGCGGACGACCGGACCAGCGAAGCCGCCATGGAGGACCGCAAGCGGGAAGGGTATTTCTGATCATGGACATCCTCCGGTTCGCCACCGCCGGGTCGGTGGACGACGGCAAGAGCACACTGATCGGACGGCTGCTCTACGACTCCAAGTCCACCTTCACGGATCGGCTCGAGGCGGTCGAGGACGTCAGCCGTCGGCGCGGCGACGAGTACACGAACCTCGCGCTGCTGATGGACGGCCTGCGGGCGGAGCGTGAGCAGGGCATCACCATCGACGTGGCGTACGGCTACTTTGCCACGCCCAAGCGCAAGTTCATCCTCGCCGACACTCCCGGCCACGCCCAGTACACCCGGAACATGGTGACCGGCGCCTCCACGGCAGATCTGGCCATTGTCCTGGTGGACGCGACCAAGGGCATGGTCGAGCAGAGCCGTCGGCACACGTTCCTGCTCGGTCTGCTGGGTGTCCCGCACCTGGTGGTCTGCGTCAACAAGATGGACCTGGTCGGGTACGACCAGGGCGTGTTCGACCGGATCCGGGCGGAGTTCTCGGCGTTCACCACGAGGATGGCCACCCGGGACGTCACCTTCGTGCCGATCAGCGCGCTGCACGGTGACAATGTCGTCAGTCGCTCGGCGGAGATGCCCTGGTACGAGGGTGGCTCGCTGCTGCATCACCTGGAGAACGTGCACATCTCCTCGGACCGCAACATGGTCGACGTCCGCTTCCCGGTGCAGTACGTGATTCGTCCGCAGTCCAGTGCGTGCCCCGACTACCGCGGCTACGCCGGTCAGGTCGCCGGTGGGGTGCTGCGCCCCGGTGACGAGGTCATGCATCTGCCCTCCGGGCTGACCACCCGGGTCGCCGCCATCGACGGTCCGGACGGCCCGCTCGATGAGGCCACGCCGCCGATGTCGGTGGTTCTGCGACTCGCCGACAACCTCGACGTGTCCCGGGGGGACATGATCTGCCGGCCGCACAACGCGCCGGCCGTGGCCCAGGACATCGACGCCATGGTGGTCTGGATGAGCGAACGTGCGCTCCGACCGCCGGCGCGGTTGCTGCTCAAGCACACCACCCGGACCGTCCGCGCGGTCGTCCGAGAAATGCGTTACCGGCTCGATGTCAACACGCTGCGCCGTGACACAAGCGCCACCGAGTTGCGCTGCAACGAGATCAGCCGGCTTGAGTTGCGAGTGACCCAGCCGCTGTTGTGTGACCCGTACTCGCGCAATCGGCTCACCGGGTCCTTCATCCTCATCGACGAGGAAACGAACCACACAGTGGGCGCCGGCGTCATCAACTGACGCCCCGCACACCGTCCGAGCCCGCGGCCATCCCCACCGGAAACTCCTGGTGGGGATGGCCGCGGGCTCGCACTGTGGTCGGCCCCGGTCTCCCGGGGGAGGGCTCAGGTCTGCGGCCGGGTCAGCAGAACGCTCAGGGCTCCGAGCTCCCCGCGGTTGGTGATGCCGAGCTTGCGGTAGACCCGATGCAGGTGGTTCTCCACGGTGCGCACGGACAGCACGAGAGTTCGGGCGATCTCCCGGCTGGACAGCCCTCCGGCGGCAAGCTCGGCGATCTCGCCCTCCCGGGGGGTGAGGCGCGGCGGCGCCAGCGCGGACAACGCGGGCGAGCGGGGGACCTCATCGCAGTGGCGCATGAACATGAGGGCGCGGGCGGCGGCCGTGGACGCCATGGCCAGGCGGCCATCGGACCGGTGCCGCTCGGACTCCTCGGCGGCGGCCTCCGCGGCCAGCAGCGGGCTGCCCATCTCGGCGAAGTCGGCGGAGGCCTCGGCGAGCGCCGCGGCGTCTCCCTCCGCCATGGCTCGGGCGTGCAGGGCGTAGGACTTCCCGAGGAGCCGACCGGACTGGCCGGCGAGCGTCCGCAGCCGGTCGGCAGCGTGCTTCGGAGCGCCCAGCCGCGCCGCGTCGTGCAGGGCGAGCGTTTCGAAACCGGCCGCACCTCGGTCCCGGGCCAACCGCGCGGTCCACTGCGCGTGCGCGGCGGCGTCGCCGTGTCGCGCGCCGATGACCCAGGCGCGGGCGAGTTCCGTCCACAGGCTCAGCAGCCGCAGGGAGACCCCGTCCAACCGGTCGGCCTCGGCCAACGTGCGGACCGCCGCGTCGGGCTCGCCGGTCAGCGCGTAGCTGTGCGCGAGCAGCCCCAGCAACACGCCCAGCACATTGTTGGAGCCCTGCTCACGGGCTATCGAAATGCCCTCACGACACCAGGACGCCTGGTCCCGCAGCTGGCCCCGCATCCGGGCGACCAGGCCGCGCAGCAGGCACGACACGAGGGTCGCGAACTGCCACCGGTTGGCGAGCGCACGCTCGTAGCCGGCGCAGGCCCGCTCCTCCGCTGCGGCGAACTGCGCGGTCCACAGCAGGCCGTGGACCGTGCCGAGGTCGGCGAAGACGGCGAGCCACGGTGCCTCGTCCGGCCACTCGCCGGCCAGCAGATCGAGCCCCTCGTGGGGGCGGCCGGAAAAGACCATGGCCAGGCCGGCAGCGACCTGGGCTTCCGGCTCGTCCGGCGCGTCGGCGGCGAAATCCAGGGCGTCCTTCGGTGCGTCCGACAGAGCACGCAGCAACGCCTGCCGCGCGACCAGCGACCGACGGGCAACCGGGTCGACGGTCTCGTCGACCGCCGCGGCCAGCAGCACCTCGGCGGGTGCCTGTCGGTCGAGGCCGAAGTAGAGGTTGAACGCGCGCACCATGGCAACCCGGGCGCGGTCGACGTCGCAGTCCAACCGACCGAGCCCGGACAGTGCCGATTCGGCCTCCGCCGGCCGACCGGAGAACAGCAGGCCGTACCCCAGCGGCTCAATCACCGCCGCGCCCCGACCGGCCGCCAACTCGCGCCGGGCGAGCTGGCCGGCGAGCTCGAAGTCCAAGCTGGAACGCGCGGCCCGGGCGGCGACCGCCGTGTTCTCCGGCGACGGCCGCTGGCCACAGGCCAGCTGCCACCGCACGGCCCGCGCCAGGTCGACCGGGTCGTGACTGGTCGACTCGATGAGACTGGCGCACTGACTGAGCCAACGCCGCGCGCGCAGCCGTGGCGTGACCGCGCGCAGGACATCCCCATATATCGGGTACGCCAGGCGCGTGAGGTCCCGACCACCGCTTCGCCCGATCGTGATGAGACCATGCGCTTCCGCCGCTTCGAGCACGTCAGCGGACACGAGCTCGCCGAGCACGGCCGGGCAGATCGGCTCGGTGACGGCGAGCAGCTCCATGGCCGAGCGGCATTCCGGCGACACCGCCGCGAGCCGCTCGTCGATCAGCCCGGTCAGCCAGGACGGGATGGCGAACGGGCCGCGCAGCCTCCACATGCCATCCTCGGCTACCAGCCGGTTCGTCTCCAACTGTGCGGTCAGCAGCTCGCGCACCAGCAACGCGTTGCCTGCGGTGGCCTCCCAGAACCGCTGAACCAGGGCGCCCTCCACCTGACCGCACAGCGCCTCTTCGAGGATCTGGTGGACGTCGCAGCGACTCAGCGGGCCAACCTCCATCCATTCGGCCAGCCCATCGGTCCACAGGGCCGCGATCGGGCGCGGCAACCGTCGGTCGGGACGCACCGCGGCGAGGAGGAAGAGTTCGCCTCGCCGGGCGAGCTGAACAGCCAGCGCGGCGGAGGCTTCGTCCAGCAGGGGAGCGTCGTCCACGACGAGCGTCAGGCGGCGCTTGCCGGCGGGCTTGAGCAACGCCTCTGCCCCGGCCCGGAGCGCGTCGCCCGTGAACGGTGCGCGGAGCAGCCCGGACGGCAGATGTTCGGCGAGCGCGCCGAACGGCACGTTGGCGGTCGCCACGCTGGTGACGGCCCGGATGACGTGGTGTCGCGCAGGATCCGCCCGGTGGGCGACCTCGGTCTGCAGTCGGCTCTTGCCCACGCCTTCCGCGCCGATCAATGCGATGCCGGCGGACCCGCGCCGGTCGGTCGCTGCGCAGATGCGCCGCAGCTCTGAGTGTCGGCCAGCGAAAACGTCTCGAAGGCGGTCCCTGATCGTTACGTCGGTGGATTCCACCGACCCACTGTCTTATTGGCTGCTATCGATCGGCTTTCGTCAAACCATCGTTCGCGTCGCCCTTTCGCGGGTTCGCTAAGCCGGCGCGGTCCTGAGTAGCGAAAGTGGGCCCTGTGTATCGAGAGTCGGACCGGTTGAGTACTTCGCCGCGCTAACCCGGTAGCGAAGACCAGGGCTTTCCCGCAGCGGGTTCACAGTATCGTCGCCACTGCCGGCAATCCCGACCAGAATCAGCTCTCGTGAATTGGGGCGATAATGTCGTATCTGAAGCCGACCGATCCTGCCGTACTGGCGAAGGCCGTCGCTGACAACCTCGTCGTCGCGGCCGACCCCGATGCACCCGCCTCGGGTCTCTACTACTGGGAGATTTCCCGGCCCTGGCGGGACAAGGTCGTTGACGCGGTACGGACGTGTGGGGCCGAGACGATCCGTACGTTGGGTGAGAGCCTGCTGGCCGACCCGACGGATCACCGACGCTACTGGGCGCTGCACGCGGCGCTGGCGGAGCGGCACGGCCGCGACGCCGCGGTCGACGACCTCATGCACCTCGGCTGGCGGGCGGAGTGCAACTCGCGCCTCGGCCACGTGCTGAACGAGGACTACACAAGTGATTCCGTTCCGGTGACCGTGGAGGAGATGACCGCGTTCGACCCGGGGCCGCGGCTGCCCGACGGCGCCGCCCCGGAGGTCCTCGTCGTGATCCCGTTCCACAGCCGGTTGGAGGGCGGCGGCGAACGGCTGCGCAACCTCCTGGCGTGCCTGCGCTCGCTGCGTGACCAGTCGTTGCCGCGCGACCAGTATCAGGTGACGGTCGTGGAGAGCGACGAGCAGTCCCGCTGGCGCGACGTGATCAGCCGGTTCGCCGACAACTACATCTTCGCCCCCAAGGGCGGCGTGTTCAACAAGTCCTGGGCGATGAACGTCGGCGTCGCGAACACGCCCGGAAACACCGAGATCATCTGCCACATGGACGCCGACGTGCTGGCCGACCGTGACTTCCTGGCCCGCAACGTCGAGCGCATGCGCGAACCCGGCACGATGGGGCACCTGCCGTACCGGGACATGGTGGCAATGGACTACCCCGCCACGTGGCGGGCGATCCGCGAGCGGTTGCACGGCGGTGCCGCAGCGCCCGACCCGAAGCGCTTGCGTGCCTTCACGCTGCGCCGTGGGCCAGGGCTGTGCTTCTTCGCCCGCGCCGAGCTGTACTACCGGACCGGTGGCATGGACGAGCGCTTCCAGGGTTGGGGCGGCGAGGACATCGAGTTCAATTACCGCTTCGGATTCGACGCGGCGTACGACGCCTACGACGAGCCGCTGCTGCACATGCGCCACCCGTCCTACTCCGAGCTTCGCGGCGACGGCAAGCTGATCAACGCGCACCTCGTGCCCGGGAGTTGGCAGCCGACCCGACCGATCGGGCAGCTCGACCAGTTCACCCCGGCCAACGTCTAACGTTCGGAGGACGGCGTGACCACAGAGGCAAGTACGGCGGTCCGGCGACTCCAACCCGCCGGGCCGCACGACGACAGGACCATGCTCGACCATCTCCGGGAGGCCGTGGCCCGGCATCCGCAGCGGTCGGCGGTGATCTGCTGGCACGCCGACGGACGGGCGACCGAGCGGCTGACCTACGCCCAGTTGGGTGCGACGGTCGAGCGACTGGCGGCCGGGCTGGCCGGGCTCGGCGTCCGGCGCGGCGAGGTGGTGACCCTGCAGCTGCCCAACTCGTGGCAGCTCGTCGCGCTCGCCCTCGCCTGCGCACGGATCGGCGCCGTCGCCGGGCCGGTGGCGCCGATCATGCGCCGGCGCGAGCTGGAATTCATGACCCGGCTCACGAAGAGCCCGGTGTACGTGGGGGCGTCGTCCTATCGGGGCTTCTCGTACGACGAGATGAGCGCGGAGGTGGCCGCTGCGGTGCCCTCCCTCGGCCATCGCATCCTCCTCGGTAAGCCGAGCACTCCGGGGGCGCTCGACTTCGACGCCGACCTGCTCGACCGGGCCTGGGAGGACGAGGTGCCTCGCGGTGAGTTGGACGGCCGCGAGGCCGGCCCCGACGACCTGGCCCAGGTCATGTTCACCTCCGGCACCACCGGTGAGCCGAAGGGTGTCATGCACAGCCACCGGACGCTCCACGCCATCAACCGGCGACAGATCGAGGTGCTGGGGCTGACCGGTGACGAGGTGACGGCGATGGGCTCGCCCACCACCCTCCAGGGTGGATACACCTGGAACTTCGTCATGCCGCTGATGCTGGGCGCGAGCGCGGTGCAACTGGACTCGTGGGACCCGGCGCTGATGCTGCGCATCTTCGAGGCTGAGCGGGTGACGTTCTTCTACGGCGCGCCGACGTTCCTCAGCGACCTGATCCACGAGCAGCGGCGCAGTGGGCGGGACGTCGGCACCCTCAAGGCGTTCGGCACGGGCAGCGCGCCGGTGCCACCGATCCTCGTGGAGGAGGCACAGGAGGTCCTCGGCTGCCGCGTCTACGCCGTCTGGGGAATGACGGAGAACGGCTGTGTCACGGTCACCCGTCCGGAAGACCCGCCGATGCGGGCTGCGGAGAGTGACGGCACACCGGTACCCGGCATGGAGATCCGCATCGTCGACGAGAAGACCGGCGAACCGGTCGAGAAGGGCGCCGTCGGGCGGCTCCAGGTACGGGGTGACAACCAGTGCCTGGGCTATTACCGCCGTCCGGACCTGTACCGCCAGTCGCTGACGCCCGACGGGTGGTTCGACACCGGCGACCTCGCGCGCGACGACGGATACGGCGGCGTTCGCATGGTCGGCCGCGTGAAGGACGTCATCGTCCGGGGAGCCGAGAAGGTGCCTGCGGTCGAGGTGGAGGCGGCGCTGCTGCGCCACCCGGCGATCCGGGAGGCGGCCGTCGTCGGATATCCGGATCCGCGGCTCGGCGAACGGGCGTGCGCGGTGATCGTGCCGGACGGCGAGCCGCCCTCCCTCGACGAACTGCGTGCCCATCTCACCGAGCTGGGCATGGCCAAGCCGTATTGGCCGGAGCGGATCAGCGCCGTTGACGAGCTGCCGAAGACGCCGTCGGGAAAGGTCCAGAAGTTCGTTCTGCGGGAACGATTGAAGGCTACGTGATGGAATTCTCTCTTACTGCTGAGCAACGTGCGCTGGCCGATCGGGTGCGCACCTTCACCGAAAAGCGAATCGCGCCGTTCTATCAGGACAACGACCGGCAGGGGCAGTTCCACGCTGAGCTGCTGCCCGAGTTGGCCGCCGAGGGCCTGTTGTCGCTGCGCGTCCCGGTCGAGTACGGCGGGCTGGGGTTGGATGCGGTCAGCACCGGCGTCGCCCTGGAGGAGCTGGCCCGGGGTGATCTCACCGCGTGCTATCCGGTGCTGAACGCCGCCCTGGTAGCCGGCATCATCACCGCCAACGGAACCGCGGAGCAACGCGCGCGCTGGCTGCCGGCTATCGCCCGCGGGGACGCGGTGGTGGCGTTCTGCATGACCGAACCCAGCCACGGGACCGACGCGGCCGCCGTCAAGCTTCGCGCCGAGCCGAACGGTCCGCACGACTGGCGGCTCGTCGGCGAGAAGACGTCGATCATGCTGGGCGCGTACGCCACCCACGGGATGATCTTTGCTCGCACCAGCGACGCGCCACGTGCCCGCGGAGTCACCGCCTTCTACGCCCCGCTGGACGACCAGTACGTGCTGCGATCACCCCTGCGTGACCTCGGCAGCCGCTCCGGCGGCAGATCGACACTGGTCTTCGACGGCCTGCCGGTCGGGGTGTCGGACGTGGTCGGCGACACCGGACTCGGCTTCGCCCAGGGCATGCGTGGCTTCGACTACTCACGGGCGCTCATCGCGCTCATGGCCGTCAGCGCGGCACAGGCCGCGCTGGACGACGCGATCTCGCACGCTCGGCACCGGCGGGCGTTCGAACAGCCGCTCGGCCACTTCCAGGGGGTCGCTTTTCCGCTCGCGGAGTGCGCCACCTATCTGCATGCGGCCCGGCTCCTCGCGTACGAGGCGCTGTGGCGCAACGACGCCGGGCTGGAGCATCGCCTGGCGGCGAACATGGCGAAGTGGTGGGCGCCGAAGGCGGCCGTCGAGGCGGCCCACCAGGCGCTGCTGACGCTCGGTCACTTCGGCTACAGCGAGGAGCAGCCGATCGCGCAGCGGCTACGTGACCTGATCGGCACTCAGCTCGCCGACGGCACCGCCAACGCCACCAAGCTGGTGGTGGCACGGGAACTGCTCGGGCGGGAGTACGCGCCATGAGAACTTTTCCGTCTTACGTGGCCGGCAAGGACGTCGAGTCCGACCGGCATGTCTACGGCATCTCGGCACGCGCGGCGCTGGAGGACACCTTCGGTGCGCTGAGCCTGAAGCGGCGGCTGGAGGCCGGTGAGCTCGGTGACGAGGACGACCCGCGCATTGTCGGACGATGCGCGTTGGCCGACCCGCAGACCGTCCAGCAGGCGCTGACCGCTGCTGCCGCCGCCCAGTCGGAGTGGGGCAGAACGCCCCTGCGTACCCGGCTGCGCCTGGGCGAGGCGATCCGCCGGCGGCTCGTCGCGACCCGCGACGAGTTCGTGGAGCTCATGGTCGCCGAGGGGCGGCCGCGTACGCCGTCGTACGCCGAGATCGACGGGTTGCTGCACATCTTCAGCGAGCAGACCCTCTCCTGGTGTGCGGAACTGCTGCACCGCGAGTTCGC
Organism: Micromonospora inaquosa; assembly: GCF_003857055.1. GTDB lineage: Bacteria > Actinomycetota > Actinomycetes > Mycobacteriales > Micromonosporaceae > Micromonospora > Micromonospora inaquosa. The sequence continues at coordinate 35,985 of NZ_QGSZ01000270.1, read as the reverse complement.
ACACGACGGCAGGCGCATCGTCCTGCGCCGGCGTCCGGACGGGGTCGTCTGCGTGGCGCCGCCGCAGAACGCGCCGCACTCCAACGCCATCTACGGCGCGGCCGCACTGCTCTCCGGCAACACCGTGGTGGTCCGGGCGCCGCGCAGTATGCCGCTGGGCGTGATGTACGCGATCCGGGAGATCATCGCGCCCGCCCTTGACGAGGTGGGTGCCCCGCCGGGCACCGTCAATGTCGTGTGCGGACCACCGATGCTCGCTGACTGGCTGGCCAGCCCGCACGTCAACGACATCATCTACTTCGGGGGCAGCGACAAGGGGCTGATCTTCCAGAACGACTGCATCGCCGCCGGCAAGAAGCCCATCCTGGAGTTGGCCGGCAACGACTGCGCCGTGGTCTGGCGGGACGCGGATCTCGACGTGGCGGTTCGCGCGCTGACCGAGGCGTTCAACGCGTCCGGGCAGATCTGCAACGTCCCCAACCAGGTCGTGGCGCATCCCGCGATCGCCGACGAGCTGCTCGACCGGTTGCGGATCGCCGCCGGGCAGATCCGACCCGGTTACCCCGACGACGAAGGCGTGGAGCTCACTCCGGTCCTGGCCCAGGAGAGCTTCTTCGCGGTGCTGGACGAGGCGCTGGCCGGGGGAGCCCAGTTGGTGTGCGGTGGACGCCAGCTGGAGGTGGACGGGACGCCGTCCGACACCGGCTACTTCCTGGAACCGACAGTGGTACGCATCGACGGCCTGGCGCGTAGCCGCGAGTTGGCGGCGGTGCGCGCGGAGACCTTCTTCCCGCTGCTGCCGGTGGTGGTTCCCGAGTCGGGCCGCAGCGACGACGCGCTCCTTGAGGATGTGCTCGACTTCGTCAACACCAACGCCTACGGACTCCGCAACTCTTTCTGGTCGGAGGACGAAGCGGTAGTGGAGCGTTTCGTGGGTGCCGTGACCAACGGCGGCGTCGTCAAGGTGAACGACGAATCGCACTCCGGCTTCTTCCCTTACCTGCCTTCGCACGGCGGCACCGGCCTAACCGGCGGGGTCTTCGGCGAAGCCAGCTACATGATGATCCGGACGACGCATCTGCAGGCGGTGTCACTGAGGAGCAGTTCATGAGGACGATTCAGGTAGCCGCCCGAACCACGCTGTCGGCCGACGCCGCGTTCGATCGGATCAAGCGGCTCGAAGACGAGTGGACGCTGCCGTTCCGGGGTGGGTCGATCCACTGGCGGCAGCGGAGTGAACAGGCACCGACCGAACGTCGTGTCTCGTTCACCCAGACCACTGGCGATTTCCGGAGCCTGTCCGGCGCTTGGCGGGCAATGCCCACGTCGGAGGGGTGTGAGGTGCTGGTCGACTTGACGTACGACGTCGGGGTGCCGATATATGACCGGATTCTCGATCCGTTGATCGAGCGGGTGTTGGCGAGGGCTGTCCGGACGACGGTGGCTGGCTTCTAGGCACTTCTCGCGCAGCATAAAGGTGGTCCCTCGAATCGTCGCCTGACTCGAGGGACCACCTTTGTCGTGGGCGCTCCGCCCAATTCTTCAGCCCCAGTTGGTGTCACGGCTCATGATCTGGCTCCCCCTTCGATCTCGGCTACAAACCGAGTTCACCAGCGCCCGCTGTCGACCTGTTATCCCATGGCTGTCGATCCGTCACTGTTGCGCTTAGTCCAACCTGGTGACGGCGCATGGCGACTTGATAGCGAGGTGAAAGCGGCGAGCTGTACGCTCACGCGAGGCGCTGCCGGAATCGAAGGACCTGGATATAAAATGATCGGTGTTCGCATTATTGACTGCGCGTCGGGTCGACCTGCGCCGGGCGTGCTGGTGCGGCTGGACAGCCGCGACGATCGAGGCTGGGCGCCACTGATGTCCGGGTTCACGGCGAATGACGGCCGACTGCTGGCGCTGGAGGAACTTCAGGTGCGGCGCGGCGCGCACCAGCTCACGTTCGATCCTTCTAGCTACTTTGCCGGGCTCGGCACGGTCGCTGAGTACCGCGAGTTCACGGTGTCCATCCAGGTGCGGGAGATCGAACTCGATCTCCGGATGGCCGTGTACCTTAACGCGGCGGGTTTCACCGTCTACGGAGAACGTGGATAAGTTGCCGGCCGCCCAGCGCCTTTGAGTGGGTCGGTTTGTGGGGGCATGGTGGCCGTCCATCGGTGGAACGGGCGCAGCGGCGCATGTCTGCTCGCCGTGGCCACGCCACGGGCCAAGGCCCGTATGCGGCATCTCTCGTGGCGTGGCCCCTGGGCGCAGACCATCGACTCCCGGAGCATGGCGGGCGCCGACACGTGGGCAGGGACGGTCAGCGGCTGCGACGCACGCGGGGCCGCCACCGCCGGGATGGCCCGCCGAATCGCTGCACCGCGCGTTCACCTGCACCTTGCCAACACGCCATCTTAAACATGCGTTAAAACATCGGCCGAGCCGAATCTCGCCTGGTGCCTGCCTGTATGCTTCGCTACGATGTAAAACGTTCTCCTATGCGGGGCGTCGAACGATCATTCCGGCCAGCTCCGGGGGCGCGGTTGGGCTGGCGATGTGTCGTTGTCGACGGAGGGGAAGCTTGGGCGACGGGGAGGCAAGTTGCAGGTTTTCCGCATCCTTGGACCCTTGCACGTTCTGAACGCCAGCATCACCGCCTCCCGGCAGCAGGCAGTGCTCGCCATGCTGCTACTGGAGGCCAATAATGTGGTCCCGCTCGGCCGGCTTATCGATGCGGTATGGGAGGAATCGCCGCCATCGACGGCTAAAAGTCAGATTCAGATCTGCATATCGGCATTACGACGTGCTTTGCGAGACACCGGTCTCGATGACCGGATCATCACCAACCCGGCCGGCTACCAGATCCGAATCGCCGAGGGTGAGCTGGACCTGCACATCTTCAACGATCTCCTCACCGAAGCCCGCGCCGCGCTGCGCGAGCAACGGCTGGAGGACGCTGCCTCCGGCTTTCGGCAGGCACTGGCGCTGTACCGCGGGTTTCCGCTCAGCGGCGTGGACAGCCGGCTGGTCGAGGCGGCGGCAACCCGGATCGCGGAGCGGCGGCTCGCCGTCGTCGAGGACTGCCTGGAGTTGGAGCTGCATCTCGGCCGGCATCGGGAGACCATCGATGAACTGATGGCGCTCGTCACCGAGCACCCGTTGAGGGAACGGCTGTGGCAACAGCTGATCACCGCGTTGTACCGGGCCGGCCGGCAAGCGGAGGCCCTGGCGGCGTACCGGTCGGCTCGGCAGGCCTCGATCGACGACCTGGGGTTGGAGCCGAGTGAGCCGCTGCGGCTGTTGGAGCGGGCCATCCTGAACGGGGACCTCGAGTCCGGCCCGGCCGTGGAGCTGGAATGGCCGAATCCGATCGAGCCGGCACCCTCGGTGCCCCGGATGGCACCCGCCGACATACCGGACTTCACCGGCTACGGCGAGCTCGTGACCGAGTTGGCCGACTTCCTGCGGTACGGCAGCGGGCAATCCGACCGTGACTCCGTGCCGGTCCTGACGATCACCGGCCGCGGCGGCGCTGGAAAGACGACGCTCGCCGTGCATTTGGTCCACGAACTGGCCGCCGAATTCTCGGACGGCCAACTGTTCACTCGGCTTGGCCCGGAGCGGTCGCACAGCGGCGGTCTCTCCCAGATCCTCGACGGTTTTCTCCGCGCGCTCGGCATGCCCGGGTCCTCGATACCGGAGGGGCTGGAGGCGCGCGCGGCGACCTTTCGGAGCCAGATCGCCGCATCCCGGGTGCTGATCGTCCTGGACGACGTCGTCGACGAGCGACAGGTTTACCCTCTCCTGCCGGGCAGCCCCAGCTGTGGTGTGATCGTGACCAGTCGGCGCCGCCTGGCCGGCATCCCCGGCTCCCGGCTGGTCGAGGTGAGTGCGCTCGATCAGCGCGACGCCGTCGAACTGCTGACGCGGATGGTCGGCACGGAGCGAGCCTCCGCCGAACCGCGCGAGGCGCTACGCCTGGTCGAACTGTGCGGTCGGCTACCGCTGGCGCTGCGGATCGCGGCGGCGAGGCTGATCGCTCGTCCGCATTGGCGGATGGCGCAACTGACCGAGCGACTCGAGGACGAGGGCCGGCGTCTGGACGAGCTTGCCCACGGTGGCCTGGATGTGCGAACCAACATCGCGATCAGCTACGAGGGCCTCGACGGGCAGGCGCAGCGGCTGTTGCGGCGGCTCGGTCTGCTGGAGACGCATGACTTCCCGGGCTGGACCGCGGCGCCGCTGCTCGACATCGACGTGATCACGGCGTCGGACACGCTCGACGCGCTGGTGGACGCACAGTTGCTGGAAGTCGTGGGTGGATTTGGCGTCGACACCCGCTACCGGCTGCACGACCTGGTCCGCGTGTACGCCCGTGAGCGGCTCGCCGCCGAGGAAAACGCGCCGGCCCGGCTCGAGGCCGCTCGGCGTCTCCTCGGCGCGTGGCTGTTCCTCGCCGACGAGGCGCACCGCATCCTCTACGGCGGCGACTACACGGTCATCCACAGCCAGGCCGAGCGTTGGAAGCTGCCTCGACACCTCGTTCACGACCTGCTGCGCGATCCGCTGATGTGGTTCGAGAACGAGCGGGCCGCTGCGGTGGCCGCGGTGGGCCAGGCCTCCCAAGCTGGTGCCCCCGACTACTGCTGGGACCTCGCGATCACCATGGTGGCCCTCTTCGAGACTGGCAGCTACCTCGACGACTGGCGGGCCACTCACGAGATCGCCCTGCTCACCGCGCGGCAGGCTGACGACCGACTCGGCACGGCCGCGATGCTGTACTCGCTGGGCGCGGTGGACATCGTCGAGCAGCGCTTCGACGACGCTCGCGCCCGGCTGGCCCAGGCGCTTCAGGTGTTCGACGAGATCGGCGAGGCCCGCGGTCGGGCGCTTGCCCTGCGGCACCTGGCCTTCCTCGACCGGATGCACGGCGATCTCGACCGGGCCTGGGCGCGCTACAGCGAGGCGCTCGCCGCGCTGCATCCGCTCGGCGACGCGGCGGGTGCCGCTCACATCCTCAGCGGTATGGCACGAATCAAACTGGAATGGGGCGAGCGCGGCTCCGCCGCGGAGTTGCTGGCCGAGGCGCTGCGGAAGGTGACCGAGGTCAACGGCACGCGTGTCCAGGCGATGGTGCTGCACCGGCTGGGCGAGCTGCACTTCGAGGACGGCGACCTCACCCGGGCCGAGGAAGAGCTGACCAAGGCCCTGAAACTGGTGCGCGGAGGCCACGATCGGGCAGGCGAGGCGCACGTGCTGCACGCGCTCGGTCTGGTGAAGCTGCGGCAGCACCAACACCACCAGGCAGCGGTGACGCTGAACCACGGGTACGCGATCGCCCGTCGCAACGGCGACCGGCTCGCCACCGCGCGATTCTGCCTGGCGCTCGCGCGCGTGCACCGGGCGCGACGGGACTACTCCTCCGCGCTGGAGTGGGCCTCCCAGGCACTCGGGATCTTCGACCAGTTCCACGCACTGCTGGGCCGCCTGGAGGCCGACGAGTTGCTCGGGCAGATCCGCGATGAGGCGGCTGGGCGGCCTGGCTTGCGCGAACAGGCTGCCCTACCACCCGCTGTCTGAAGTAGCGCTTGTCCGTTGCAACCGTAGGCATCAGGGCCCATTGAGTGCCGGTCGAGCCGCGTGCAGAGTACTCGGCCGACAGTACGTTCATCCCACCGGAGAGTGGGTTCAGCCGTCACAGCATTAACGCGGCGGTGCGATAAGGCCTTGCGTAGCCGATATCCAACCCACTTTCAACCCGGACAGGAGGTTCCCGTGTCGCAAACCAGCAGATTCCGACGAGCCTTGGTCACCGGCGGTGGAGGATTTCTCGGCTCGTACGTCTGCGAGCAGCTCCTCTCCTCCGGCGTGGAGGTGATTGGCGTCGACAACTTTTCCACCGGGCACCGCAGCTATGTCGAGCACCTGATGGGTCGGTCGGGCTTTACGCTCGTCGAGGCGGATGTCATCGAGGAATTCGACACACCGGGATCGGTAGATCTCGTGATGCACCTGGCGTCGCCGGCGTCGATTCCCGAATTCTATCGGTTGCCGCTCGAAACCCTGCTCGTCGGTAGCCAAGGCACACACAACGCGCTGCGCATCGCACACCGGTGTGGAGCCCGTTTCGTGCTGGCCTCCACGTCGGAGGTGTACGGCGATCCGCTGAAGCATCCGCAGGACGAAGAGTACTGGGGCAACGTCAACCCGATCGGTGCGCGATCGGTCTACGACGAGGCGAAGCGGTACGCCGAGGCCTTCACCACGGCCTACGGCAACAAGCACGGGGTGAGCGTGGGTATCGCGCGCATCTTCAACAGCTACGGGCCGCGGATGCGGCCGGACGGTCGGGTGATCTCCGGCTTCATCGCCCAGGCCCTCGACGGCGTCCCCCTGACGATCCACGGCGACGGCAACCAGACGCGCTCGCCCTGCTACGTCGAGGACACCGCGCGGGGCCTTCTGGCGATCGCGGAGAGCGACTACGGGCGGCCGGTCAACATCGGCAACGTCCACGAGGTCACCATCCGCGACCTGGCTCAGCTGATCCTCGAGGTGACCGGCAGCCGGTCACCACTGAAGTTCATCGAGGCGGACGCGGACGACCCTCGGCAGCGCTGCCCCGACATCAGTCGAGCGGAGCGGGAACTGGGCTGGCGGCCACAGGTCGCCCTCGAAGAAGGTCTACGGCGGACGGTAGCGGCCGCCAGCAAACCATCAGCGGACTGGAAATAGGAGGCACAGTGCTTACGATCTCCGTGCTGGGCTGCGGGTATCTCGGTGTCACACACGCCGCCGGTATGGCCGAGTTGGGGCACCAGGTCATCGGTATCGACATCGACCCGGAAAAGATTGCCGCGCTGGCCGACGGCCGAGTGCCCTTCTTCGAGCCTGGGCTGGACGAGCTGATCACTCGCAATCTCGCCGCCGGACGACTGAGGTTCAGCACGTCCTACGAGGACGCCGCGACGGCCGACGTGCACTTCATCTGCGTCGGCACGCCACAGCGCAGCGACGCCAGCGCAGCCGACCTCAGCCACTTGCACGCGGCCATCGAGGCGCTGGCACCGTCGCTGGCGCATGAGTGCCTCGTCGTCGGCAAGTCCACCGTACCGGTCGGCACCGCGGCCCACCTGGCCGAGATGCTCCGCGTTCTCGTGCCCGACGGCGACACGGTGTCGGTCGCCTGGAACCCGGAGTTCCTGCGCGAGGGCACGGCGGTGGCCGACACCCTGCGGCCGGATCGCCTCGTGCTCGGCGTGGCGGACACGGCCGCCGAGAAGGTGCTCCGCGAGGTCTACGCGCCACTGATCGAGGCGGGTGTTCCGGTGGTGGTGGCCGACCTGCCCACCGCCGAAGTGATCAAGACGGCGGCCAACTCCTTCATGGCCACGAAGATCTCCTTCATCAACGCGATCGCGGAGTTCTGCGACGCGAGCGGTGCCGACGTCACAGTCGTCGCCGAAGCGCTCGGACGCGACCCGCGCATCGGCGAGCAGTTCCTCAAGGCGGGGCTCGGCTTCGGCGGCGGCTGCATCTCCAAGGACATCAGGGCCTTCCAGGCCCGCGCCCACGACCTCGGCGTCGGCCACGCCCTGGCCTTCCTGGCTGAGGTCGACGCGGTGAACCTACGGTGCCGCGACCGGGTGGTGGAGTTGCTCCGCAAGCAGTGCGGCGGTGGGTTCGCCGGGCGGCGAGTGGCAGTGCTCGGCGCCGCCTTCAAGCCCAACACCGACGACATCCGGGACTCGCCTGCGCTGTACGTGGCCGAGCTGATCAGCCGTGAGGGCGGTGTGGCCGCTGTCTACGACCCGCGCGCGATGGGGAACGCGCGGCAGGCCTTCCCCCACCTGACCTACGCGACCAGCCCGCTGGATGCGGCACGCGGCGCCGACGCGGTGGCCCTGTTGACCGACTGGCAGGAGTTCGCCACTCTCGATCCGCGGGTCCTGGGCAAGGAGGTCAAGAGCCGGAACGTTGTGGACGGGCGGCACCTGCTCGACGCCGAGGAGTGGCAGGGCGCAGGGTGGCAGTATGTCGCGCCTGGCCGTCCGGCGCTCCAGAGCTGAGTGTTGCGCACCACCCTGCGTCTCCCCGCGTCACGGACGTGCCTGACGGCGTCGAGTTGCTGACCCAGCTTCGCGTCGCCGTCGGCATGTTCCACCGCGCACCGACGATGTGCCCGCGTGTGGGCCGCCGGCCGATCGTCACGCTCCAACAAAGGTGCTGTTCGCTCTTTCACCTGCCGCACAGAGGTGTATGAGCGAAGCGGCTTTCGAGTAGCCCAATGGGTTGACGTAGAGCACGCTCGAACATATAGCTTTCCGGCTATGAAAACTGTGGAATTGGGGCGCACAGGCGAGCAGGTCAGCCAGATCGCTCTCGGTTGCATGTTAATGGGAACGCTGACCGACGAGGCGTCGTCGGTCAAAATGCTGGACCATTACCTCGACGCCGGGGGCAATTTTGTCGACACCGCCAACTGCTATGCGTGGTGGCCGTCCCCCGGCAACACCGGTGACGAGAGCGAGGAACTGATCGGCCGTTGGCTCGCCCATGGCGGTCGACGCGACCAGGTCTTTCTCGCCACCAAGTGCGGTGCGCGGTTATCCGATCCGGAAGAAGCGCGGGGCAAGACCTGGGAAGAGGTCCAGGCTCGTTTCGAGGGGGCGAGCCCCGACACCGTGCGCCGGGGCATCGACGACAGCCTGCGGCGGCTCGGCACCGACCACGTCGACCTGTACTACGTGCACGTCGACGACCGGTCGACACCGCTGGAGGAGACGCTGTCCGCCCTGGCGGAGATCGTGCGCGCAGGCAAGGCGCGGTACGTCGGTTGGAGCAACGTGCGCACCTGGCGGCTGGAGCGCATCCGACAGCTCTGTGACCGGCATGGCTGGCCCGCACCGGTCGCGGTGCAGCAACAACACAGTTACCTCCGCCGTCGTGCCGGGCTCAGTCACAAGTCCATCGTCGACGACGAGCAGCTCGACTACCTGCGGACGCACGATGATCTGACGTTGGTCGCGTACTCGCCGATCCTCAAAGGGGTCTACGACGACCCGGAGAAGCGGCGAAACCACGACATCATGGATCCGTACCAGGGTCCGGATGCCGAGGCGCGTCTCGCGGCGCTCACCGAGCTCGCCGCCGAGCTTGGGGTCAAGCCGAATCAACTGGTGCTCGCGTGGCTGTTGCATCAGACGTCGCCGACCACCGTGCCGCTGATCGGGCCACGGACCCTCGACCAGTACCTGGCCGCCATGTCGGCACTCGACGTCACGCTCGACGCCGCACACGTCGAGCGACTGGACGCCGCCGGCGCCCATGCCCCGTGATCGGGGCATTCGTCCACCCGACCGTCACCTCAATGGCCGAGCGGCGGGCTTCGCCGCTCTCGCCGGCCCCTGGCAGAGCCGGAGCATGACCTCCTTCAGCGGTTTAGGTGGTAGCCTTGTCGGCATGCCGCTCGACGTGTGCCAGCTACCGATGGTCGGCGGGCACCCTGTGCTCGATCTGGTCAACACACTCGAGCGAGGGGGCAGCTCACCGCACGACTTCCTGTCCGACAGCTCCGCCTTGCTGCGCTGGTCGGCCAAGGTTGGCGTGATCAGCGACGCGGAGGCCGACCAGGTTGGTCGGGCGTGGCACGACGAGCCCGCAGCGGCGCAGGCCGGTCTGGCCGCTGTGCGGGACATCCGCGAAGGACTGCATCTCGTGATGCTTGCGGCGATCGTTGACGCCGACGGTGGTACGGCGGGTGACCCTGTCGCGGCCGGCGCCGCACTGGTCGCCTTACATCAGCACTGGTCCGGCGCGGCCGCCCGGGCAAGGTTCGTGCTCGACTCGTCGCGGGTGCGGCTGGCCTACGGCACGGTGCCGGCCATGCTGGTGCCCGACCGGATCGCCGAGGCCGCCTTCGACGTCATGCTGACGGCCGACCTGACCCGGGTGCGCCGCTGCCCGGTCCTCGAAGGTGGCTGTGGCTGGCTGTTCCTCGATCAGAGCCGCAACGGTTCCCGCCGCTGGTGTCGCATGGCGGACTGCGGCAACGCGGTAAAGGCGCGACGGCTCACCGAACGTCGTCGCGCCGCCCGGCCCCCGCGCTCCTAGGGGCCGGCGCCACTCCGCCCACCCCCCTCGACGGATGTCAGGCCGTCACCCCATCCTCGACAGGCATTCGCGAGCCCCCTCTGAGGAGCGGCTCATGATGACTCCAGAGCCACCGCAGGTATTGCTGCAGCTCCTCAAGTGTCGCGATCCATCCCATGTCCGCGTACGTGAGGATGCGCTTCACTTCCCCGGGCACGAGGTCGTAGGCGGTGGCTCCGGTCTCCGGGACCAGTCTGTCCGGGGGAACCGCCACGGGAACCGGAATGATGGGGAGGCGAACGCCGCTCTCGTTGAACGCTTTGAGGAGCGTGAGGTAGGCGCGGGGCAGGTGGTAGGGGGAGACGGCGAGCGCGAGGCTCGTGATGCCGTGGGCTTTGACCTGGTTGACGATCCAGGCGGCCTGCAGGGCAGTGTTGGGAGCCGGTTCGGCCTGGACGTGGACTCCACCGATGCGACGGAGACCGAGGCTGCGCAGGTAGCCGAGCGTGATCTCGACGTAGGTCTTCTCGGAGGGGTTGCCGTTGGCCACCAGGAGGTAACGGAGATCAAGGTTCGCCTCCCAGCTGCGGATCGCGTGGGTGAAGCGCCATTCCTCGCCCTGACCGCTGGCGATGACGAGCGCATCGACGTGGTCGGCGGCCGACGGGGGAAGAGCCAATATCATCGTGAGGGCTTTTGTCACGGCCAGGAACTGGCCGGCTGTGAAGCCCGCGAGGTCATCTTCCCTTGCGATCCGAGGAGTCGTGCTGCTCGGGCTCATCAAATCCTTCGGCCTCATCCTGTAGTTCGAGCCATGGACTCTACTCGGTATTGAGTAGGCCCATTTCAACACGTATGTCGTGCTGGCTGCGGCGGTGCCCACGATAGTAGGGGGACGAAAAACGTCGCCGACCTTCGATTGCCCGCGAGGGGACGCTCCGCCGAGGCCCACCCGGGTCGGCTGCGTGCCAGTCGACGTACCCGAACGAGCTGTCTCATGACACGGCACGGCGCTGGCCCGGCGAGCACCTCATGATGGGACACTTGGATGATTCACCGATGAGTCGAATCTCAGCACGCGTAGCAGCGATCACCGAGTCGGCGACACTGGCGGTCGACGCTCAGGCCAAGGCGCTGCAGGCCGCCGGCCGGCCGGTCATTCTCTACGGTGTCGGAGAGCCGGACTTCGCCACTCCGGACTACATTGTCGAGGCGGCCCTGCGGGCCTGTGGCAACCCGCGGTTTCACCGATACAGCCCCACCGGGGGCCTGCCGGAACTGCGCGAGGCCATCGCAGCCAAGACGCTGCGTGATTCCGGCTATCGCGTCGAGCCCTCCCAGATTCTGGTCACCAACGGCGGCAAGCAGGCCGTGTACGAAGCGTTCGCGACACTGCTGGACCCAGGCGACGAGGTCATCGTCGTCTCGCCGTACTGGACGACCTACCCGGAGGCGATCAAGCTCGCCGGTGGTGTGCAGATCGATGTGGTGACCGACGAGGCATCCGGCTACCTCGCTACCGTCGAGCAGTTGGAGGCGGCCCGGACCTCACGGACAAAGGCGCTGCTGTTCGTTTCCCCATCGAACCCGACCGGCGCGGTCTACCCTCCGGAGCAGGTGGCCGCGATCGGCCAGTGGGCCGCCGACAACGATCTGTGGGTCGTCACCGACGAGATCTACGAGCACCTGACCTACGGCGGCGCGACCGCGCCGAGCATCGTCACCCGGGTGCCCGAGCTGGCCGACCGAAGCATCGTGCTCAACGGCGTGGCCAAGACCTACGCGATGACGGGCTGGCGGGTGGGCTGGATGATCGGTCCGAAGGACGTGATCAAGGCGGCCACGAATCTGCAGTCGCACGCCACTTCCAATGTGGCCAACGTGGCTCAGGCTGCCGCACTCGCGGCGGTGTCGGGTGATCTGAGTGCGGTGGTACAGATGCGTACGGCGTTCGACCGTCGCCGCCAGATCATGGTGCGGATGCTCAACGACATCCCGGGCGTCGTGTGCCCGGAACCACACGGCGCCTTCTACGCATACCCCAACGTCAAGGGACTGCTCGACCGCGACCTCGGTGGACATCGTGCGACGAGCACCGCCGAGCTGGCGCGGCTTCTGCTGAAGGAAGCCGAGATCGCCGTGGTGCCCGGCGAGGCGTTCGGGACGCCGGGTTACTTCCGTTTCTCGTACGCTCTGAGCGACGAAGACCTGGTGGAAGGCCTGGGCCGGCTGGCGAAGCTGGCCGGCTGAACCGGCCGGCCGTGCGGGTGCTCCTCCAGCGGTGACAGGAGCACCCGCGCACGTCGTACACCGTGATGAACGAATCGATGCAGACGTCGGGCGGATACGGCCCAAGTTGGTGCGGTGGCATCGATCACCGCTGGCCAGCGGGGCGCCGAGCGCCACCCCACCCCCACTCCCAACACCATCGCCGAGCCGTGCAGGCCCATCACCTCACCCCGTGCGCATCGGATCAGGAGCAGTGACGCGAGGGCGCAGCATCTGAACCGTTAGCGGCCCTATCCATTGTGATCAGCGTGTGGTCGTCGGTCGAGCCGGTTCGCCAGTCCAAGGCAGGTCAACGTGGGTCACTTGGCGGTCTTTGTCGGGTTGCACTCCGCGAACTTCTAACCGTGACGCGTCTGAGGCATCTGGGTTCAGACGCGCCCTGCGGACCTCAGGCCCACGTCAATCGAGTGGCGTGCCTCACAGGATGTCAGGACGGCCGGTCAGGTGGTGTCTTGAGGGTGAACCCCTGGAAGCGGAGGATCCACTATGACCAGGAAGATCGATGTGCTGGTGGTCGGCGGCGGGTACGCCGGTGTCATGGCGGCCAACCGCCTGACGCGGCGCGACGACGTGGCTGTGACCTTGATCAATCCGCGCCGGACGTTCGTCGAGCGGATCCGCCTGCATCAGGTGGTGGGCGGGTCCGACGATGCGGTCGTCGACTACCAAGACGTCCTGGCCAAGTCCGTCCGGTTGGTGGTCGACACGGTTACCCGGATCGACGCGGCCGGGCGCGGCGTCACGTTGGCTGCGGGCGGCACGGTCGGCTACGACTACCTGATCTATGCGGTGGGCAGTGGCAGCGCCGACCCCGGGGTGCCCGGAGCGGCCGAGTTCGCTCACCCGATCGCCAGCCTGGAGGAGGCGCAGCGGCTGCGGCCGGTCGTCGACGCCGCTCCCGCGACGGCCCCGGTGACGGTTGTCGGAGCCGGTCCGACCGGCATCGAGACCGCCGCCGAGCTGGCGGAGGCGGGCCGTACCGTGACCCTGGTCTGCGCCGGGGTGCTTGGCCCGTATCTGCACGAGCGGGGTCGGCGCTCGGTTGCCAAGCGGCTGGCCAGCCTCGGTGTGACGGTGCTCGACGGCCCCGGCACGAAGGTGACGGCGGTGACGCGCGATGCCGTGCGGCTCGACGGCGGCCGGGAGGTGCGGAGCACGGTGACCATCTGGACCGCCGGGTTCGGCGTGCCGGACCTGGCCGGCCGCAGCGGGCTGAGCACCGACGAGCTGGGCCGCCTGCTCACCGACGAGACGTTGACAAGCGTGGACGACGTGCACATCCTCGCGGCCGGGGATTCCGCGGCACCGTCGAATTTGCCGTTCCGGATGAGCTGCCAGGCCGCGACCAGGATCGGTGCGCACGCCGCCGACACGGTGCTGGCCCGGATCGCGGGTGAGCAGCCAGCCCCCATCAACCTGGGGTTCTTCGGCCAGTGCATCAGCCTGGGGCGTCGCGCCGGCATCTTCCAGTTCGCGTCGAGAGACGACACCGCGAACGGCTTGTACATCGGCGGTGGTCCGGGCGCGAAGCTCAAGGAGTTCGTCTGCCAGCACACCGTCAAGCATCTGGCGAACGAGGCACGCAAGCCGGGCTCGCTCACCTGGGTCAAGGACGACAAGCGCCAGGAATTGCTGCGGGCCAAGCACGCGGAGGCGTTGGCCACCCGCTGAACCAGCAGCCTGGGCCGCCCACACGAGACAGGAACACCCTATGAACCTCGCCCTTTGGATCGCTGCCGCGCTGCTGGCAGCCCTCGCCCTATCCAGCGGCATCACCAAGACGTTCATACCGAAGGAGAGACTCGCCGCCGCGCACAGCGGCGGGGAATGGCTCAGACACGCCAGTGTCGGCTTCGTCAGGACCCTCGGGGTCGTCGAACTCCTGGCCGCGGTTGGTCTGATCCTGCCCGGCGCGCTCGACGTCGCACCGTTCATGGTGCCGGTGACCGCCACCTGCTGGGTACTGCTCATGGTCGGCGCAATGATCACCCATGGCCGCCTCGGTCAGTACGCGTTGGTGATGCTGAACCTGGTCTATCTCGCGCTTGCCGCCTTCGTCGCGTGGGGCCGCTTCGACCTCGAGCCTTTCGCCGGGTGACGGGGGTGAGCCGCTGTCGGGATGGTGCCGTCTCGGTGCGGGCGTTCCGTTGCACGGACCGTCCCGGCGGTGGCTCACCGGCCCGGACTGGCCGGCTGCTCGTCCCCCCGATGGCGTCCAGCCGGGATTAGGAGCTTGTTGATGATGCACGGTTGGAGGCCCCCGGTAACCCGGGTCAGCCGCGAAAGAAGGGGCGAGGTATGAGCTACGCCGCTGACTCGGCGACCGACACCTTCGTCGCCCACCGTAACCTGCTCTTCACCGTCGCGTACGAGATGCTCGGGTCGGCGGCCGACGCCGAGGACGTCCTCCAGGAAACCTGGATGCGGTGGATCAACGTCGATACGGAGCACGTACGCGACCAGCGCGCCTACCTGGTCCGGATCACCACCCGGCAGTCGCTCAACCGGCTACGCGCAATGAAACGCCGCAAGGAGGCATACGTCGGCCCCTGGCTGCCCGACCCCCTGCTCACCGCACCGGACGTGGCCAAGGACGTCGAGCTCGCCGAGAGCGTGTCGATCGGGCTCATGATCGTCCTGGAGACACTGTCGCCGACCGAACGCGCCGTCTTCGTACTACGCGAAGCCTTCGGTATCAGCTACAACGAGATCGCCGCCGCCGTCGGCAAGAGCCCCGCAGCCGTCCACCAGATCGCGCACCGCGCCCGCCAGCACGTCGACGCCCGCCGCCCCCGCCAGGTGGCCTCGCCGAGCGAGACCCGGGCCGCTCTGCGGGCGTTCCAACGCGCGGTCGAAACCAGGGACCTACAGGGTCTTCTCGACGTGCTCGCCCCTGACGTCGTCCTGGTCGGTGACGGCGGCGGCGTCAAGCAGGCCGCGCTGCGGCCGATCATCGGCTCCGAGAAGGTGGTCCGCATGCTCTTCGGTGGTCTGGGCAAGGTCGAAGGCACGCTCACCGGGGAACCGACCATGGTCAACGGCAACCCGGCACTCCTCGTACGCCTGGATGGCGAGATCGACGGCGTCATGGCGATCCGGGTCGAGGACGCCGGCATCACCGGCCTCTACTACGTCCGCAACCCCGAGAAGCTGGGCCACGTCGAATCCGAAACCGCGCTCACCCGGCGATGAACACGGCCCCGGAATACGGCGGCAAGGAACAACCCGGACCCCTGTCAGGACGGTGGACACCGTCGTAGTCGGTATCACGGCGGGGCCCGAGCGCCCCGGCGTGAGCGCTCCGTGGTCCTCCGGTGGCGACGCCGAAGGTGGGTACCTGGACGCAACGTTGTTGATCTTCGAACATGTGCGAGGTGTGTGCTCTCCAGCGGATGCCGACCCGGGTCACCACGGCCAACCGCCGGTCGCAAACCGGGGTTCGTGTGCTCGGGGTGTGGTCCTGGGCTGGGAGAACACGGGTCCGGGTGACGTAGGTGAACGTGGGCCACTCCCTGCCACCCCAGGTGAACCCCAGGTCGCTGGACTAGGCGCTCGCGCCCCCGTAGCTCAGGGGATAGAGCATCGGTTTCCTAACCCGACGCTCCGCCGGTGTCCACAGGCCGACGACCTGCGGCTTTCTATCGTCTGCCGTTGCGTGCCGGTCGCTTCGCGGGCTCGCTGCGATCGCTTGCCGAAGATCAGCTGGAACGTTGTGGGCCCTGCGGGTGCAGGCTTAACGCTGCTGCGAGTCGGGAGCCGAGTCATCGTTCCTTGTCGTCGAGCAGTTCGCGGCGCCACTCCGCAGTTCGGCTTCGGAGGTCGTCCAGCGCTCGGCCGGTGACACCGTACTGGGCGAAGTCGTCGGGATCGAGCTGGGTGGCTTGTCCGAGGGCGTCGGCGAAGACGCGCCGGTCGAACCCACGGTCGGCGCGCTGCGCGAGGGCGAGGAGGGCTTCGCGGGTGTAGCGGCCGGATCGGAGTGTGGCGTCGATGTCGATGAAGTCCCGGGCGAACGCTCGTCCGTAGAGGGCGCTCATCTTGTTCGCGACCGCGTCGTCCGGGTGGAGCACTGGACCGATCGCCATGAGGATCGGTTCGTTGGCACGCCAGTCCACGCCGAGTTCGACCTTGGATACCCGCACGCCGTCGGTGACCGCCAACCGGGCGAAGGTGTCGTACTGGCGCTCGGTCTCGACGGTGAGGCCGTCGTCGCGGTAGGCGTGCACGACGGCGACGACCGCGGCGGTGAACTCGTCGCGGCGGTCCCAGGCGGTGAACAGGTCGACGTCCTCACTGGGCCGCTCGACAAGCCCCGCTGCCTGGACCGCGTAGCCGCCGGCCAGAGCGAAGCCATATCGATCGGCCGCCCCGAGCCCGGTACGGGCTAGGCGTTCGTGGAAGGGGTCCACCGCTACGCCGCGCCGCTGCGGGTTGCGGCGAGATCGGGGAAGGCTTCCTCCCAGCGCTGCCGGAGCTGGGGTGGCAGCCAGAGGATGGGCCAGAGCCGCCGGAGGAGGTCGGCATCGAGCCAGGTGTTCAGATCCTCGACCGTACTGGCCTCGGTGAGCACCACCTTGTACATGCTGGCCAGGCGGGCGGACCGGTTCAGGTCGTACTCGGCGTGCCCGGACCAGTCGAGGTGACGCGGAAGCGTCACCATGCCTTCGGTCGGGCCGCGCAGTGCGGCGAGGGTTTCGGCCACCATGTAGGGCCTGCGGTCACCGTAGGGCCGGTAGTCCGCCGGCGGCTGGGGTGGTGTCCGGCGTCGGCTGATGTTGGTCGCGCGCCGGACCTCCGGTCGTAGCGCCTGACGGATCGTCTCCCGGCTGTAGCCGGTGACCCGCTGCAGATCCACCGGCCGCCAGCCGGCCGCGTGGAACGCCCGTAGCTGCTCGTCCCGCTCGGTCAATGCCTGCGCGCGCGTCGCCTCGTACCGGGAGACAACCGCATGTAGCTCATCCTCGGAGAACCGGCCCATGCCGTCAGCCTACCACGCTAGGCCAAGCACGCTTGGCTCCTTGCGGCACCCTCGTTGTCGGTGTCATGAACCTGAGCCGGCTGTGGCGAGCATGCTGCACTGGGCTGGTTCAGATGTAGTGCTACCGGAAGTGGAACCTGACGGGCGCAACGGTCATAGGAGAGTGTGAGCGAGACGGCGGACATGATCTGGGCCGACGACGGCGAGCTGTGGCAGAGAGCGCGCCAGGGGGAGGCCGAGTGCTTCGGTGTTCTCTTTGACCGGCACGGCGGGGCCGTCCGGGCATTCTGTGCCCGCCGGACCGGCTCGATCGACGCTGCCGATGATCTGGTCTCCATCGTGTTCCTGGAGGCGTGGCGTCGGCGGGGTGAGGTCGAGCTGGTCGATGGCAATGCGCTGCCGTGGTTGTACGGGATCGCTCGCCGGACGATTCAGCATCGCTGGCGGACCGCGGTGCGGCATCGACGGGCGCTGGAACGGCTGGCGCCCGCTTCGGCCACGCCCGACCACGCCGAGGAGGTCGCCGGCCGGCTCGATGACGAGCGACACCTGGCCCGGTTGCGGGCGGCTCTCGAGCGACTGAGGCCGCCCGATCGCGACGTGTTGCTGCTCTGTGTCTGGCAGGGCCTCACATATGCCGAGGCGGCAGTAGCGCTCGGCGTACCGGTGGGCACCGTCCGGTCGCGGTTGTCGCGGGCCCGGTCCCGGCTCGACGCCGAGACAGGCCCATTCGGCATTGTCGATCCCGCGAACTGCCCAGTCGCCACCCCCACACAGCGGCAGGAGATGTCATGACTGAGCTGCGATCCCGCCTGGACCCACAGCGCCAGACCGACGTTCGGCGAATGCTGGTTGCTCAGGCCTCGCGTGGGGCTGCGCCGATTCGGAACCGGCGTATCGCCATAGCCGGTGGCCTCACTGTCCTGACCGCGGCAGTCGGCTTCATCGCGCTCGCGGTCGACCCCGAGCCACCGCAGCAGAATTATGCCGCTTGGACGCCCGTCCCGCAGGCCGCTCCACCACTGACCGCTTCGGATGAAGACATCGAGGGCTGGGCTTCGAAATGCAGCGACCTCGGCGTCGGCGGGGTGGGCGTCGGAGGTGTCCCGGCGCGCCGAGAGGCGGCGGACCGACGGGAGGTGCTGGTCGATCGACGCGGCGGTTTCACCTTCTGCGTCGATGTCTCAATGGGTAGCGGCACCTCCAGGGACCCCTTGATCGCCCTGTCTGGCCTGAAGGCCGACGGGCGCAATGGGCTCAACCTCATGGCGGCCACGGTCTCCGACAAACCGTTCACCAAGCCGCAAGACAGTGCCGTGCTGGTGCTCGGCGGCGTTTTGCAGCAGCCGCCAGAGGGCGGCATTCAAGCCTTCCAGATGTTCGGCCTGAGCGGTGCCGCGGTGACTGGCGTCGACGTGGTACTGGCGAATGGACTTCGAGTGAGCTCCACGCTGAGGAACGGCATCTGGGGTGTGTGGTGGCCCAGCGAGCGTGGCGAACTCGCCGGCAGCAAGCTGCATGTGCGCACTGCCGCAGGCGTCACGCTCGTCGACCCGCACACCGTCCGGCTACCGATCCAATAACCAGAGGCTCGCGAACCTTCGGACCGACTCGCGCCTGGGTTGGTCGTAACTCGCGGATCAGCCCGGCGTGTGGCGCGGTGGAGAGAACCGTTTCGCCGGGTGATGCGTCCTAACCTTGCGTGATGGACGTGGACGACGAGGAGCTGTTGCGCCTCGTCGGAGAGGGTGACCGCGGGGCGTTCGACGTGCTGTATGCGCGTAACGCGCCCTGGTTGGTGCTGCGTCTGCGCCGCCGGTGTCGGGATCCGGAGTTGGTCCGGGAGGTGTTGCAGGAGACGTTCCTGACGGTGTGGCGGGCCGCGGCCGGCTACCGCGGGGACGGTGCGGCGGTGGGCTGGCTGTGGTCGGTGGCCGCCGGTCGGTTGATCGACGCGCGGCGTCGCGCGTTGGCCCGTCCGCAGAGTGTGGGGGCGCCGAGTGAGGACGTGTTGGCGTGGTCTCCGTCGGCGGAGGACGAGGTCTTGGCCGGCGCGTACGACGTCGAGTTGGAGCGGGCGCTGCACCGGTTGGCTCCGGAGTTGCGGGCGGTGTTGCAGGCGACGGTGCTGGACGGCCTGACCGTGCGGGAGGCGGCGGTGTTGCTGGGTGTGCCGGAGGGCACGGTGAAGACCCGGGCGATGCGGGCGCGCCGCGAGTTGCGGGAGGCCCTGTCGTGACCGGTTTCCACGTCGACGCCGGGGTGCTGGCGGCGTACGCCGAAGGCGGCCTCGCTGACGTGGACGCGTGGTCGGTGGAGGCGCACCTCGACCGCTGTGCGGCCTGCCGGACGAGCATCGCATCGGACGCGTCCACGGCCCTGGTGGTGGAGGCCGTCGCGGTCTCGCTGGGCGGCCGGCTGCCGACGCAGGGGCGGGTGCGGCGGGCAACAGGGTGGCGGCGAATCAGGGTGTTGGTGGGTGCGGGGCCTGCGGCGCGGACGGCGTGGTTGCTGTCGGTGGCCGTCACCGGGGTGCTCACCGCGGGGTTGGCGGTCAGCCCGACGGTGGTCCCACCGTGGCTGCTCCTACTGATCGCGCCGGCGCTGCCCGCTGTCGGTACGGCCCTGTCGTACGGGCCGCGAACTGATCCACTGCACGAGCTGATCGCGGGGACACCGCAGGGCGGCCTGACGATTGTGCTGTGGCGCACGCTGGCGGTGCTCACGGTGGCCGCACCCGTCGCGGTCCTGGCCGGCGCGGTGACGGACATCGGTCCGCCGGGACTGTGGCTGTTGCCCTGCGTCGGGTTGACCGTGCTGACGTTGGCGCTCGGCTCGTTGATCGAGCCCGCGTACGCCGCGCTCGTGGTGGCAGGGGCGTGGGCGGTGGTGGTGCTGGCGCCGCCGGTCGGCGGTCTGGCGGTCCTGGTGTCGAGCGGCCCGGGCTGGCTGGGCGTCACCGCGGTGGCCGCGGTGGTGGTGTATGTGCGTCGGGAACGGGTGGGAAGGCAACCGGCATGACGACGGTGAGCGTCGACGGCCTGCGGGTCAGCTACGGCAAGCGAGTCGTCTTCGACGACCTGGACCTCGAACTCGGGGTGGGCGTGCACGGGTTGCTCGGCCCGAACGGCGCCGGCAAGACCACCCTGATGCGGGTCCTGGCCACGGCGCTGCACCCCGACCGGGGTGACATCCGGCTGCTGGGCCACCACATCGGCGACCCCTCGGCGTTGCGGCAGGCGCGCCGCCAGCTGGGGTACCTGCCCCAGGCGTTCGGCTTCTACCCCCGCTTCACCGTCCGGGAGTTCGTCGAGTACTTCGCCTGGCTGAAGGAGATGCCGCCGGCGCGGATCCCGCTGGCGGTGGACCGGGCGATCGAGCGGGTCGGCCTGCTGGAGCGCGCCGACGACCGGATGAAGCACCTCTCCGGCGGGATGCTGCGCCGCGCCGGCATCGCCCAGGCCATCGTGAACGACCCTCGGCTGCTGCTGTTGGACGAACCGACCGCCGGCTTGGACCCGGAGCAGCGGGTGCAGTTCCGGGCGCTGCTGCGGGAACTGGGCCTGGATGCCGTGGTACTGGTCAGCACTCACCTGGTGGAGGACGTCGTGGCGGCGTGTACCCGGGTGAACCTGGTCGACGGCGGACGGCTGGTCTTCACCGGCCTCCCCGACGAGCTGATGGCCGCCGGTGGGGACGGCGACAGCGGCGACTCCCCCATCGAGCGGGGCTACACGGCGGTTCTGCGCGGCGCGCGGACGGTACCGCGGTGAGGCGCGCGCTGAGGGTGGAGCTACGCCGCGGCACGGCGCCCCTCGCCGCTGCGGCGATGTTCGGCGCCGGAGTGTGGATGCTGGCCGTGCACCCGGACGACTGGGGCGGCCGGTGGGCGGGTCTGGCGAACTATCTGCGGGTGTCGCTGTTGATCCTGTGCGCTCTCATGATCGCTGCCGGGGCGTGGCAGTCCGGGCGGGAACGGCGGCGCGACATCGACGAGCTGATCGCCTCGACCCCCCGCCCGGGCTGGCAACCAGTGGTGGTGGCCTGGCTCGCCGTGACATTGGCCGGTGCCGTCGGACTGCTTGGCGCGTTCGCCGGAGCGGCGGTGCTGGTCGCCCGGGTCGCGACCTACACCGGCGGAGGCTGGTGGTGGACGCTGACCGTCGGTGTCCTCGCCCTGGCCGCCGCCGCCGCGGTCGGCGTCCTCGTCGGCCGGCTCGTTCCGCTGCGGGTGGCGGCCCCGATCGCCGGCCTCGCCACCTACCTGGGCCTGGCCATCGTCATCTACTGGGACGGCAATCCCGCCGCGTGGCTCTCGCCGGTCTACGGCGGCTGGGCGGTGTACTCACTCGTCCCCGACCGGGTCACCGCGTTGCAGGCGGCCTGGCTGGTGGCCCTGACGGTCCTGCTGCTGGCCGCCGCCGCGCGGCAGCGGCGAGCAGCCCTGCTGGCCGGCGGACTCGCCGTCACTGCCGCCGTGCCGATCATCACCGGACCGGGCACCTATCGCCTCCCGGCCGACCCGGCCGCGGTGGAGCTGGTGTGCACGAGCAGCGGCCCGCAGGTGTGCCTGTCCCGGATCAACGCGTTCCTGATCGACGACGTCACCGAGGTTGTGCAGCCCATCCTGGCCCGTCTCGACGGGATACCCGGAGCGCCCCGGCGGGCGGCCGACCAGGCCGCCCAGCCGGCCGGCCAGTCTCTCGAAAGTGACGACGGCACGGTCTGGCTCAGCCTCGACTACCAATCCACCGCGCTGGGCGGCTTGGTCAGCCGGAAGAGCCTGCGGGCGGACTTCCGGCAGGTGACCCGGGCCAGATGCGAGGATCCGTCCGGGACACGCCGCATCGACCAGCGGGTGTACCGGACCGACACCCTGGCCACCGACTGGATGCTCGACGAGGCAGCCACCCCCGACAACGTGCCCCTCGCCAGGCTCCGCTCACTACCGGAGCCAGCGCAGCGCACCTGGTTCGCCGCCTACCTCGACGCCGCCCACCGGTGTGACACCTCGGCACTGATTCGCCTCGGCGAGCAGCTGTGACCAATCGCCTGCTCACGCTGCACCTGCGCTCCCGGGGCGCGTTCACGTTCCTGGTTGGTGTCGGTGTCATCGCTCTGCTGGCCTGGGCCGCCGGAACGTGGCTCGCCAGCAGGCCCTACTTTGACGGGCCGGCCGCCCGCGTCCCTGTGGTCGCGCTCGCACCGCTGCTGGCCGCACTACTGCTCGGGCCTACCCTCGCCGGCGCTGACGAGGACCTCGAGCACAGCACACCCCTGCCGTGGCGGGCCTGGCGAGCCGGTCACCTTCTGGTCGCCGCCGTTGTCACCGCCGTGGCGCTCATCCTGGCCGGGCTGCGGGCGCCCGACACGTACGGTGCTCACGCCCTGGTTCGCAATGCTCTCGGTTGTATCGGGCTGGTCGCCGGCGGGGCGGTGCTGCTCGGCGCGCGGCTGGCGTGGCTGCCCGCCTTCGTCTACGTGTGCGCCGTCTACGCCGCCGCTCCCCGCCAGACCAGCGTCGTCGTTGCGGCTTGGGCTTGGCCGGTCCAGCCCTCCACCATCACACCATCCTGGTTGACCGCTGCCACGATCTTCGCCGTCGGTGCGGCGGGATACGTCCACGGCGGGTCCCGCGCCTCGGCTGGCCGCCGCGCTCGTTCAACAGGTGGACCGTGAGCTGCAACAGAGTCGGCGTGGGCGGCCATAGTGTGGTGTGAGGCATCAGGTAGGGCCGTCGGACGAGGAACTGTGGTCTTCGATCGCCGCCGGTGACGAGGCGGCGTTCGGTCGGCTCTTTGACCGGTATTCCCGTCCGGTCTACAACCACGCGTTCCGGCTGACCGGGTCGTGGTCGACGGCCGAGGACGTCACCCAGGCGACGTTCCTCGTCGCGTGGCGCCGCCGGCATGACGCCCGCCTGGTGGACGGATCGGCGTTGCCGTGGTTGCTGGTCGTCGCCACGAACGCGGTCCGCTCGGAGTGGCGGTCGGTGCGTCGGTGGCTGGCGCTGCTCCGGCGTCTACCGGCGGAGCGGTTTGCCGATGGTGACCTCGCCGAGGAGGTTTCCGCGCGGCTCGATGACGAGCGTCGGATGACCGAGGTCCTCTCGGTGGTCCGCCGGTTGTCACCGGCGGAGCGGGAGGCGGTGGCGTTGTGTCTGTGGTCCGGCGTGTCGTACCCGGACGCGGCGTCCGTGTTGGGCATCAGCGAGGTGGCGGTGCGGTCCCGGGTCAGTCGTGCCCGCAGCCGCCTGGCCCGTCTGATGCCGGAGGAGATCCAGGAGGGGAAGCGGTGAACGACATTCTCGACCTACCCGCGGAGCGGGACCTGCCGCCGAAGGCGGCCCACGCGATGCGGGCCCGGATCCTCGGTTCTGTGCGCCCGCGCCCAGCTCGTACGCCACGACTGCGAGCCGCCGTGGCGGGGGTAGTGCTGCTGGCCGTGGCGTCCGGTGTCGCGGCGGCGGTGTGGCAGCGGCCGGACCGATCACCCGTACAGGTGCTGGCCATGGGACCGAGCGAGTTGTCACCGACGCTGCGGGACGCGGCCGAGCGCTGCCTGCAGTGGAACTCCCCGCAACGGCAGACCCGGCAGAACCCGAGCGAGCAACCCGTCCCGGTGTCCCCGGCCGACCTGGCGGTGGCCATCGAGCGGGATGACCGCACGCTAGTGCTGTTCATGAACCACGCCGGCTACGCGACCTGCGACGCCGAAGCGGCGGGTACGGACCAGGAGACCGGCGGTCACGCCAGCGAGCCCTGGCGGCACGGTGACTGGTTACCGGGGCCGGTGCAGCGGCTGCTGCTGACGTCCACCGAGCACGACGGCGGGGACGTCAATGTCAGCGGCCGGGTCAGCGGGCGCGTCGACCGGCTCGTACTCGACCACGGCGACGGGCGCAGTACAACAGCTCGGCTCTCCGGGGGAGCGTTCGGCCTGATGACCAGCGACGCCCGCCTCAAGGCCGACAACGACCCTGAACTGGTCAGCTACGACGCCCGCGGGGCGGAGATCGACAGACGCCTGCTGTTTCAGGCCGAAGACCAACTTGAGCACTGCTATGCGAGCCCGGATGGAAAGCGGATCTACGGCAAGCCGACCAGCGGCTGCCTACCTGCCGAGAAGTGGGGGCGGTAACGACCGTCAGAGGGTGACTGCCACTTCGGCGTTGGTCGTTACTCGCGGGCCAGTCCTGGTGGCAGCGCGTCCTCGTCAGGTCGGACCTGGCGGGCGTTGGCCACGGAATCGCGTTCGAGGGCGTGGATCACAGGTGTCGGGCCGCCGACGCAGGTCCAGGTGTCGTCCCAGAGCGCGGAGACCAGCCACGACCGGTCGGCAGGAAAGAACAGGTCGGGTAGCGCGCCGTGGGGGTGGCGCATGTGACCATCGGTGCGCCAGGTGAGAGCTTGCTCGGGACCGGCCTCGACCAGCACGTACGGCCAGTTCCAGTAGAGGAACACCCTCGGGGCGTGGGGGAAAGACGACGTTGTGGGCGCCGGTGTCGAGGTAGGCCAGCCACCACGGCTGGTCCGGAGTGTGCCTGATGACGTCTTCGACCAGGGCGTGCTCGTAGGCGGCGACAGTGACATCGTCGGCCTGGTACGTGGTGGCGTAGGCGTCAAAGACCGGCAGAGGGTTGGTCCCTGCTTTCGTGATGGTCGATGCGTTGAGGCATCGAGGTGGTGTGTTCGGGCCGCCCGTGGCTGGAGCATTGCGGGGCGCGTCACAGGGATAGGTTTCGCGTGTCGAGACTTCTGCGACCCATGGGCGCCGCCAGACGTGATTGCCGTCAAGCAACTGCATACGATGTTGATAGGTGCCTGCAAACTCAGCCGATTCAATGGTCTCTGCAAAAAGACCACCGCTGGTCTCGCCAATACGAGTGCTTTCGGCCTTTGTGGTGGTTGCGACCGGATTGAAGTCGAAATAGAGAGCAAGCTGAGAGTTCTCGCCTGGCACTACCAGGTACGTGTGGAGTCGCCCGTCCGCACCAGATCCGCCGGGAACATCTGACAAGCCATGATAATCGTATGATGTCCCGTCATACTCTACCCAAAATGCGTTCTCTTCCCTTGGGTCCGCGGAGTATCTCGATTCCCAGCCGAATTCAAAGCCCTCCGAGCGGCTGTTGGCGCCCTGTGAATCTAGCGTTCCCCACTTCATGGAGTTCAGCATATTGCTGTAGGTGGTTCCGGTGTAGGTGATGGGATGCTGCTGCCACGTGTCCATCAGTCCATACACCGGCTGTTGGGGCCGGACGCAGAGAGCCGTCCCCTCCGTTGTGCACTCGAAAGGCCCAGTTCGTAATATCCAATGTTCTCCGGGCCTGCCTCCCGTGGGCAGGTTCCAACAGTTGTTAAGATAGGCGCCGTCGCTGGAGTACAGTCCGTCTAGGCAGTTCGTATTCGTGTTATTACGAAGCCAGAACCCTCCACCATATGTCGGCAGCTGGGTGTACCAGGAGAGATTAGATGCTGTGCAGGACCTGAGCTGGACCTGCGGCCCTCCGGTTCCGGTTCTGCCCAGGCAAAGGCCAGTCTGTACATGAACGATCCGGTAGAGGTGGCGCGGTGGCGTGTACGGCTGCGTGCTGCTGAACTCGAACATCCACCGTTGCGTATTGGCAGCAGCGCCACCATCCGGAATGTATGCAGCAACCCCTACGGGTGATCCATCGGTCGTGCCTGTAGCCGACAGTACTCGCTGTTCGTTAGCTCCGAAGATGCCGATAGCGAATGCTTTTGAAACTGCAGCTGATGCTGGAGCCGCGACGCAAATCAGGGCTCCTGCGACAACTATGGCTACGATCGAGGCGTGCGTCATTCCTCGTCGCAGCGATGCGATATACGACGTTCTTAACACCTAGCGTGATCCTCCCCTGGACACGGTGTTAAGCGATTCGCCACCACCACCAACACGTTCAGTGATGGGAGCGTCACGCCTAGCGAGAGGGGAAACTATCGCACGCTTAGCGATGATGATCAATGCCAAAAAAGGTGATCTTCTCCACTGCGATCGATCCTTGACGATAGACATTGCTCACCAATATGGACATTGGCGACGTGGTTCCGTGTCAGCCCCCGGCTGAGCATCGGTCGTAGACAGGCCGTGCGACGTGCTGATACGCGGTGATGTGGCTGGACTAGCGTGATTGTTGGGCACCGGTCATCTTGCGGTCGCCGGAGCCGAGCACGGGACGGGGTTGCCGTGACAGAACAAGGGGTAGGCCGGCTCCGGCAGACCTTCAGCCGCGCCGTATGCCGTGTCGCCGAATTGGGTGGGTGGGTTAGCGATGCTGCGCGACGAAACAGGTCGCCCGCTTGCGCCGCCGTTGCCCCCAGGTCACGCTCATGCATGTGACTGGCGACCGCCGCTTGACGTGACAGTTGCGATAGGTCTGTGTCCTGCCGCGGACTGAGGGCCGCAAACCGATCGCCAACGAGCAAGAGCGCCCAGCGTCCTGTCGAAACGAAACTATCCGCCGGCTTCCTCCGGCGGTGCGTCGTGTGCCCGATGGTAGCGGCCGATAAGACCCACAACGATCAGCATGTATGCGGTCAGCTGCGCCGCCGTCGTCATGGCCGAGACGAGGTGTGGCATGTAAAACCTAGGTCCGGCGACCTGCCAGGCGAAGAAGGCGGTGCGGTGGCCTGCCTCAAAGGGCAAAGGCACCGCCCCAATGCTCGCTTCCACAAGCGGCACGGTGATCAGGGCTAGCAACACCGCACCTGACGAGGCAAGTCTCCTCCCACGCTCAGCCAACGCTGCGGCAAGCGCCAGCGCGGTGAACCCTAGCGCCAGTGGCGGAAGAGCAGCCAGACTCACGGCGATCACTGTCTCGGCCTGGCCGGTGCCGGTCAGATACTGCCCCTGTTCGGTAGGGACTGCGAGCCAAATATCGACCGCCCGGACGACCGAGTACCCAAACAACGAGGTCGCCACTAATGCCACAACAGCCGTCGTGCACCCAAGTGAGACGCGACGCCATACCACCAGCAGCACCGTCACTGCCGCCAATGAAGACGCGCAGAGGCTGAGACCCGCGTTGAACCCGGAGAGGGTGTCGACGCCATCACCCGGCTCGAACACCTGCCAGCCGGCGGTGTTTGCGTCGATTGGGATGCTTCGGACCGAGTCGACCAGCAGCGCCGTGACGGCGGCGGGCACCGCCCATCGGGGGGCAGGCAATCCGGCGACCACAGCGAAGGCAAGGAGCAGTCCGACGCTCCACACCTCGGCGTAGCGCCAGATCGGATGACCCGTCAGGATTCCCACGACATGGGCTAAGGCGCAAGCCGCCGCACCAGCTAAGAGCAGAGGCGCATAACGCACGAGACGCACAGGAGCATCCTGTCACGGCCCCACGCCGGGCCCCTGCACGGCAGTAGATCATCCAGACCCTGCCCGCCTGCGCACAATCTCATCGATCAAACACAGACACGGGAGCCTACCCGCCCGGCGGTCCGACCACACCAGACAGACGGTGCGACCACACTGTTCACCCACGAATAGCATCGACATCCGCAGTTACGCGGCCGGCCCAACTACGACGTCGATCACGCCGGTGAACTACCGAGACCCCAGATCAGGCAACTGCGGCTGGAGCATTAGGGCTTGGGCGCAGGACATCCTTCCAAGCCGACAGCAGGGCAAGTCATTTCAGATGTCAACCGTCGATGCAGCAAGCCATTTCGCCTGGACATAATCGCAAAGCGCAGCAGCGATTCTGGGCGCCGGATCGGAATGAGAAGCGAAAGCTACCGATAAGCCCATCCGCACCGCTAATCAGGATTGTTCTGCACGCGACTGGACGGAAGGAAGTCGTGGTCGAGGTGAGCCTGGAGGTCCGATCTCGGGTAGTTCGTGCCGATTTATCTGGTACATCGGCGTCCGTTGACGGTGTCGTATGTCTATGCAAGGATCATGTTCATGGCGGGGGCCCACCGCATTGTGTATCGAGCCGTCATTGACGGCCTTCGCACCGATCTCGTGGAGGTATGCGGTGAAGCGGTTTCCTGCAGCAATAATTGCGAGCGCGCTGTTGGCGGGTGGGATAATCTTGACAGCATCTCCAGCATTGGCGGCCTGCAACATCACCAAGAGCAAGGGTAGTACCTGGACGAACGGATCAACGACCGCCGACTGCAACGGCGGCGTTTCGGTCCAATCTCGCATCGATAGGTATTACGGCGGCACCATCCAGACCACCTACGGGCCGCAGAGCACGGGATCGTCCTATGCTACAAACAGCAACGGAATCAACGCAGGAAATGCCGTCCGGGGAAAGACTGGCACTGGTTGGGGTGACTGGGTTTACTTCTAGGCCGTCTCGGCACCTGAAGCCTTGTCCGGCTAGGTTGGACGAGTGAACCATGGGCAGTGCGTTGCTATAAGGTTCTAGCGGGCGTGGATCACTGTTCCTATCAAGTGATCCACGCCCGCGTTACTTGGATGAGCGTGCTAAGTACGCTGGGACCTTCCTCCCTCCGTGGGCGACGGATTATTCTCGGGGACCTTCGAGCGCACGCACGAGGATTCAGATAATCGCCTGCCGGCCGAGCTGCGCATTGCCGTTGACGGCTACGATGTGAGCGCGCAATTGCTGGGTACGTTGACCTCCGGTCCCCCCTCTGGCATAGTCAGTGGTCCTCGAAGCGGTTCGAAGGCTGTGATAGCCTCCGGTTGGAGTGAACTGTGAAGAGGCCTCTCTGTGTGGTTTAATCCGACTTGTTTCTCGGGAGCTATGATATGAAGAAGGCCCGACGCCGCTCGGCAATCAGTCTGATTACGTCGATGGTTATCCTGATTGGGTCGGCGTGCAGTGCGTCAAATTCCTCCGACGATCCATATGCTCCCGAGCTAAAGTCTGCGCAAAAGCAGGCAACTTCGGCCTTCGAAAAAGATGTCTTCGCTGACCTTGTCATAACGAAGTCCGAGTTCGATGAGGCCGTCGAGCGATATGTCGCTTGCGCACAAGACCGCGGGACGAAGATCAAGGCAGTTCCAGTAGCAGGTGGCTACTATAATTATGACCTTGTAAAATCTGGCGAGGCTGAGACGGTGGCGGAGGAATGCCGCAAGGGGACCATCGCGTTGGTCGAGCCGATCTACGTTGATCGCCTGATGAATCCAGAGAAAAAGAACATCGACCAACTGCTGGCGGATTGCCTTGTGCGGAGTGGGGTTGCACCAGAAGGCTACTCAGCCGAGCAATTCGTGATAGACCGTGCGAAAAACTTCGCCGAGACCTCTTTTGGCCCCGACAACCCAGCCGTTCCTGCATGCCTATCCAACCCGAGTAATGGGCTATGAGCAACCATCCGGGCTCGAACATGCGCGAGAACGCCCCTGTATTGCACGCATCTAGTAAGTCATGCGAGCGCCAGGGTTTGCGATGAACAGGAGGCGACACATCCTGGCCATGATCCCCAACAAGCGGCCATCGTGGGGCACGACGCTAGTAGTCGTATGCTCCTTGGTCACCGCCGTTGTAGCAGCCGCGTTGGCTGTAACAGTTGACCCCCCGAGGCCGGCCGGCATTTCGCAGTCCCAATCACGATCTTCGATAATCGCTACACCAGGACAGCTCGACGACAAGCGACAGGTAGAGCTCCTTCCCGAAATTCGGGAAGGAGGCAAGTTGGTCGTCGCTGCAACTGGCATTCTAACGGAATTTGACTGCCGTCAAGGAATGGTTTTACGGTCCGGGTCTTTTCCAGTTTCGATCAACGGTCAGGGCCTACTAGCGATTTCCACGTCGGTGCCAATTTGGCGTGACCTGGCACCCGGTGTAAAGGGCGAAGATGTTCGCGCTTTACAGCGAGCGCTTCAAGCGCTGGGCCCGTCGCTGACGGTAACAGGACGGTTCGATTCGGCGACGCGGGAGCGCGTCCGCTCCATCTTCAAGACCGCCGGGACATCCTGGCGAGGGCCCAATCTTAAGCGAGAGTCACTCATATGGATCCCGCCTGCGAGCACCGTAGTATCGACATGCGATGCGGCGCTAGGGCAATCGCTGCAGCCAGGAAGCGGGATTCTTACTTTCCAGCCAACAACGGTTGCATTCGTCCCTAAAGCGGTGCCGGTTGGTTTAGTTCCAGGTAGGCGCGTGCTAACGCTAGATGGCGTGAGTGTAGAAGCGAGTAACCTTAGCTCAGTCAGCGAACCAGGATCAATCTCCATGCTAAGCAAGACCGGTGCGTTTCGGACCTGGTTAGAGTCAGGTGGAAAAGTACCGATCGTTGCCTCGTTTACGCTTATTAAACCGGTTCCGGTCGTGAGTGTTCCAGCTGGTGCTGTGCAGTTTGACGTCGAGAATAACCCCTGCATCCATGTATCTGATGGTCGGCCTATCAGGGTTTCAGTTGCCGGATCCAGCCTGGGCCGCAGCCTTGTTACGTGGGACGACGTGCCGGATCATCCAATCGAGGTCCTAGCACGGGTAGGTGCGGAGTCGAGATGCTGATATCAGCTGACCAAATCGGCCACCAGTTCGCCGGGCAACTCCCGCTCTTTCGGAACCTTACCTTTCGTTTGTCATCGGGAGATGTCGTCGCACTGACAGGACCTTCAGGGTCTGGTAAAAGCACAACTCTCGGGATACTCGCAGGTTGGATCCGGCCAAGTGAAGGCCGGATTGAAAGGTTCGGCGCTGGCCGGACTTTGTGGGTCTTCCAAAATCCTCATGGTGTGCCTCGAAGAAGCTCGTTGTCTCACGTAATGCTCCCATTTCTGGCGGCCGGCCTTTCTCGCGATGAGGCTGAGGATAGCGCGCAACGCATCCTCGAAAAGTTTGGCCTTGCACAACTCAGCAACAGTCTGTTTCAGGATCTGTCGGGAGGGGAAGCGCAGCGGCTCATGTTGGCGCGCGCGGTCGCCGCATCTCCGAGTCTTCTTCTGGTTGACGAGCCGACGGCGCAGCTTGATTCCAAAAGCGCCTCTACGGTGATCGATGTACTCGGTGATCTTGGCATGAATGGTGCGGCAGTTGTGATTGCTACCCACGATGCGCGGGTTCGTGACGCGTGCGACCGGACGATAGATCTGGGTGCATTTTGAGGCTGTCATCAATCTTCTCGGAAGCTGTTAGGAACGTTGCTTCCGGAACATCGAAGACGGCCGCATTAGTGGCCGCACTATTTGCATTCTGTCTGACGCTTGGCGCATTAGACTGCGTGGTAACGGCGGACATCCTCAACGCCGCTGACAAGTTTCGAGCATCCGGTGGAGCGACATATGTCCTTTCGGCTCAGGACAGTGTAGACGGCGCAGCATGCGAAAGGCTCTCTAGCACCGAAGGTGTAGTGGCGGCCGGAGCGTTTCGTAAATCGGAGGAGGATTACGAAATTCCGGCACTGCCATCATCGGGAGTCAGCTTTATAGAGGTGACTCCCCGGTTCAGTGAGCTGATTTCCGTCACGACCGGCTCCGCGAACGCAGACGGGCTGCTTCTCTCTGACAGTGTGTCTAGTTCTCTAGGTGCCTTGATCGCAGGGGACTTCCTCCACACATCGGACGGTCCTGCACTCATAACAGGAACCTTCTCTTACCCGAATGATGGCCGAGCGCCAAGCCTGGAAAACGCTGTGCTCGTTCCAGCCTCGAACATTGGCCGATTTGACGAGTGTTGGATGACGGTTTGGCCACCGGATCCGTCGGCCGCTCGATTGCTAAATGCGGCTATAGCAGCTTCTACTGCCGCAGAAACACGTGTAACAGTGCAGCAGTTAAACGTTCGGCTCGGTGAAAGTTTCGATGGAGCGGTAGCCTTCGAATCGCGCAGAACTATGAAAGCACCGTTGGCAGGTCTTGGCTTCGGGGCTCTCGTCGGTTTTCTAAGCATCCGATCACGCCGGTTGGAGTTGGCATCCGCGAGACATTGCGGTGTATCGGTGTTTGATCAGTTAGCCCATCTCCTTATCGAGACCACGGCCGGGTGCGTGCTCGCGTTGTCGCTTACTGTATCGGGACTGTGGATTGTAGCGCTTGTTATAGTTCCCGATCACCCAGGCTTCGCGGTAGCAGAATTGGTTCGGATTCCACTTCTTGGGGTGGTCGGTGCCGTTGCCGGTTCCGGTATGGCTACTTTGATCTCCCGGGAACGGCACCTTTTCCGATACTTTAAGCAGCGCAATTGAGTGCTGGTAAGGGTAAGCCGAAGACACGGCCCGGCATTATTCTGGCTTGAGGTTTTCCGTCCACCCCTGATCCTCGGTCTGGTCACCATACCGGTCTGTCTGAGCGGCGAGTGGTGGCTACTAGCCCTGATGCTGCTGCCGTGCGGTGTGTTCACCGCGCCGACCGTGGCGGCCACCGACTGACGCGGTGAGGCGGCTGTCGCCGGCGCGCGTGGGGGGATGGGGCGATGGGCCCGCACGGCTCGGCGATGGTGGTGGCGGTCGGTGTCCCGCTGGTCGGTGCGGTGATCGATGCTTCGGTACCCGCTTGGGGCGCCGCCGCAACGGGCCTGCTCGGTGCGCTGATCGCCTTAGCAGCGCTGCCAACCGGGTTGGGTCACCGAAGGTCCGCCGCCCACACGTCGCTTCCCCGCCTGAATCGGCCGGGTCCGCCCCCGTCCGCTCGACCATCTAGACCGAGAACGCGCCGCCGGTTGGCCCGGTCCCCGGTGTCAGATGTCGCCGCGGATCACCGCGCGCCCTCAGCCCCCGGTGCCGCTGATTCGCTCCGCGGCGGCCGGCAGGCAGCTGTCGTGGCTCAGGCGCCCCGCCGGTTCGACCGACGGGGTCAGGGCCCATCGCAGGCCGGCGGCCTCGCCTCGGCGCAGGCCGCGTAGGGCGATCAGCCATCACAGGGGGTAGAGGGTGTCGCCGCGGACGCAGTCCAGGAGGCGAGCTGTGCTTCCCTCAACACGTGGTTCTTAGCCGGCCACTCCCTGGAAGCGCCAAGCGAGGTGAAAAGAGCGCTGCCCGGCCCCGCGAGGGGACGATGGAATTCTGTTCGGCGGCCACCGCGTCCGACTATTCCTGGCCGCGAGGCAGTGACCGAGTACCGGTGCCGCCCGTGCGCCCGAGCAGCGGCGATTCGCGGTACCCGGCTTCGCGTTGTTGGCTCTGATCTCGCAGGGCATCATGAGTGCGGAGCGATCATGGGCGCGGCTGCGGCACTCGTCATTCGGCGGGATGGTTAGGCCGCCTGACGCCGGTCTCGGATCCTTTTGGCTACGGCGTCGGCGGCTTGCTGGTGGAGTTGCTTGTTGACGCTTTGGTAGGTGTCGCGGGTGAGGGTGGTGGTGGAGTGGCCGAGTTGTTCGGAGACGACTTTGATGTCGACGCCGGCGTTGAGGGCGATGGTGGCGGCGCTGTGCCGTAGGTCGTGGAGTCGGATGGGTGGTAGTCCGGCCTTGCGGACGTGCCGGGTGAAGCGTTGTGTGACGGAGTCGGGGTGCCAGGCGTGGCCGTCTTGGCGGACGAAGAACAGGCCGGTGTGGGGCCAGGCGGGGCCGGCGGCGTGTTGCCACTTGGCGCGCAGCGCCTTGTAGGCGATGAGGATGTTGACGGTGTCGTCGTCGAGGGCCACCTCTCGGTTGCCGGCCTTGCTTTTCGGGGGTTTCTCGACGGGGGTGTAGCCGTGGGTGGTGATTTGGTGGTTGATGGTGGTTTCTCGGCGGTGGAGGCGGACCTCGCTGTCGCGTAGTCCGCAGGCCTCGCCGCGGCGGGGTCCGCGGAAGGCCATGTAGTGCCACATTGGATGCAGGTCGGGGCAGTGGATCGCGGCGTAGGAGAGGAACTGGATGACCTGCTCGTCGGTCCACACCATCACCGGTCCTGGGATTTTCCCGTCCTCCTTCCACTGCTGGACTCGCTCGTTCTCCCACACGATTGGTTTGGGCCGGTCGCCGCGAATCTTGACCAGGGCGGCCGGGTTGTAGCCGGGCAGTAGTTCGTCGGCGCGAGCGTCGTTGAGGGCCTTGCGCAGGCAGGCGCGGATGTTCAGGCAGGTATTGGGGCCGGTCGGTCGCTTGCCAGCGACGGATTTTCGGACGGCCGAGTCCGGACTAGCCTTTGCGGCGAGGAGCTCTTCGTTGCGCTGCTCGATCGCGGTGAACATTGCTCGGACGTGACTGACGCGCAGCTTGTCGAGGGGGATGTCGCCGAGGTGTGGGATCAGGTGCACTCGGATGATGGTCTCGTAGCCGCCTTTGGTGTTTGCGTCGACGTTGTGATGGGTCAGCCAGTTGGTGAGGTACTCGGCGACAGTGGGCGTATCTCCGAGGTGGGTGTCGCCGCGCAGTCGTAGGCGGATGCGGTCGATCTCGGGCAGCGGCTCCTTTGCGCGGACGGCGGTCTGGAGGACGTCGGCTATGTCGCGGCGCGACCGCTTGTCCCATGCTGGGGCGAGGGCGAGCAGTTCGCGGGCGTGGTTGCGTTCGTCGACGGCGGCCCGCCGGGTGGGCAGGCCGGAGCGGCGTAGCTGCCGTCGGCGGCCGTCGATGGTGGGGGGAAGTTCAAGGTGATAGGCCCAGTAGCCATGGTCGGAGCTCCACGCGTGGTTCGGCCGGCGGAGCTTTGGACAATTGTTTCCCATCTGTTTTCCGGTTTCGGGGTAGCGGCAGCCGCAGCGCTTAAAAATGTTTTCGGCGGGCATGGCGGGTCCTGCTCCTTGCTTGTCAGAGGCTGTATTGGCACTCTTGATCGGAAATTGCGGGGATCTCTGGATCTGATGGTCGACGGGTTTGTTGGGTGAACGAGGGGTGGTGGCATCAGGAGTGGGGATCAGGGTTCGGTCCTGCCTCGGCGCGGGATTCGGCTGTGGAGGAGATATCTGTCGCGGCCGACTTCTGTTTAGGGCTCGGGAAGGTCGAGGTGCAGGGCCGCCATCAGCGGCGCGGTGGGTATTCGGTAGTGGGTGCCGACGCGGAAATGCGGCACGGGGAATGCGTCGCGGCGGAGCAGTTTGTAGGCCGTAGACCGGGACATGTCGAGCACTGAGGCTGCGGTGCCCAGGTCGGTGCTGGGCCCTAGGCCGCGGATTCGCTCTGCTGTCCATATAGGTTTGGGGTCCCTGGACAGGGGATCATGGGGGTGCCGTGACTGTGTCGAGTGACCACGTTCAAGCGATCGCATGGCATCTCCTCAAAGTTTGGACACGAGCGGGCGACGTCAAGGCAAATATGCTGCCTGCCGGGAATGAGTCAGAGAATTTCGGCATTCGGACAGCCTCTACCTGGATCGGCGTGCAAGGAAGCGGACTGCGTCGACTTCGTGCAGGGTTTCCGAGTAACTGAATGATTTCCGGCTGCAGGCGACAATCACGCCGTTTGGTGGTCACGCTCCGGCCTTCCGTGCGTCCTGTCCTTGCCCTTCCGGCGTAGGTACACCTTGACCACAGGACTGCGGCAAAGGCCGCATTTCGGGTAATGCTGCTGATATGTGCACATATACTTGAGAGTGGTAATGACTTTGCCCAGAGAGGCGCCGCGGTCCAGGACCGCACGCTGGCTCGAGCGAGGAGCGTGTGCTCTCCTGCTGCCGAGAGGGGCATCGCTTGTCGGGGTACTCGTTGGAGTGCAGAGGTGAGTACGGCTGATCTTGCAGAGGTCAGGTGTCGTGGTGGGCGCCTTGTTCGTCACGGTGGGTTGCGTTTTGCAGGCGCAGGCGGGTGAGGCCGAGCAT
>NZ_QGSZ01000295.1 GCF_003857055.1 Micromonospora inaquosa | reverse complement strand
GCTTGCCCCCCTTTGCTCTGCTTACCTATACGCACCACGTCCCCCGAGCTGCGTATGGGCGGTTTCCGCCAGCGACGGTGGTTCCCCGCCGCAATCACGGACCGTCGCCGGTGCATATAAGTAAGCAGAGCAAAGGCTGGGGGTCGGACATTGCCCCCGAGTTCCGAGAGCACCGTCCGTCACGGCCATCCGGCCTGATGCGGACCCTGTCGCCATGTCCGATTCTCTGCCGTGACCGGGATCGCACCCGCTCGCGCCTCGGGCATTTCCGGAATGACCGACACGTGAACCCGGTTGTGTCCCCCGTACCGCCGGAGCCCAAACCCTTTCCGCGGTCATCTCCCGAGGAGTGTTCACCCCGGAGCGCTTCGCACGATCGAAAGGGCAACCATCGTGAAGGTCGACTTCACTCGATGGCTCCCCGCCATCGCTAAGGACTCGTACCGCAAGGCCGCGCTGAGCGTGGCGGGTGTGGCCGCCCTCGGCGGTCTGGCGCTCGCGCCGACCGCAGCCGCGGCCCCCGTCACCTCCGGACCGCACCAGGGCGCCGTCGCCGCCATCGACCTCGCCACCGGCAAGGCCGCCACCTCGGCACAGCAGAATGATGAGCAGCCCGTCGAGTCGGGTCTGACGACCGGCTCCGCCACCGGCAAGCCCCCGGCGGGCAAGCCGAGCCGGGCTCAGCTGATCCCGCACGGCATCGAGGGCGCACAGTCGCGGGTACCCCTCGACGACGCGCAACTGGCCAACGCCCGGGCCATCGTCGACGCCGCCAAGAAGACCGGCGTCGGTGACCGGGGCGCCGTGATCGGCGTCGCCACCTCGCTGCAGGAGTCGAAGCTGTACAACCTCGGCCACCTCGGCGCGTACAACGACCACGACTCGCAGGGCCTGTTCCAGCAGCGTCCGTCGTCAGGTTGGGGCACGCCCGACCAGATCACCGACCCGGAGTACGCCGCCACGGCGTTCTTCACCGCACTCAAGAACGTCGGCGGCTGGCAGGACCTGCCGCTGACCGCCGCCGCGCAGACCGTACAGGTCTCCGCCTTCCCCTACGCGTACGCGCAGTGGGAGGAGCAGGCAGCGGACATCGTCCAGCAGCTCTGGTGACACCCACACCCCAGGCCGGCCGGCTCCCTTCGACGGGAGCCGGCCGGTTCTTCCTGTGCGTACCTCAGCAGGGCGGGTAGAGGCGGCGGGTACCGACCCCGGCCGCGTACGCGTCCCGGTCGCTGAACCGGCAGCCGTAGTCGGGTCGGGCCACCACCGCGGGGTCGGTCACGGTGTCGCCCGCCGGGCGCTTGCCGGTGCGTACCCAGGACACCAGGTCGTCCCAGGCGGCGCCGGCCTCCGCCGGAGTGAACTCGCAGTGCTGCGTGGCCCGGATCGCCCGCTGCACCACCAGCCTGCTGCGACCGTGCCGCGCCACGTCGGTGGCGTACGCCTGCTCCATGCTGAACGGCACGAACAGGTCCCCGAGACCGTGCAGGCTGAGCACCGGCGCGGTCGGGCGGCCGGAGATCCGCGGCACCTCGGTCAACGTCGGCAGCAGCCGCTGTCGCACGTTCTCCGGGGCGACCCGCTGCACCGTCGCGTTGACGTTGACCGGGCTGTTCGGGGTGTAGCGGGTGAGCAGATTGGTGGAGAGCTGGCCGGGCCGCTGGGCGGGGGAGTCCCCACCACTGGTCACGGTGATTGAGAAGAGGAAGTCCTTCCAGAGCGCGAACGCCGCGTCCGCCCCCGGACGGGGCCCGCCGGAGCGGTTCACAGTGATCGCCCGCAGCTGCTTGCCCCGGTCGGTGGTGGTGTCCGGCCCGGTGGGGGTCAGCCCGGCCAGGCCGAGCGCCACCTGGATGCGGGGCACCGCATTGGTGAGGTAATCAGCCGGCGTGGGATAGGCCGGCACCCCGGCGAGCGCCTGCGCGACCAGGTTGTAGTCCAGGTAGAAGTCGAGCAACGTCTGATCACCGAGCACCCCGCACATCGGCAACGCGCCGTCGTAGAAGCCGGGATACTGCTCCAGCGAACGACCGATGACGTACCCACCCATCGACACTCCGGCGACGTAGGTGTGCTGCGGCCGGCGGACCGTGCGCGCGAAGTGGTCGGCGAGGTCCTTCGTCCCCAGCACTCCGGAGCGGAT
Organism: Micromonospora inaquosa; assembly: GCF_003857055.1. Taxonomy (GTDB): domain Bacteria; phylum Actinomycetota; class Actinomycetes; order Mycobacteriales; family Micromonosporaceae; genus Micromonospora; species Micromonospora inaquosa. Next base: position 23,636 of record NZ_QGSZ01000295.1, on the reverse strand, counting down.
GTCGAAGCCGTTCCGGTCGTACGAGGACGACGCCCACGCGTACCCCTGCTCCAGGAGACGCTGGCGAAGCCCGAAGCCCGGCGGTTCCGGCGAGAGCACCGTGCCCTGGCCGCGGTAGCCGTGCGCCCACAACACGAGGTCGCCGTTCCACCGGGCGGGGACCTCGATGATGTACCCGGCGTGGCGGTGCACGCCCTGGCGTACCGTCGTCGGTTTGCCGCCCACGAGCAGCGGGGCCAACGACGGATTCTCGATGGTGTAGCCGAGCAGCGGTGCGCCGCCCCTCGCGTCGCGACCGGTTGCGCCGGCCGGTGCGGCGCCGGCCAGCCCGACCGCGAGGGTCAGCGTCGCGGTGGCGGCCAGCAGCCGGCGGAGGGTACGAACGGGTGTGGACAGCATCGATGCTCCCCATCGGACGGATGTCGCCCGGGGGCGACCAGCGGGACGGTTGCCTACCGGCCGGTAGCATTCTGAACCTAGAACCGCCGTCGACCAGTGTCAATGGATACGCTGATCGGCCGCTCAACTACGGCTGTTAAGCCGAACCCGGTCGTTGGGGCCGGTGGGTCGATCGGGTTGACTGGTCGCCGTGGACGAGTCGATCTGGGAGGCGGCCCGTGCGTCGCGCAACTGGCTGGACGCGGCGAACGGCACCGGGCAGACCGAACTGACCTGCCGCATCCTCAAGCTGACCGAGGAGGCGGGGGAAGCGTCTGCCGCCTGGATCGGTCTGCTCGGGCAGAATCCGCGCAAGGGCGTCACCCACACCCGTGAGGACGTCGCGGCCGAGTTGGCCGATGTCGCCTTCACCGCGTTGGTGGCCATCGAAAGCCTCGGACTGGACGCGCAGGCCACGCTCGACGCCTGCGCCGCGAAGGTCCGCTCGCGCCTCACGGATCGAGAACCTTCGTAGCTCACGCCTCATCGACCTCAGCCGCCGTGGACGTCGACGGCATGTGAGGTTCCGCCCAGACTCCGGCGCCCTCCGACCGTCTGAGCGGTCCGTCACGTTGGTGCGAATTTGACGTGTGGCGGGCTGCACTCGCCTGCCGGAATCATGGCCGGGCCGGGGTCGTTGAATACCCTGACGATCGCAGCACCACCGACCCGCCGCCGCGCCCCGCAGGCTGGTCGCGCAGGTTGGAATGCCGGTCACCGCCCGGTCGTTACAGTCCCCACGACCGCCGCAGGCACCGCCACGATGAGGGTGCCGGACGGCGGGCCAACCCCCGGAATGACCCCGGCCCCGCGGTCGTTACAGATGGACCCGGCGCCACGAGCCCCCCCGCTCGCAGGTCGCCCGAAGACTTTCCCCCTTTGTAAGTGCAGCGCCGGACGAGGTGCTCACACCCGTGTGATTGCCGTTGCCCCGATCGGCACAGCGGGTGTCCTACCCCCGAAGGAGCTACCCCCATGAACACGATCTTCCGTAAGAGCATGCTGTCCGTTGCTGGTGTCGCGTTCGCCGGTGGTGTCATCGCCGGCCCGATCGCCCACGTGGCCAACCCCGTCGATGCCAAGCCGGTTGCGGTCGCGGTGCAGGCTGACAAGCCCGACACCAGCATGCTGATCCCGCACGGCACCCAGGGCGACCAGTCGCACATCACCCTCAACGGTGAGCAGACCGCCAACGTCAAGGCCATCATCGCCGCGACGAAGAAGGCCGGCCTGCCCGAGCGGGCCGCGGTCATCTCGATCGCGACGAGCCTGCAGGAGTCGAAGCTGGAGAACCTGGGCCACCTCGGCGACGCCAACGACCACGACTCGCTGGGCCTGTTCCAGCAGCGCCCGACCAGCGGTTGGGGTACCCCGGAACAGATCACCAACCCCGAGTACTCCACCACCGCGTTCCTGAAGGGTTTGAAGCAGGTCGACGGGTGGCAGGACATGCCGCTGACCGAGGCCGCGCAGACTGTGCAGGTGTCGGCGTACCCGGACGCCTACGCCCAGTGGGAGCAGCAGGCCGCTGACCTGGTCGCCCAGTACTGGAACAGCTGACCACCAGCACCACCGCACGTCAGCACCACCGCACGGTAAGACCGCAGGACAGGAAGGCCGCTGGCCGGCACCCGCAACCCGGGGTGCCGGCCAGCGGCCTTCCCGCCGTCATGCCCGCCGCCCGCGGTCCGCCGTGCCTGCCGCCTGCCACTGGTTGCTGCTGGCAGGTCGCCGGTCGCTGGCGCTGGCCGCCGGGCTGAGGACGCCGCGCGAGCCCTTCGGCGGGTCGGATGACGCGGTCTAGTCGGAGGTTGTCCGTAGATCTTGGACAGTTTCCGTCCTGCGCGAACGGAAACTGTCCAAGATCTACGTTGGCGACGTAGCGGAGTGACGTGATCGGCGCCGAGTGATCCGATCGGCTGGCGGGTACGTACCCCTGGACGGGGACCGGCGGAGGGACAGAGGCATGGCCGCAGTGGGGAACGGCGCGGATCGCGAACCGGAGTCGGAGCCGGAACCCTCCGGCGAGGCCGCGTCACAACGGTGGTCCACCGGGGCTCGCCTGTTGGTGGCTGCCGCCGCCGTCGTGCTGCTCCTGGGGGCGGCAGCGGTGGTCATGATCGTTGCCGAGCCCGACCGTCTCGGCGTGACCTACTCCGGCCGATCGGACGGCACCCGTCCTGACGGCATCCGCCCTGACGGTGTGTGGCCCGGTGGCGGCGGCCCTCCGGGAGGCGTCGCCGACCCGGACGCGGCTGGGGGTCGCCGCGGTGGTGCGGGTGCTGCTGCCGAGCAACTGTTGACAGCGCCGCTGGCGGGTCGGCAGAACGGCACCTTCGTGCTCGCGGACGGGTTGTCCTCGTTCGAGCTGCGGGTGGCCGAGTTGGGCGATGACCTGTACCGGATCAGTATCCCGGCTGGCTCCGCCGTGGCGGGCCGACCGGCGGTGCTGGGGGAAACCGTTCGGCTTGATCTCGCGGAGTCCGGGACGCGTGGGCCGCGGACCGTGCGGGTGCTGCTCAACGAGCGGGTCGCCTGGCGTCTCCACCTCGTCGGCGGGGTGAGCAGTCAGGTGTTGGATCTGACCCGGGCCCGGCTGGTGGGCGTGGAACTCGCCGGCGGCTCCAGCCGCACCGAGATTCTCCTGCCACCGATCACCACAGCCAACCGCGACAACCCCACCGGCCCGACCTCGGACAACTCCGCCAGCGTCCTGACCGTACGACTCACCGGTGGGACCAGCCAGCTCGATGTCCGAGTCCCTGGGGAGACTCCGGTTCGGGTTCGGGCGGGAGCCGGTGCCGGCTCGGTGGTGGTACGCGACGAGCGCTGGGACGGGGTGGCCGCGGGCTCGGTGCTGGGTACGCCGGGTTGGGATCGGTCGGCCCAGCGCCTGTACCTGGACCTGGTCGCCGGTGCCAACAGCGTGATCGTGTCCTCCAGCAACCGCTGAACAACACCGGGCCAGCCCGCCTGGCTGGAAGCGCGGCGGTCGCCGGTCGGCGTGAGCGTACAGTCGGGCGGTGGAGCGTACCGAATCAATGCTGGCGCAGACCCGACCGCCTGGCGTGGCCGACGTCGATCCTGGCAGTGTGTTGTTGCCCGGCCACGACGTGCCGTTGGGTCGGTACACCACGGTGCGGCGGCTGCTTCCGCAGCGCGCCCGCCGGATGGTTGGCGCCTGGTGTTTCGTGGACCATTTTGGCCCGGACGATGTGGCGCAGCGGCCCGGTATGGAGGTGCCACCGCACCCGCACACCGGGCTGCAGACGGTGACCTGGCTGCTCGACGGTGAGATCCTGCACCGGGACAGCCTCGGCAACGTGCAGCCGATCGTCCCCGGCCAGTTGAACGTGATGACCTCCGGCAACGGCATAGCCCACTCGGAGCGGTCACCGGCCACCCACCCGCCGGTCATGCACGGCGTGCAGCTGTGGGTGGCGTTGCCGGACCCGGCGCGGGCCGGAGCGGCTGATTTCGCGCACCACGCCGACCTGCCGCGTTGGCGCGACGGTGACCTGGACGGCAGGGTGCTGGTCGGCGAGTTCGCCGGGGAGCGGTCACCGGCCGTGGTGCACACCCCGCTGGTGGGGGTGCAGCTGGAGTTGCGCGGCGAGGCGCCGACGACGATGTCGTTGCGGCCCGATTTCGAGTACGCCGTGCTGGCGATGTCCGGGTCCGCGGAGGCGGCCGGGGTGGGGTTCGAGCCGGGGGCGCTGCTGTATCTGGGTTCGGGCCGGCGGGAGCTGACAGTGCGTGGCGGGGCTGGGGCCCGGTTGCTGCTGCTGGGCGGTACGCCGTTCGAGGAGCCGTTGGTGATGTGGTGGAACTTCGTCGGCCGGTCGCACGAGGAGATCGCCGCCGCCCGGGAGGACTGGATGGCCGGTGCTGGTCGCTTCGGTGTGGTTGCCGACGATCCGGCGCCGCCGCTGCCGGCGCCCGCGCTCCCCACGACCCGCCTCAAGGCCCGCGACCGCACCGGTGGCCTGCACGGCTGACGACGTCGGTGCGCGCGGCCCGGTGTGTGGCAGTTGGTGGCGCGGGTAGTCGCCGGTATGGCGACCAGTTTGATCACTCCGGTGGAGGACCGTAAGCGTCTGGCGCGCCGGCTCGCCGGTGGCGGGCGGGGCTTCGCCGAGCAGTACGGCTTCCGGGTGACCAACAACCCGGCGAGCCTGTTCCAGGTGCTCTATCTGTCGGTGTTGCTGGCCCGTCGTGGTGACTTCCGGCGGGCGTTGGACGGGGCACGGGCGTTGCGCGACGAGGGGTGGGACAGCGCGGCCCGGCTGGCTCGTTCGCTGCACGAGGATCGGGTCCGGGTGTTGCGCGGCAGCGGCCAGCGTGGGGATGTGGCCGCGCTCGCCGATGTGCTGGGCGACCTGGCCCGGACTGTGGTCGAGCGGTACCGGGGTGATCTGCGCCGGTTGCGGGCGGTGGCGCACCACGACCCGGTCCGGGAGCGGGCGCTCCTCGCCGAGCTTCCGGGCGTTGACGATCAGGTCGTCGTTTTGTTTCTCCGTGAGGTGCAGGCGTTGTGGCGGGAGGTGGTCCCGGTCGCCGACCGGCGGGCGTTGGCTGCCGCGCGTCGGCTGGGGCTGGGCAGGTCGGCGGATGACCTGGCCGGCCTGGCCAGTGGCGAGTCGGAGCAGCTCGCCTGGCTGGTGGGGGCGTTGGCCCGGGTGGACCTGGAGCACCGGTACGCGGAGGTGACCGGTCGGCCGTGACGTGCCCTGGCCCACACTTCCGCAAATTCTGACCAAACGGAGGATGTTCTGCCGTATGGTTGGACCCGGCAGTGCTGGCCGCTCGGTTCGGGCAGGCCTCCACCGCCTGGTGACCGCGACCGGTTCGGATGCGGTTCACCGCCTGGGCAGGCTTGCGTGGCGCCCTGGGTCGCGGTTCGTGACCAGGGGCGCCCGCCTGTCCCGGCCCTTCGATCGGCCCCGCCCCGTGTCGCATTCCGGGGGGCCGGGAAGCCAGTGTTGTCATCGAGCCAGACCCGCCAGCAGGTTCACCGTCACGGCGATGATGAACGCGCCGAACAGATACGACACCATCGAGTGGCGCAGCACCGTTCGGCGCATCTCGTTGCTGGTCAGGTTGGTGTCGGAGACCTGGAACGTCGCCCCGATGGTGAACGCGACGTACGCGAAGTCGGAGTAGCGCGGCGGTTCGGGTTGGTTGAAGTTCACCCCGCCGTCCGGGCCCGTGTAGTAGATCCGGGCGTACCGGGCGGCGAACACGGTGTGCACCACGAACCAGGACAGCACCACGCTGAGCACGCCCAGCCCGCTGTGCAGTTCCCGGGCGGTCCCGGGGGGCGCGCTCTGCGCGCTGGCCACCACCAACCCCACGGCCAGCAGGCTGGCCAGGCAGGCGACGAGCAGCAGTGCGTCCCGGATCGCCCGGTTCGGGTCCTCGTGGACGGCCAGTTGGGCGGTCCGCTCGGCGTCCATCGGCCAGAGTTTGTGCCAGACCAGCACGAGCCAGCTCAGCGCGCCGATGTCCCAGCCGACCAGGGCGGCGAGCGGCAGTGGCAGCACGAGCGCGAAGGCGCAGCCGGCGATCACCCCGGCCACCGCCACCACGGCGAGCTGCCGCGCGGCGGGGAAGCGCACATCCACCGGCCGGGACGGGCCGCCGGTGTAGGTCATCGGTGACGATTCCTTCGCCGGGCTGTGGGCGTCACCGCTGGGTCAGATGCCGCGCAGGTGCTGCGAGACCCGGTTGTGCTTCTTGTCCCGGGCCTGCTCGGCCCGCTGGGCGGGGCCCACCTCGGGTGCCGCCTCGATCCCGGCGGACCGGGCTACCTCGGTCCCGTTGGCGTAGTCGACCGGCGGCAGGGCGCGCAGGGCCTTCAGCACGTCCGGCGGGGCACCCTCCCGTTCGGCCTCGCGGACCACGTCGTCCTTCTCGGCCGGGTAGTCCAGGCTCGACAGGTACTGCAGGACGTCGGCGTAGCTCGCCATGGCGTGGGCTCCCTCGGGCATTGGTGTGGTGACGACCGGCGGCGGTTACCCGCCCGCCGGCCGGTCACGCCCACCCGGCGAAGGAAACCGGGCGCCGTTTCTCGTCGGCGTCAGCGGGTACCCGCTGACGCCGCCGCGAGCCCAAGGGAGTACGCGATGAACTACGACACCTTCATCGACCAGGTTTCCCAGCGCACCGCCATGTCTTCCGAGCGGGCGGTCGAGCTGACCCGGGCCGTGTTGGAGACGTTCGCCGAGCGGTTGACCGGCGGTGAGGTTCTGGACCTGGCCGCCCAGTTGCCCCAACCGCTGCAACTTGTGTTGAAGCCGAGCCCGAGCACCGAGCAGGCGGACCGGTTCGGCGCTGCGGAGTTCGTCGCCCGGGTCGCGTTGCGCGCCGACGTGCAGGAGCCGGCGGCTCGGGACGCCAGTCGGGCGGTTTTCACCACCCTGCGCGAAGCGATCACCGGCGGTGAGTTCGATGACGTGGTGACTCAACTGCCGCGTGACTATCGGGGCCTGGTCGAGCAGGCGATGGCCCCGGGTGCGACGTTGCGCCGCGGTTGACGGCGCTCGTTGCGGACACACACAGCGGTTTACCAGGGCAACCATCGATGTCCCGCTTGGCGTGGTGATTGGGCCTGGCCTAACCTTGTCGTGCGAGGGGAGTACTTCCCACGAACCATTCCGGTCAGTACGGCGCGCCCGGCGCGCCTCGGGTGGTTGCCCATCACGTGGTGGGTGAAGGAGACCTCGAACATGACGGTGTTCGAGGAGACCCCACATGAGTCAAGTGTCGTATCTGTCCGCCGCCAGTGATCTGTCGTCGGTGGGCACCCCCACGCTGTGGGCGGTCACCATCGTCGGGGTCATCCTGCTGCTGGTCTTGGACTTCCTGGTCACGCGTCGCCCGCACGAGGTGTCCATGCGGGAGGCCATCGGCTGGTCGGCGTTCTACATAGCGCTGCCGCTGGCGTTCGGCGCCTGGGTCTGGTCGCGCTTCGGTTCCCAGCAGGGCGTCGAGTACCTGACCGGTTACCTGGTGGAAAAGTCGCTCTCGGTCGACAACCTCTTCGTCTTCATGCTGCTGCTCGCGGCGTTCGCGGTGCCGGCGGTGCTCGCCCAGCGGGTGCTGCTCTACGGCATCGCCGGTGCGCTGGTGCTGCGAGCGGTCTTCATCGCCCTCGGCGCGGCGGCGTTGCAGACCCTCGACTTCGCCTTCCTGCTCTTTTCGATCATCCTCATCGCCACCGCGGTGAAGTTGCTGCGTGACGCCCTGTCCGGGCATCAGCAGGAAGTCGACATCAACAAGATGCGGTCGGTGAAGCTGCTGCGCAAGATCATGCCGGTGGTCGACGACTACCACGGCACCAGGATGACCGTGCGGCAGGGCGCGAAGCGGGCCCTCACACCGTTCGCCCTGGTGGTGGTCGCGGTGCTGGCCACCGACGTCGTCTTCGCTGTCGACTCGGTGCCGGCGGTCTACGGCATCACCGAGGACCCGTACCTGGTCTTCGCCACCAACGCCTTCGCCCTGCTCGGCCTGCGGGCGCTCTACTTCGTCCTGCACGCGGCGCTGAGCCGGCTGGTGCACCTCAGCTACGGCCTGGCCATCATCCTGGCGTTCATCGGCCTCAAGCTGGGTCTGCACTGGGCGCACGGCATCTGGGACAGCGTGCCGCAGATCCCCACCCTGGCCTCGCTCGGCGTGATCATCGGTGTGTTGGTGGTGGTCACGTTGACCAGCCTGCGCGCCACCCGGGGCGGTGACCTGCCCGAGGACCGCAAGGTCGTCGCGGACCGGCACTGACCGCGCCACGCCAACCGACGATGGGGTACGCGGGAAAGCTCCCGCCCGGGCCGGCGCGGGTGGTACGACTGTGAGATGGGAATCGTGTCACCGGGCTTTCAGGGTCGGCCCCGAACGCAGGAGCCGGCCCTGCCACCCGGTCAGTATCTGACCGAGGACTTTCCGGTGCTCTCGGCCGGCCCGACGCCCCGGGTGTCCCTGGACACCTGGGAGTTCGTCATCTCCGCCGAGAACGGCAGCGAACACCGGTGGTCGTGGCAGGAGTTGATGGCGCTGCCGCAGGAGACGCCGATGGTGGACATCCACTGCGTCACCCGCTGGTCCAAGCTCGGCACCAACTGGCAGGGCGTCTCCGTGGACACGCTGCTCGACGGCGTCGACACGGGGGCGCACTTCGCGCTGGCGCACTCCTACGGCGGGTACACCACCAACCTGCCGTTGGACGACCTGCGCGGCGGCCAGGCGTGGGTGGTGCACACCTTCGACGGCGCCCCGCTGCCCGCCGAGCACGGCGGGCCGGCCCGGCTGCTGGTGCCGCACCTGTACTTCTGGAAGTCCGCCAAGTGGGTGCGCGGTCTCCGGCTCAAGACGATGGATGAGCCGGGGTTCTGGGAGACCGCCGGCTACCACGACTACGGTGACCCGTGGCGCGAACAGCGGTACCAGGGTGACTGAGCGCGCCGTGGCGACGAGCACCTCGCGTCGGACGCCGAATCGTTGGCAGGTGGGCCGGCTGGTGGAGCGCCGGGTGGAGACGCCGACCGCGCAGACCCTGGTGTTGGAGGTGCCGGACTGGCCGGGGCACCTGCCCGGGCAGCACGTCGACCTGCGCCTCACCGCCCCGGACGGTTACCAGGCGGCCCGCTCGTACTCCATCGCCGGGCCGGTCGTGGACGGGCCCGGCGGCCCGCGCATCGAGGTGACAGTGCAGCGGGTGCACGACGGTGAGGTGTCGCCGTACCTCATCGATGTCTTTGGTGCCGGCGAACCGGTGGAGGTCCGCGGACCGCTCGGTGGCTGGTTCATCTGGCGACCCGAGGAGACCGCGCCGGTGCAGCTCGTCGCCGGCGGCTCCGGTGTCGTGCCGTTGATGGCGATGATCCGGGCGCGGCGGGCGGTGGGCAGCAAGGCCCTGTTCCGGCTGATCTACTCGGTGCGCACCCCTGCCGACGTGATCTACGCCGACGAGCTGCGCCGCCGGGGCCGCGACGACTTCGGGCTGGATATCGCGTACGTCTACACCCGCGAGGCACCCGAGGGCTGGCGTGGTGAGCCGCACCGGATCGGGCTGGCCGACGTCAACACGAACGGGTGGCCGCCGGATCTGGAACCGCTCACCTACGTCTGCGGCCCTACCGCGTTCGTGGAGACCGTGGCCGACCTGCTGGTGGGCCTGGGTCACCCGTCGCGTCGGGTCAAGACCGAACGCTTCGGCCCCACCGGCTGACCACCCGCCCGCTCACGCAGTGTCGAGGAGAATCGATGACCGAGATGTCGTACCTGGACGGCAACATGCTCGACGGCCCGATGCGCGAGCTGTTAACCGTCGACCTGAGCAGCGCGGTGGGCCGCTGTGAGAACTGCGGGATGACCGGCTCGATGGCCAGCCTGCACGTCTACTCGCACGCCCCGGGCCTGGTGGGCCGCTGCCCCTCCTGCGAGGAGGTGATGGTGCGCCTGGTGCGCGGGCCGGACCGGGCCTGGCTGGACATGCGCGGCACCACCTTCCTCCAGGTGCCGATGCCGATGGAGCAGCCGTTCCCCGGCCCGCTCTGACGGAACGCTCGCCCGGCTGAGGCACGATGGCCGGATGAGCGCCGGTCGATGGGGTGGTGTGCCGTTCGCGGTCCGGTGCGTGGTGGCCGTCGCCGTGCTGGTTTTCGCCTACGGCACCGCGGTGCACGTGGTGCAGTTGCTCCTGCCTCAGTTCGGGCCGCAGCTCGCCCTGCCCGGGTGGCTGACGTTCTACTTCACGTCCCTGACCGTGTGGGATCCGTTGGCGGCGTTGCTGTTGGCCGCTCGCCGGGTGCAGGGGCTCGTGCTGGGCTGCGCGGTGCTGGTGACGGACGCGGCCGCGAACGGGTACGCCAACTACGTGCTGGACCCGGCGGCCGGCGTCACCCCGGGCCGGATCGGGCAGGCCGTCATCACCGGCCTTGCCGTCGGTCTCGTCGCGCTCAGCCCGTGGCTCGCACCGTGGTTCATCGGCTCTCGCAGTCGAAGCGGCAGGCCGGTTCAGACTCGGAGGAGATCGTGGGCCCGGGCGAGGTCGTCGGCCCAGGGCGATCCGTAGTCACGTTCCCACGCGCGGTGCAGACGCTCGCGGGTCGCCGCTCGGCGTAACCAGTCGCCGACCTCGCTCGGCCGCTGATCGGCGAATTTGCCAAGGACGATGGCCGGGTCCAGGTCGTCGGAGCCGAGAGCAGGCGCTCAAGGAGTACGGGAAGCAGGGCCACACCACTGGCGCGTTGCCGCTCTCCAGGGCCACTGACACCCGTGGGTCGGCCACGACGTTGCGGGCCTTGACGCTGCGGCTCTCGCAACCGACCCAGAACGTCGCGAAGAGGTAGACGAACCAGACCGGTGTCAGGTGCGGGGATCCGTCGCGCCGCAACGTGCACAGCCAGACGTTCGACTCGTCGGTCAGTCGTACCTCGACGTCGGCTGGCGGGTTCGAGGGGATGTGGCTCACCGAGCCAGTGGATCACGACGCCGCACGTTCGGACGACGACCTTCTGCCTGCTGCGGGGCCGCGTGCGGCGCGTCGAGTCAGGCAGCAGAGGGTTCGTCGATGTCGGTACCGGTACGTGCGGCCCGCGCGGCGCCCCAGTCGTACAGGGCCTGCAACACCGGGGCCAAGCTGAGTCCTTCCTCGGTGAGTCGGTACTCGACATGAGGTGGTGTGGTCTCGTGGTCGTGCCGCAGGACGAGCCCGTCGGCCTCCAACTCGCGCAGACGCTGCGTCAGCATCTTCTCGCTGATCCCTGGCATCCGGCGGCGCAGTTCGCCATAGCGGTGTACGCCCTCCTTGAGATGGGCCAGGATCACCGGTCGCCATTTGCCGCCGACCACGTCGACGGCGAGCTCCACCGGGCAGTGGTAACGCTTAGGCATCGTGGCCTCCCTCGGTACGCACCAAAAAGTGCGTACTTGATCATCGCTGCTGCGGGTGTTGAGCTGTGGCCATGGTGATCGAGTACATCAGGTACCGGGTGCGGCCGGAACGGCTGGACGGCTTCGAGGCGGCGTACGAGCGGGCCGCTGGCGCGTTACGCGCCGCGCCGCAGTGTGTGGACTACGAATTGAGTCGCTGCCTGGACGACCCCGCCTGCTACCTGCTGCGCATCACCTGGACATCGGTGGACGAGCACCTGAAGGGGTTTCGGCGCGGCCCGGTATTCGGGCAGTTCTTCGCCGCAATCAAGCCGTACGTCGAGGACATCGAGGAGATGCGGCACTACGCCCGAACGTCGGTTGCCGGCCCCGGTGGTGCCGCTTGACCCGAAACTGCCGCTTGACCCGAAACTCGGGTGCGGTCGACCCGGGCAGGCTCCTAGGATCCCGCTGCGACGGCTGGCACGGCGTCCGGTCGGATGGGAGACGAGCGCAGCGATGACCGCAGACCTGTTCGCGATCACCTTCGACGCGGGCGAGCCGCTGCGGCTCGCGCAGTTCTGGTCCGGGCTGCTGGGTCGGGAGATCGTCGACGATCCACACGGCGGTGTCCTGCTCCTGCCCAGCAACGACAACGAGTTCCACCTCCGCTTCGCCCCGAACCGGCAGCCGAAGATCGTCCAGAACCGGATGCACTTCGACCTGACGAGCAGTTCGCTGGAGGACCAGCGGCAGACGGTGGCCAGGGCGCTGGAGCTCGGCGCGCGGCACGCCGACATCGGGCAGGGCCCGGAGATCGATCATGTGGTGCTCGCCGACCCCGAGGGCAACGAGTTCGACGTCATCGCGCCGGGCAACAACTTCCTCGCCGGCTGCGGCTTCGTCGGTGCGCTGGCCTGCGACGGATCGCAGCAGGTCGGATACTTCTGGAGCGAGGCGCTGGGGTGGCCGCTGGTCTGGGACCAGGGCGAGGAGACCGCGATCCAGTCACCGAACGGCGGTACGAAGATCACCTGGGGTGGTCCGCCGTACATGCCGAACGGCGGCCGGGACCGGGTGCGGTTCGACCTCGCCCCGGCTGTCGACACGGATTGGCAGGTCGAGGTGGACCGTCTGCTCTCGCTCGGGGCGACCCGGGTCGACACCGGCCAGGATGGGCCAGGCCGACTGGTGCTGGCCGACCCCGACGGTCAGGAGTTCAGCCTGCTGACGTCCCGATAGCACGGCCACCCCACGCCTGGTTGGACAACGGTGGCACCGGTCGGTCAGAGTGATCCGCCGTGAGATACCTGCGTACCGGTGGTCCCGCCGCGATCCGGCGGCCCCGGCCCACCGATTCCGACGAGTTCGTCGCCGCCGCGCAGCGCAGTCGGGACCTGCACCACCCGTGGTTGGCCGCGCCGGCCACCCCGGAGGAGTACGAGCTCTATCTGCGCCGGATCCGTCGCCGTGACAGCGCCGGCTACCTGATCTGTGACCGGGCCAGCGGCGAGATCGCCGGCTACGTGAACATCAGCGGGATCGTGCTCGGTGCGCTGCGTGGCGGCTACCTCGGGTACGCGGCCTTCCTGCCGTACAGCGGCACCGGGCACGCCTCGGCGGGCGTCGCCCTGGCGATCGACCACGCGTTCACCTCGGTCGGGTTGCACCGGCTGGAGGCGAACATCCAGCCGGGCAACGAGCCGTCCCGGCGGGTGGCCCGAAAGCTTGGTTTCCGGTTGGAGGGCTTCTCCCCGGACTACCTGTTCATCGACGGCGCCTGGCGCGACCACGAGCGCTGGGCGATCACCGCGCCAACCCCCGCCTGACCGTCGGCCCGGCCGCGCCGCACCTGTGAGCTCCGAGGATTGGGGACGTGTTGCGCGACTTCAAATGCTCTGACCTCGCCGGTAAGTTGCCGAAACCCAGGTTGCCGTCTTGTTAGGTGGTTCCCCAGGAACCACGGCCGAGCCGAGCGCGGTTGGCGCGTCAGACGTTTGTCGCCGGCTTCGACGGGAAACGGCCCGCAATGACGAAACCTCGTGTGGTGATCGTGGGGGCCGGGTTCGCCGGTTACCACGCGGCGAAGACGTTGAGCCGGATCGCCCGGGACCGGGCCGAGATCGTGCTGCTGAACTCCACCGACTACTTCCTGTACCTGCCGCTGCTGCCCGAGGTCGCGGCCGGGGTGGTCGAGCCCAAACGGATCGCCGTTCCGCTGACCGGCACGCTCAAGAACGTACGGGTGGTGATTGGCGAGGCGGACCACGTCGACCTGCAGAACCGTTGGGTCGGCTTCACCCAGGCCGAGGGGGACAAGAACCGGCTGGCGTACGACCGGTTGGTGCTCGCCGTGGGCAGTGTCAACAAGTTGCTGCCCATTCCGGGGGTGACCGAGTACGCGCACGGCTTCCGCGGCCTGCCCGAGGCCGTCTACCTGCATGATCACATCGTCCGTCAGGTCGAGTTGGCCGAGCAGGCCGAGGACCCGGCCGAGCAGCAGGCCCGGGCCACCTTCGTGGTCGTCGGGGCGGGCTACACCGGCACTGAGGTCGCCGCGCACGGGCAACTGTTCACCGACGCGCTGCACGCCCAGCGGCCCCGGCTCACCGTCCGCCCCCGCTGGATGCTGCTCGACGTGGCGTCGCGGGTCCTGCCGGAGTTGGACAAGCGGATGTCGGACACCTCGCACAAGGTGCTCAACCGGCGTGGGGTGGACGTGCGGATGGGCACCTCGGTGGCCGAGGCGACCTGCGACGGTGTGAAGCTGACCGACGGTGAGTACGTGCCGACCTGCACCCTGGTGTGGTGTGTGGGGGTGCGCCCCGACCCGTTCGTCAACGAGTTGGGCCTGCGGACCGACCGGGGTCGACTGGTGACCGACGAGTTCCTCAACGTTCCCGGCTACCCGGAGGTGTACGCGTGCGGCGACGCCGCCGCCGTGCCCGACCTGGTCAACCCGGGGAAGATCTGCGGGATGACGGCCCAGCACGCCCAGCGGCAGGGCAAGCGCGCCGCGTACAACATCGCCGCGTCGTACGGTTTCGGCCGGCGCAAGCCGTACAAGCACCACGACCTGGGCTGGGTCGTCGACCTGGGTGGCAAGGACGCGGCGGCGAACCCGTTGCAGGTCAACCTGGCCGGGTTGCCGGCCAAGGCGGTCACCCGGGCGTACCACCTGATGGCGATGCCGGGAAACCGCACGCGGGTCAGCGCCGACTGGGCGTTGGACGCGGCGTTGACCCGGTCCGCCGTCCAGTTGGGGCTGGTGCCGGCGAACGCGGTGCCGTTGGAGAGCACCACCCCCGAGGTCGCGACGCGGTCCCGCTGAGCGGGCAGCCGGGCCGGTGCTGGCTGGCACCGGCCCCACGCCGGTCAGTCGGTGGAGCCGGCCGACTGCGGGGACGGGCCGGCCGGCGGGGCGGGCCGGAGCCGCCGCGGGCCGTACTCGCGCACCAGGGTCTGGACGATGCCGGCGGCGGGGATGGCCAGCAAAGCGCCGAGCAGACCGGCCAGCTCCGCCGCGAGCAGCACACTCACCAGCACGGTCAGCGGGTTCAGCCGCACCGCGCGGGACAGGATGAGCGGTTGGAGCAGGTGGTTCTCCAACTGCTGGTAGACGATGAAGAAGACCAGCACGATCACCCCGGCGGTGGGGGAGTGCAGGAAGCCGGCGCCGGCCGCGATCACCGCGCCGAGGGTCGCCCCGACCAGCGGTATCAGGTCGGTCACCGCCACCAGCAGGGCGATCACAGCCGCGAAGGGCACCCCGGTGAGGGCCAGCACCGCGTAGGTCAGCACCCCACAGATCACGCTGATCAGCAGGTTCCCGGTGAGGTAGCCGGTGACGGTGCGCGACACCTCCCGGCCCACCCGGCGCAGCCGCTCGCCCTGACCGTCCCCGGCCGCCGCGAGCAGGCCCCGGGTGATCCGCGGCGCCTCCAACACCATGAGGTACGCGAGCACGATGACCGTGACCAGCCCGGCGACCGACTCGACGACGCCGCGCAGCACACCGACAGCGGGTTGGCGAAGCTGCCCGCCCAGGTCGCGCAGCTGCTCGGAGTGTTCGCTGACGTAGCGCCGCGCCCCGGTGCGCTCCAGGAGCTGCCCCACCGGGCCCCGTCCGGCGCGGGCGTCGCGCAACAGCTCGGGCGCCCGGTCGGCGAAGCGGCCCAACTCCCCGAACAACGGCACCAGGATGAGCGCGGCCAGGATCGCCAGCAGCACGAACGCGGCGAGGAACACCAGCAACGTGGCCAACGTCCGTCGCCGGACCAGGCGGCGTTGCAGCCGATCGACGAGGGGTTTGAGCGCGACGGCGAAGAACGCGGCGACCACCGCCCAGACCAGCACCCGGCGGGTCGCGTACACGAAGCCCAGCGCGAGCGCGGTCGCCAGCACCAGGCCGATCACGATCAGGGTTCGGCGCGCGGTGCCCCGATCGTCGGTGTTGCTCATCCGGCGCACCTTCCCCGGGCACACCGTCGGAAACCCGGCATCGGGGGCGCAACGGTGATCAGTGGCGGGAGGTGCCGTCCGCGTCGGTGACCGGGTGGGCGCCGGCGACGAACGTGTCCAGCGCGGCGCCGTGCAACAGACCCCCGGGCACCGGGTCGCGCAGGGCGGCCACCGCCAGCCGGGCCACCGGCAGCCCGCCGGGGCGGGAGGTCGCGGCCAGCACCAGATTGCCGTACCTGCGCCCGCGCAGCATCCGCCGGTCGCCGACCACGCACACGTCGGCGAAGACCGCCCGCAACGTGGCCACCTGCACCCGGGTGCCGACCAGCGGCGGCAGGTCCGTAACGTTGACCAGATACAACCCGTCGGGGCGCAGAGCGCGGGCCACCTCGGCGGCGAACTCGACGGTGCGGACGTGCCGGGGCATCCGGGCCGCACGGTAGATGTCGGCGATCACCAGGTCGTAGCAGCCGGCCGGGGTGGCGGTCAGGGCCTCCCGGGCGTCGGCGACCTCCACCCGCACCTCCGCCGGCAGCGGCGGCAACTCGCGGGCCACCAGCTCGACCACCGCCGCGTCCCGCTCGACGACCCGTTGCGGGGAGCCGGGCCGGGTGGCGGCCAGCCAGCGGGGCAGCGTCAACGCGCCGCCGCCCAAGTGCAGGACGCTCAGCGGCGTGCCGGCCGGGGCCGCCACGTCCACCGCCGAGGCGATCCGCCGGACGTACTCGAAGTGCAGGTGGCGGGGGTCCTCGACATCCACGTACGACTGCTCGACCCCGGCGGACAGCAGCGTCCGCCCGGTCCGGCGGGCCGGGTCGGCGACCAGTTCCAGCCGGTCGGCGGCGCGGTTCATGTCCGGCACGCTAGCCGAGGCCACGGTCCACTCGGGCGGTGCCCCGGCACGGCGGACGGGCCGGCGGAGCGGGGTTTCCCCGGCCCGCCGGCCCGTCGATGCTTCGGTAACCGGTCAGCCGCCGGCCATCCCGGCCCCCACCTCGTCGATCGCGTCATCGATCTGGCGGGCGAGGTCCACGTCCAGCGCGGTCACCCCGTTGGCCTGGTTGGTCCGCACCGTCAACACGGCGACGGTGTCTCCCGGACGCCCGATGCTCGGGCCGCGGCCGTTCTCCTGGCGCAGCCGGTCGAGTCGGGCGAGCACCCGGTCCAGGTTGTCGGGCGGCAACGCGACCACCCGGTAGAGGCCCTGGGTGTCGCCGGCCCAGTAGGGCAGGTCGTCCAGCGCCGCGCTGATCTCGTCGGCGTCCAGGGTGGGTGTGGTGGTGGAGGCGCCCACCAGGCCGCCGCCGGCCTCCGGCGGGTTCAGCAGGTCACGCAACCCGTCGGGTACGTGCAACGACTCGACCAGGTCGCCGTCCTGCTCGGCGAGCGCGGCGATCGTCGCCTCCGCCTGGTACCGGGCCTGCTCCGGGGTGTTGCCGCTGATCCGGCCCACCTCGGCCAGGAAGCCAGGCAGGTCCCGGTGCCGCTCGATGCCGTCGACCGGCAGCACGTCGTGCAGCGACGCTGGCACGGCGGCGAGCAGCCGTTGCCGTTCGGCGGCGTCCAGGGCGAACGCGAGGACCAGCACTGTCGCCTCGGTGCCCACCTTGGCCGTCTTGAAGTCGACCCCGGCGCGACGTCGTACCTCGTCGACCAGGTCGTGGTAGCCCATGCTGCGCACACCGGCCGCGCCGCTCGGCGGGGACGGCTGGGGGCGCGGATTGTCGGCGCTACCGACCGGCGGCGGTGCCGGCCCGCCCCGAGTGCTGTCCGGTTTGTGCGGTCCGGCTGCCGGTGGGCCGGCACGCTTGCCCGCCTCAAGGCTGGTGAGCTGCTTGGAGGCGCTCAGGCTGGCGCCGATCTCGCTGGGCTGGCGACTCTGTTCCCGGGCCTGCCGGGCCAGCGCCCGGCGCCGCTGGTTGTCGCCCTCCATCTGCTTGCGCATGGTGGCACCCCTTCCGCTGGGGATCGTGGCTGCGCCAGTCGCCTTCCCGCCGTCGGAGAGGACGAAACGGGGGCCGCCGGCCGGGTCGGACCGGCCTCCGCCACGCTTCATCCGCCGGGGGTGAGGGGTGCTCACCCGCACTGCCCGCACGATCGGGTCAGGACCGGAGTTCTTCCGAGGTACGCGGAAGGAGGGTCGTCATGAAGGAAGTCATCGAGATCGTCCCCGCCCGACCCGGCTGGTACGCACGCTGGCAGCTCACGCCCGAGGTCACCAGGTGTTACCCGGTGAGCCTGTGGGCGTTGCTGGAGGAGGCCGACGGGACCGGCCGCGAGGTGATCGGCATGGACTGCATCGGTCAATGGCCCGGCGCGGACGACAACGAGGCGGGTGGGCAGTTCGTCCGCTACCTGTACCAGACGCCCGATTCGGGGGAGCCCGAGGACGTCGACGAGACCCCGATCGGCGAGCTGCGTGAGGACGGCCCCCGGCTCCAGCCCATGACGGCACCCTAGACATTCCTCCGGCCCCCGACCCCAGGTCCCAGGGTCGGGGGCCACCCCCCGTTCGCGTCCGGGGATGGCCTGCGGATCAGCCGATCGCGCCCACGTCGTCGTCGGAGTGCGCCACGGCCAGCAACTCACTCAGGCCGGTGCGATCCAGCATCCGCTGAAGCTGGGGACCGACCCCGGTCAGTCGGATCGCCCCGGCGCAACGGTGCACCACCAGCAACGCGCTGAGCCCGGAGGAGTCGCAGAGGGTCACCCCCGTCAGGTCGACCAGCACCGGGGCGTCGCCGCGCAGCTCGGCCGCCGCGGAAAGCGAGGACGGCGACGCGCACCCCGTGTCCTCCGTCCGGCGTCCCCCCGCCGTGGCGGTGCCCGCCACCTGTCGTGGGATGCCGCTGTCCGGGTTCGGGCGTAGGGTGGGCTGGAAAGTCTTGACAGTGGACGTCGGTTCCGGCACGGGTTCGCTGAATGACAGCACGGGTTCGGTGAACGACAAGGAGTGAGGCTCCGCTGGTGACTGCTTCCGACGTCAGGGACTTCGACCCGGGCGACGGACGGCTCTCCACGCCGAGCACGACACGGCCCTCGGCGTGGTCCGCCGACGTTCGCCGCTCCACGCCTCTTCCGCCGCCGGCCCTCGACCTGGGCCGGGCCGCACCCGACTGGTTCGAGGTCGTGGAGCATTTCCGTGAGGGCCTGGTGGTCTGCGACGCCGAGGGCGTCGTGCGCCACGTCAGCCCGGTGGCCGAGCGGTTGTTGCCCGAGGTGACGTCCGGCGAGCTGCTCAGTGCGGCCGGTGTGCCCGGGCTGAGCGACGATGCCGGCGGCGGGTTCACCCATCGTGGGCGCCGGCTCACCGCGCGCCGGGTGCCGCTCTCCGGTGCCCGCTGCTGCTGGTACGTCGAGGACGTCACCGACAGCGTCAGCCGCGCCGACGCGCTGCTCGCCGAGCGGGCGCGCTCGGCGTTCCTGGCGGTGGTCGGCGACAAGCTGGGCAACCCTCTGCATCCCGATCGGGCCGCCGCCGCGGTCGTTCGACTCGCCGTGCCAACCCTGGCCGAGGTGGCGGTGCTGGTGCTCGCCCCGCGGTCCGGGCGCGCCCGCTGGTGGCGGGCCGCGCGCGCCGACGACGATGCGCCGACGGTGGAGAGCGGCGCGCTGGTCGGCGGCGAGCTGCCGACAGCCATCGCCGACGGGTTCACCGGGGCCGAGCCGCACGCGGTGGACTGGCTGGTCGAGCAGGCGGTCGACGCCGGTTGGCTGCCGGGGCTCGCCGACACGGAGAGCGTTGCCCGGGTCGTCCCGCTGCCGGGCCGGGACGGACCGGTCGGTGTGCTTCTGGTGGCCCGCCGCGCCACCCGCTGGTATGACGAGGGCGACGTGGAGCTGATCCGAGCGTTCGCGGGCCGCGCCGGCGCGGCGTTGACCACCGCGCTGCTCTACCGCGACCAGGCGGAGGTGGCCGACACCCTCCAGGCCAGCCTGCTGCCGGTCGAGCCGGTCGAGGTCGCCGGCGTGCAGTGGGGCACCGCGTACCGGCCCGCGCAGGCTGGGCTGCGCATCGGCGGGGACTTCTACGGTTCGCACCGGCTCACCGACGGTGGCTCGGTGTTCTTCCTGGGCGACGTGTCGGGCAAGGGCGTCGAAGCCGCCGTCTTCACCGGCCAACTGCGCCAGTCCCTGCAGGCGTTGCACCGGTTGGAGTCGCACCCCGCGCGGTTGCTGCGGCTGCTCAACGACGCGTTGCTGGAGACCACCCAGGCGCACGGTCAGGGCCGCTTCGCCACGATAGTGCTCGGCGTGGCCCGCCCGGAGCGCGATGGTGGCCTCACCCTCAGCATGGCCGGTGGCGGGCACCTGCCGCCGCTGGTGCTGCGCGCCTCCGGCGAGGTGGAGGTGGTGCCGTTGCGCGGCATGCTGATCGGGGTGGTGCCGGACCCTCGCGTCGGCGAGGTGACCGTGCGACTGGCGCCGGGTGAGACGTGCCTGCTCTACAGCGACGGTGTGACCGAGGCCCGGGGCGGCCGGCGCGGCGACGAGCAGTTCGGCCCCGAACGGCTGGTCACCGCGCTGACCGGTTGCCAGCGGATGCCCGCGCCGGCCCTGGCCGAACGGGTCGAGCAGGTCACCTGCGACTGGCTGGCACAGGGCGACCACGACGACATCGCCGTGCTGGCGGTGCGGGCGGCTGGCCTGAGCCGGCGCGGGGGGCGGCACCTGCGCTCGGTGCCGGCCGGCAGCGACCAAACAGAGCGGAATGACGCGTGACCACTGCCACGGCCACCACCGACCTCGGTGCGGCGTACCCCGGCTACCTGGACCACCTCGCCGACGCAGACGAGTACGCCGCGACCGACCTGGCGATCGGCCTGCTCGACGCCGGCGTCGCGGCGGAGCGGGTGCTGCTCGATCTGGTCGCGCCCGCCCAGGCCGAGGTGGGCGAGCGGTGGGCGCGCAACGAGTGGAGCGTCGCCCAGGAACACGCGGCCACCCACATCAGCGAGCAGGTGGTGGCGGCGGTGTCCGCGCACGTCAAGCCGCGGCCGACCGGCGGCCGGGTGGTGGTCGCCTGCATGGACGGCGAGTGGCACGCGCTGCCGCCCCGGCTGGTGACCGAGGTGCTGCGGTTACGCGGGTGGCAGGTGACCTTCCTGGGCGCCAGCGTGCCCGCGGCGCACCTCGTGTCGTACCTGCACCGCTACGACGCGTACGCGGTCGCGCTGGCGTGCGCGCTGCCGATGCGCCTGCCGCACGCCCACCGGATGATCGAGGCGTGCCGCCGCTCGGACGTGCCGGTGGTGGTCGGCGGGCGCGGCTTCGGCGCGGACGGCCGGTGGGCGCGCCGGCTCGGGGTGGCCTGGGCACCGGACGCGCCATCGGCGGCCGAGCTGATCGCCGACGAGCGGACGTTGCGCGGGGCGCCGCCGGCCCGACTGGCCCACCTGGCCGACGACGAGTACGCCAGCCTGGTGCGCCGTCGCGGTGAGCTGATCGACGGCGCGTTGGCGGAGCTGCGGGAGCGGGTGCCGGCGGCGCGGGCCTACACCGCCGCGCAGCTCGACGCGACAGTGAGCGACCTGGGCCACATCGTTGATTTTCTGGCCGCCGCGATCTACGTCGACGACGCCTCGTTGTTCACCGAGTTCGTGCAGTGGCTGTCGGGGGTCCTGCTCAGTCGTGGGGTGCCCGTCGGGGCGATCGCTCTGCCGCTGGAGCACTACGCCGCCGCGTTGCGGGACTTCCCCCGGGCGGCCCGGGCGCTGGCGTTGGGATGCGCGGCGCTGCCCGGTGTGTCCCGCTGACCGACCCGCTGGTGGCTCCGGATTGATCACCGCGCCCGGAGGCGGAGCAGTCAGCTCTGCGTATACTTGCCAGACTGCAAACGTCCCACCGTGGGTGGAGCGAGGGGGAGAACGGTGACGTTCAGCGTCAACTACGTCGAGCGCGACGGTGGTGGCGTCTGCCTGCGGCTCGCGGGCGAGCTGGACCTGAGCACCGCCCCCGAGCTGGTCGCCGTGATCGACCGGCTCGCCGCGGCGGGCGAGACCCGAGTGCTGCTCGACCTGACCGACCTTACGTTCTGCGACTCCACCGGGATGGCCGTGTTCGTCCGGGGCGACAATCGGGCGGCGGCCGACGGGGGGTGGCTCCGACTCACCGGCGCCCATGGGAGAGTCGAGCGGGTGCTTCGGGTGACCGGTCTCGCCGACGTGTTGCGCTACGAACCGGAGTCGGTTGACCCCGCGTTCCGCAGTGCTTCCTGATGGGCTAGATTTTCCCGCCAGCATTTCCGCCAACGCGGTGACCGTCAGGGTCCCGTCCCCGCCGACTCTGAGGCAGGTAGTGATGGGCGTAGACAGCCCGCAGCCGGTACGCATCCTGGTGGTCGACGACGATCCGGGTGACGTGCTGATGATCGAGGAGGCGCTGGCGGACTCCGACGTCGACAAGATCATCGACGTGGTCAGCGACGGCGAGGAGGCGATGGAGTTTCTCCGCGCCGAGGGCCGGCATGAGCAGGCCCACCGACCGGACGTGATCCTGCTGGATCTGAACATGCCGCGGATGGACGGTCGGCAGGTGCTCGGCGCGGTCAAGCAGGACGAGGATCTGCGGACCATTCCGATCGTCGTGCTGACCACCTCCAACGCCGACACCGACATCGTCGGCAGCTACACCTTGCAGGCCAACGCGTACGTCACCAAGCCGATCGACCTGGACGACTTCAACGATGTGGTCCGCCGCATCGACGAGTTCTTCGGCCGGGTCGTCGTGCTGCCCAAGCGCGGCTGACCCCTGCGCCACCTGAGCGCATGCTGAATATTTTCCCCGAACATCCTCGGCGCGAGCGGTCCCGGCCGAGGATCCAGGTGGGGAAGTAACAGCAGCTGCCTGGGGGGCGACAGTATGAGGTTCACCGTCGTTGAAACCGGTTACGACCAGCGGCAGGTGGATTACTGCCTGGACGAGTTGGGGATCCGGCTGTCCCGGCTCGCGGCGCGGGCCGAGGGCGCGGCCGGGGCGGCCCGGGAATGGGACGAGATCCGCCAGGAGGCGGCCTGGCTCAGTGGGCTCCTGCAACGGCTGGACCTGGGCGACGCCGTCGTCAACCGGTACGCCGCCGACGCGGTGCGGGGCGAGGCCGCCGAGATCCTGGCCCAGGCCCGCGTCGAGCTCGACGCGGCCCGCGAGGAGGCGCGGCGGGTGCGGGAGCGGGCGTACGCGGAGGCCGTGCAGGCCCGACGTGACGTCGAGGCGGCGTTGGACGCCCGTCGACGGCGTGAGGCGCGGGTGGAGGAGATCCTCAGTCAGGTGACGGTCGATCAGGTGCCCGCCGACACGCCGACCGCGGCGGCCGGGGTACCGGGCCGTCGCGTTGGAGTCGGTAGGCCGGACGCGGGCGCGGAGCCGCCGCCGGGCCGTCGCTGAGGCCGGCGGGCACGGGACTGGGCGGCGGCCGGGTCAGGCGGTGAGCGCCGCCGCGACGGTGGTCGCCCGGTCCTCGTGCTGGGCGTACGCGTCGGGGTAGGCGGAGATCTGCACGGCCTGGGCGGCGGAGGTGACGCTCATGTCCTGCCAGCCGGGGATCTCGTTGAGCGCGCTGTAGAAGGCCCGCGCGGCGTACGACGGGCGCATCAGCTGGGCCACGGTGCCCCAGCCGCTGCTGGGTCGCTGCTGGAACAGCCCGACCGAGTCGTGGTCGGAGCCGCTGCCCTGGTTGGAGTATTGCGCCGACTCGGGGAGGACGTCGCTGGCCAGGTTGTAGAGGTTGCTCTCCTGCATGGCGGTGGCCAGTGCCACCACCAGTGCGCGGCGCGGCATCTTCATCTCCAGGCCGACGTCCACGATGATTTTCGCGTTGTCCATCTGGGCCTGGTCGAGGCCGGCGACCGGCCGGGGGCGGCGGGGCT
>NZ_QGSZ01000165.1 GCF_003857055.1 Micromonospora inaquosa | reverse complement strand
CATCCACGGCGAACGCTTCAAGCCGTTGCCGCACAACCGAAAGCTCGTCAGGGGTCACCGCAACATCGAACTACCCAGACCGCCCCGATGACCCCACGACACGCCGACCTAACAAAGCACTACTAGTACGCATAGACCGGCACGGCCGGCTCGGCCTCGTGCCCACCGGCCGCGGCAGCGCGGACGGCCGGCTCACCGGCCAGGCAGTCGCCCTGATCGTCGCCCGCACCGCAGCCGCTGCCGGCCTCGACCCGCATGCCGCCTGGTCCGGCCATAGCCTGCGCCGCGGGTTCGCCACCGAGGCCTACCGCACCGGCGCCGACCTCCTGCGCATCGCACGCGCCGGCGGTTGGAAGGACGGCTCCACCACCCTGCATGGCTACATCAAAGACATCGACCGGCGGCAAACTAACCCCTGACCGGCGTCGGCCTTTAAGGGTGCCGACTTGAAGCGAGTGTCAGGTTCCGAAAGGAACCAGAGACGCTCGCGTTGGCTCAGGCACGCCACCGTTGGCCGGGATAGTCGATCACTCGGGTTTCGGTACCCTGGCCCAGCACTACAAACCTCGTAGCGGGGGCGACCGGTGATGCGGCCGCACGGCTAGCCTAATCACAACGTCCGCCACCGTTTGCCTATGGCACGATCCGCGAGAGGCCCAGCGTTTGGGATCGACCGAGCAGCAGGGCGGGCGTTAAGCGCACTCAACCCCGATAAGGCTTGAGCGATACGAAGGCCCATCGGGGTTCAGCCCAGGTGTCGGACGGTTGACCTAGGCTGCCTGACGTGAACGGCGTGTGCAAGCGCTTCATCGCCGCAACAAATCAGCAGGCTGAGTGGTCGGCGCGGATCGCGCATGTTCCGGATCATCCTGAGAACTCCGTCATGGTCCAGGCATGGGACTTCGGTCGGCGGCAACTTCGATGCCTTTGGGAGATAGCAAGGTGACGCAGTCGTCGGCCGGCGGGTCCGGCACTACAGGTGGTGTTCTGCATGAGAACCGATGTGTTGCATGGCTGGCCGCTCACATGCTCGCCGAGACGGCGCTGCCGGATTGGGCCTCAGGCCGGCTGGTGCTCGGCGTAGGCAGCCAGACCGGCCGCCCCGTGGATGACGTCGGCGGGCTGACCGACGCGACGGGTTGGGTCTGCGTCCAGGCGAAGAAGAGACTGGCGCGCAGTGACCATCCGGACAGTGATCTTGCTGCGGCACTCGAGCAGCTGGTGGCGATCGATGCGGAGGGCGTTCCCGGCCGGCCGCCGAACCAGGATGAACTGCGGCCACTCGACCCTCGCGTCGACCGAGTGGTGATCCTGACAAACGAAGAGGCCCCCAGCACGATCGCCGCCGCGATGGCCCGGCTCGTCGATCGGCTGCGTACCTGGCCTGAAGCTGTTCCCCTGGCCGAGGCAGCCACCAATGCCAACGAACAAGCCTCCCTGCGCACCCTGCGCGGACACCTGGAACGTCTATGGGCCAAGCGTCACGGCACGACTGCCGACGAGAGCGTCCTGAGATCGCTGCTCCGTCCGCTCGCCGTGCGGGCGCTCGACCTACGGGATGAGGGCAGCGATCTCCGTGCCCTCCTCCTGGATCTTCGCGATCTTCTAAGAGATCCAGACAAGGCGCTTCACCTGTGGCGTGAACTGGAACTGATCGGACAGCGGCTGGCCGCCGAGCGCTCATGGGTGGAGCGCGCCGACCTGGTCCGGGAACTGGAGACCCTGGGCCTTCACCTCACGCCCGTAGCGCGGCTGCGCCGGGACGTCCAGCGGCTCCAAGCGGTCACGACCGGCAATCTCGGTTCGCCGCCTACGAATCTCACCCTCACCGCGCCGGAAGGCAACGTTCAGGTAAGCCGGGCCGTGTCGGAACTGCTCGACGTATCCGAAGGCAACGTGGCGATCACCGGCGATCCGGGTGCCGGCAAGTCGGTCGTCCTGCACCGGTTCGCAGACCGCCAGGCGGCCGACGTCGTCTACCTGACGCACCACCAACTGCGGGGCACGGCCGGTGACACCCGCGCCGAGCTCAACCTGGACCATGATTTACATGAGGTCCTGACGGGCTGGACGGGTTCGCGCCCCGGACTTCTGCTGCTCGACGGGATCGATCAGACCCGAGGCGTCGAGGCGTCGAGCTGGCTGCCCGAGCTGGGCCAGCGTCTGCGCGAAACCCGCTGGCGGATCATCGGCAGCATCCGGTCGTTCGACCTTCGTCACGGCCCTCGCTGGCGAACGATGTTCGCAGGGACGCCAGTCGACCCCAGCCACCTCGACCCGGAACTCTCCCAGGTCGCCCACCTACTGATCGGCGACCTGACGGCGGAAGAGATCGCAACGGTACGCGGCGCCAGCCCTTCAATGGATAGGGTGCTCGACCGGGCCGACAATCGTCTGGCAGAACTCTTGGCCAACCCGTTCAACCTGAACCTGGTGGGCGAGCTGATCTCTGCGGATCTGGACGTGTCCCAGATCCGCAGCCGCCTGGATCTACTCACCCGCTTCTGGCGACTACGCGTCGTCGATGCCCCCGACGGGCGAGTACGGCAGCGCGTGCTGCAGACCCTGGTCACCTCAATGGTCAACGCTCGCTCCCAGCAGGTCAGCGACTCGCAGCTCGGTGAGGCGGCCATGCTGACCGTCCTCGATGGCCTGCTCCGCGACGGCGTGCTGAGAGAAAGCCCAACCAGCCCGTGGGCGGCGAGCCAGCCGCTCGGTTTCGCCCACCCCGTCCTGTTCGACTACGCCGCCGCGATCATCGCGCTCGGCGATCTTGGCATCACGGACAGTGTCGCTGACAGCCTCGACAAGGACCCGGATCTCGTCATGGTCCTCCGTCCGAGTCTGGACTACCGCCTAGCGATCGCCTGGCACGCCGATCCGAGCCGGACGAGCTATTGGCGGCTCGCCCTACGACTCGCCGCGCAGCAATCCGGGCACATGCTGGCCGCCGCAGCGGCCGCTACGATCGCCGCTCACGAGCTACGCGCCGCAGCCGAGCTGGGACTACTCGAATCGGCCTGTCTCGCGACCACAGACCATGCAACCTGGACGGTCGACGATGCGCGCGGGCTGGCATTCCTGGTCGCAGCCGGGCTTGGTGCTGCCGAGGCGGGCCCCGCCGCACTGGACGCGTTCGGGGAGCTCTTGGTGGGACTTGCGCTGCACAGCGTGAACAATGACGACGTAGGGTTGGCGCTTCTTGTTGCGCAGCTTGGCCGCCGCGCGGCGGGTGATCAAGCGCCGATGGCCGGCACACTTGCTGCCCGCGGTTGGGTCAGCGCCGCTATCGCCGCCGTGATCGTTGGTCTAGCCGACGTGAATGACCCCCATCGCGCGAATCTTGCCGATCCCGGGGGCCGTGCGCTAGCCGCCGCGGCAACCCTCGACGTTGCCGCGACCGCCGACACCATCCGTCTGGTCATCGCCCCACCCGCGCTGCGCGGTTGGGGCGTTCGAGCCGTCCGTCCGTTGATCAACGTTCTACCGCAGATTGCAGCCCAGGATTCCGGCCTCGCCGTCGACCTCGGCGCAAGCGTGTGGCTCTTCGAGGACGACCGGACGCAGTCAACGAACATGCTCAACAGTCAAATACTTCCGCTCATATCGAACCGCCAGCAGGATCTGGAGAGCACCCAGTACCAGGTCAGCCAAGCGTTCCCCGCCTTGGCGGCGGTGGACGTCGTCGCGGCGACCAGGCTCCTTATCAAAATTGTTGAATCCCGTCGAGTGCTTCAGTACGGCAGCATCGAGTCGCAGGCAAGCCAGCGGCCGTGGGTACGGTACAGCGGCGACCTGCGGCACGCGGGCGGTCATCGCTCGCTCCCCGCCATGGCCGACGCCCTCGTCGACGGCATCGAGAAGCTCGCGCCGGACTGCGGCAATGCGATCGATCTGCTCATCGACTGCCTCACCCACGCCGAGGTGTGGAACCGGCTGCTTCACCGAGCCGCGACAAGCGAGTCACCAGCGCTCGCGCACGCCCTCCGGCCGGCGCTGGCGAGTCCGTCGCTCTTTGCCCACAGCCAGACATGGCCGGCCGCTGGCCACGTCGCCGCCCGCCTGTCCCCACTGCTCTCCGCGTCCGAGCGCGACGCGCTGGAGCAGGCCATCGTCGCGGCGACCGAACCCGGCACAGCCGACCCGGAGCCACGGCGGGACAGCCTCCGCGTGCGGCAGGAAGCGCTGCTGAGCGCCCTCGCGTCTGGAAGGGCCAGCGAGGATACAAATTGCCCGTTGCCCCCCATCCTGGTTCCGAACGACAAGTCACGTCGTGTGGAGCCTGAGATGGGCGCGACTGACGCGTCCCCCGAGGCGCGGCTCCTCCGGCAGGTCGACGAGGCCCTCGGGACCGCCAACCAGTCAGACAACCGTGACGCCGCGAGCCGGCAGCTGGTGGCCATGTGGCCGCAGCTCATCGCCACGTGCGCTGCGGATACCACGAACCTGCAGTTGCATGAACGCCTGCTGCGAGCCGCCGACCACATCGCTCGTCTGCCGGAGGTTCTGCCGAACACGGTCCTCGGTCGACAGATTTTCGAGGCCGTCGAGGCGGCCATGCCGAAGCCCAGCCCCGCCGGAAGTCTGCCCGGCATCAACAACAACCGGTTCGCGAGTTGGTCGTGCACACCCGAAAGCGGAGCGCTGAGCACCGCTCGCACTCTCCTCACGCGACCCGAGTGGCAGCGCGCACACGGTGACCAGCTAAGTGCACATCTGCTCAGCCATCTCGACAGCAGCGAGTGGACGTACCGATACCTCAGCACGACCGCCATTGGCCTCATCTTCACCGAGCCGAACGAACTTCTCTCCCAGGTCGAGAGCCGGCTCGCAGCCGAAGCCGACGACCACGTCGCCTCAGTGCTAGTCCATGTGATGGCACGTTATGTGCATAGTCGACCCTTTGACGTGGATGGAATACTCGCCCGCTTGACCTCCATGCCTGATTGGCCTTATCTGCTCGATCCGGGCCATGATCCGACAAAGATTCATGACACCCCATCTGAGGCTGTGGTTCAGTGCCTGACAGCCCTTGCGGTCCTATACGACAGTCCTTTTGCCAGGTCCACGGTTCGAGCGTGGCTTTCGAGCCCTACCGACCATGCCGCTGCGGTGATCGTGATAGCGAGGCACCTCCGTGATCTCCTTAATCCGGCCGACCCCTCCCTTCAAGGAGCACAACGCAAGGCATTCGAGCTGCTGACGCTCACCTTGAAACCGCTCCAACCCGCTTGGGTCGAGCCCACGCAAATGGAGAGCGCGCTGACCGTGGCTGACGCAGTCGCTCAGGAAATTTACCTAGCCAGCGGCGCCTTCGATAGACAGCAGGGTTCTCGCGGAGAATTCGGTGACCCGCTCCTCTTCGCGAAGCTCGCGCTGCCACTTCTGGACGGCATTCGCCAGGTGCACCACCCGGCGGTCACGCACCACATCATCGAGACGGTCGAGCACCTAAGCACGTTCCAGCCCAAGCCGGCATTGCTCCTAACGATGCGGGCGATCATCGAGGATCAGGGTTACGTCGCCGAGTCGCTCGGCGTTGACGCCGCCCTCAAGCTGATCAATCGCTTCGTGGCCGACCACCGGGAACTCGTCTTGGGCGACCCTGAGTGCGTTACCGCCGTACGCGTCCTGCTCGAACGATTTGTGCGCGCGGGGTGGCCACAAGCCGTACAGATGGCAGAACGCATGGACGAATTGTTCCGCTGATATGTTGCCCGCAGCTCGAAGCGGAAGTGGAATCAAAAGGTGACCCGCTCATTCGACTCGCCGCCTTCGCGCCGCCGGCAGCCACTCTATGACGCGCTACCTACGCGGGCCATAGATCTGCTTGTCGCCTTCGCCGATGACACCATCGCCACGACGTGCCACTTGCCCGACTGGCCTTCGCTACGCTCCGGCTTCCTAGCTTCAAGCATTTTGCACTCGCGCGATCTCGCGGTAACTTCGATCCGCCCAGGTCTCGGTTACTGCTGATTGAGGTCCACATGCGTGAGGTCGTGCGTCGGTCGGTACGAGCGATTCTGTGGGACGAACGCGATCAGCTCGTGTTGATCAAGAGGACGAAGCCCGGCCAAGCTCCCTACTGGACTGCGCCCGGTGGCGGCCTGGAGCCGACGGATGCATCCCTCGATGCAGCCCTGCGCCGTGAGCTGCGGGAGGAGTTGGGCGCCGAGGCAGAGCAGCTCAGCCAGGTGTTCTTGTTCAGCTCGCCGTCGGGCGAGGGGGTGTCCGTACAACACTTCGT
The DNA here is from genome assembly GCF_003857055.1 of Micromonospora inaquosa. Taxonomy (GTDB): domain Bacteria; phylum Actinomycetota; class Actinomycetes; order Mycobacteriales; family Micromonosporaceae; genus Micromonospora; species Micromonospora inaquosa. The sequence goes on along the minus strand of NZ_QGSZ01000165.1, from coordinate 19,810 downwards.
CTCCTGCCGGCTCAGACGGGTTGACGAGAGTGCCCGTACGGGTCCGGAGTTCACGGATGCTGGCCGGGGTGGCTATTGCCTGGACCGGGTGGCTGTCGACCGCCTTCCTGAGGTGGATCTGAAGCCTGAGGCTCTGAAGGATTTCATCCTCGCGAACACTGACGCGTTGCTATCGGAGTTGACCTGAATCGGGCCAAATCCCTGCCGGTGCGAGCGTGAATCGGCGCGCGGCTTGGAACAAGTCCTGGGGGCGGCTCGCTCCGGCGATGATCGCCGCGACGGCGCCGATGAGCACTCGGTGCGAGACGATCAAGGCGTCATTTCCTTCGACCGGAGGTCCGAGGACAGTCGCGGCTGCCATCGCCCGTTCGTAAAGCGCTGTAAGGCTCTCGCCCCCGGCCAGGGCCGAGTCCGGGTCGCGGAGCCGGTCCCTGCGCCAGGTCTGGTACTCGAGTGGGTACTCGTCAGGTCCTTTGCCGAGGACGCAGTCGGGGGCCCGCCATTCGGCGTACAGCGGGTTCGGCGCGGCGAGCGGTACGCCGAGCAGCGCGGCCAGGATCTCTGCGCTTGTGGTGGCGCGCGGATGCGGGCTGGTCAACACGATCGCAGGCCGGATACCGCGGTCACGAAGTGTGTGGGCGGTGGCGGCGATCTGTGCCGCGCCGCGCGCGGTGAGTGGCGTCTCGGGTCGGGCGTGGGCGTGGGGGCGGGTGATTCCGTCGAGGCTGGTTCCGTGGCGGATCCAGAGGGTCGTCATGACAGGTGCCAGCCGCCGTCGACGTTGATCGCTTGGCCGGTGATGAATCCCGCTGCTGGTGAGGCCAGGAAGGCGATGGCGGCGGCGACGTCTGAGGGTTGGCCCCGTCGTTTGATGCACTGTCGGTCGAGCTGGCGTCGGACCATGGCCTCGTGATCGGGTACGACGCTGTGCTCTGCGGGGACCTCGATTGAGCCGGGCCGCACGGTGTTGACGGTGATGTTGTGGGGGCCGAGTTCGCGGGCGAGCGCGCGGACGAGTCCTTCCAGGCCGCTTTTCGCGGCGATGTAGGCGGCGAGGTCGACGCGTCCGAGCTGGGTCATGACTGAGGAGACCGCGACGATACGCCCGTAGTTGTTATCGATGAATGCCGGCGTGACGGCGCGGATGACAGCGGCGTGCGTGACGAGGTTGAGTTCGAGCTGGTCGCGAAGGACGTCGGGGTCCGTCCGGCTCCAAGGGACGCGAGGGTACGCGCCGGCGTTGCTGATCAGGGCCGCGAGCCGGGTGGCGTGTTGCTCGATCGCGACGCGGAGTGCGGTCTGGGTGTCGGCGACGGTCAGGTCTCCGGTGATGGTGTGGGTCTGCGCGCCTTGGCGGCGGGCGGCCTCGACGACCGCAGCGAGGTCAGCGTCGTCCTGGCGGTGGGTCAGGACGAGGTCGAAGTCGGCGGACAGCCGGGTGGCGATGGCCGCGCCGATGCCGGTGCCTGCTCCGGTAATGACGGCGATGGAGCGGCTCATGAGGGCGGCTCCGTCGGCGCACGAGAGGTGAGTCCGAGGCTCTGTTCCAGGTCGGCGTCGGGTGCGTAGAGGTCGGCGAGCAGGCCCAGCGACAGAGCGGCGTCGCGGGGTTCCAGGAGCTGTAGTGGGTAGACCGCGAGGATCCGCATGGCGAGGTATGGGCGTATCCAGGTGAGTAGGTCGGTGGCGGCGGAGAGTGCGAGCGGCCGGGCGAGCGTCGTGAGGTATCGGGTGATGGCTTGCTGCCGGGCCGGCGATGGTTGGTGCTGGTAGTCGATGCCGACCGATCGGTCGGAGAGTCTCTTGAGCCGTACGGTGGGTTCGACAGCTTCGGCGAGCGCCATCGTGTGGTCGGCGTAGGCGGCGGTGTTGTAGTGCGGGACGAGCCAGGCGCCGTGAAGTCTCTGGTACCAGAGGAAGCAGGCGATCTCGCCGGGCAGGGCGTTGAGGCCTGCGGTGTCGTAGTCGAACCAGACGGGCCTGCTGTCGGCGTCGAGGCCGATGTTGAAGTCGGTGGGGTCGCCCTGGGTTATCGCGGCCCAGACCTGCTCGTCGGGGTGGAAGGCGTCGCGTAGCTCGCTGACAAGGGCAGGAAAGTCGAGCCGTCGGGGCTGTCCGTTGACCATGAGGGTGGTCTCTCGCAGCTCGGTGGGTCGGAGACCGTCGGCGTCGGCCAGTTTGAGCACGATCGGGTCGTGGCCGTAGTAGTGGTCCAGCCTGCCGCGGGGCTGGAGCCGGTCGCGGTAGAGCTTGCCGTTGGTGCGCGAGGCGGGGACGCGGCAGATTGTCGCGTCGATGGTTCGGCGGTAGTGCTGGAAAATCGCGTCTAGCCCGCGATCGAGGTTGGCCGTGCTGTCTGCGTCGGTCGATGTGAGAGCGTCGAGAAGCAGGCCGGTGTCCGGAAGATCTGGTTGGTGGCGGTCGTAGAGGGTGAGGGTCCAGTGCCCGATGCGGTGTTGGGAATGCAGCCCTGGTACCCGGTAGTGGTGGCGGATTCGTTGGTATCCGGCGGATTCGGCGGCGGCCTCCACCGGGTTCGGGTTCACCTTGGCGAAGAGGCGGTGTGAGCCGATGTCGAGGTGAAACGTGCGGTTCATGGTGAAGCGGCGGTAGCGGGCGACCCGGATCATCGTTGCCACCACCCGGCGCACTGCCCCGCGAAGTCGGCAATGTCCTTGGCGGGAATGGCCCGAAGGTCGCTCGCGGTGGACCAGACGGTGTCGTCGTAGCGGTCCCGCACGGGACACGCGTCGGCGAGCGACATCAGGTGCGAGAACGGGGTGGCCACCGCGTTATGGCGCGGTGATCCGGTGATCCACTTGGCGTAGCCGTGTCGTCCGTAGAGGCCGACCACATGCGGCTGGGTGCCGTCCGCTCGGAGAGTGAGCGCGGCGAGATGGGTCAGGCCAGTGTCGTTACCGATGACCAGCTCGGCGGTGGCGAAAAGGTCAATGCAGTCGACCGCTGCTGGTCCGTGAAGTCCCTCAATCCGCCCTACGGATGCCGGAGGCTGGTGGCCCGGTGGTGTCAACAGGCTGAAGCGCCAAGCGCTCGAGTGGCGGGCCGACAGGTGTTCGGCGACGGCGCCGAAGTTGTCGATGCCGTAGTCCTTGCGGTCGGGGCGACTCGTCGTGGCCACGAAGACCACGTGGAATGCTTCTGGCGCTGCGACGGACGACCGGAACCTGGGGCACGGGTCATCGGATGCGGGGAGCCTGACGCCGAGGGTTTGCTCGATGTCGAGGTAGTAGCGCATCGGCAGGGCGGCATGGACCTCGACCATGTCGGCGTCGACGAGGTCGAGCAGTGTTGGAGGCGATTCCGGCACCGCGTCGAACTCCAAGGCGTTGTCGCTGCCGCGCGTACCCAGTGTGTGCCCGTCGCCGTATGCGACCGTGACTGGAAGGGTGCACCGGGCGATCAGATCCGCCCGGCTGCCCGCGTACTCCAGGGCGTCAAACTGATCGTGGGTGGCGTCGTGAAGCGCCTGTGCCATGGCGAGGCCGAGCAGCAGGTCGCCGAGTCCGCGAGAGCCGAAGTCGACGCGCCACCCGTTCTCACGTACCGCGTCGATTCGTGCCCGTCGGGGCGGGGTCTCTCCGTTGGCCCGTCGATACGGCAGGAGCCGGCCGACCGGTGCCTGTTCACGTCGGACGAGGTACCGCCCGCCGCGGTGGCGCACCGGTTCCTCGGCGAGGGTCACAGCGTGGTCAGTACGCACAGCGGGACCCCGTTGCGCTCGAGTAGCTGTCGGCCCTCGCCGGCGGTGTCTTCGACGAGGCAGAGCGCGCCGGTGATGTCGGCGCCGGCCGCGCGAAGCGCCTCGACGAGGTTGGCCAGAGTGAGTCCGGTGGTGATCTCGTCGTCCACGATGAGGACGCGCAGTCCTGTGAAGTCGCCGTAGGCGAAGACCTCAAGACGCCGGGCATGCGGCTCGTGGAACACGAGCTTCCCGGGTAGGTCGAGGTTGACTTTCCAGGCGAGCCGATAGTGGCTACCACTGGCCCAGGCCAGCGCGATGGTCGGCACGATGCCGCCGGCGTCCAGGCCCAGGAGAAGATCGTGCGGCCGAAACGCCGGATGCTCGCACCATCGCTGCCACAAGCTGCGCCCCGTCGCAAGTACCTGTTCCACGGCCACGTCCGTGCGAATGCCATCGAGACCGTGGACGACGCGGACCGGACGAGTGGTGTCTCCCACCCCGAGCCGGGTCACTCGATCGGCGTGCAGAACCTCATCAAAGGCAGTGGTCATCGAAGATCTGATCCTTCCGTCTTGGGGGTGTCGGACGCAGCCGTGCGGCCGAGCTTGTCGTGGTAGGCGAGGATTTGGGCGGTGGCTCCGCAGACCCGATGGGAGAGGTTTTCGTCCTGTCGCCACCGGTCGCCGCTGACCTCGGCCACTGCCGGGAGGTCGACATCGGCGTCCGGATGGCTGGTGGTGAAGGCGAGGCGAACCTCCTCGCTGCCGTCGAGGTCCACCCCGTCGGCGCGCAGGATGATCTTCATGATCAGCACGACGTGCTTGTAGACAGCGCGGACATCGGGTTCGGGGTTCGCGGCGAGTCGCCGCAGTACCATCGCCACGAGCGGCAGTTCGCTGCGTGAGGCGCGGTCGTCGGTTGGTGCGTCGAAGGCGTTGAGTACGAGGTCGCTTCGGCGGTAGAGCAGGCCGCGGCCATCGTGGGCTATCTGCCGCACCGCGTGCAGTACTCGGGGTGGGACCGACCCGGTGAGCATTTCCCGGGTGGTGAACGACGACAGCGCGATCTTCTCGCCCGCCGGTCCGCTCTGAGGTACATGCCTGCTTTGGAGCCAGTCCAGCGGCAGCGTGTCGCGTACGACAAGGAGGTCGATATCGCTCCATCCCGGCTGCCAGCTCTGATGGGCGAGGCTCCCGGTGGCGGCGACGAGCGCGGTCTCAGAATCGGTCAGTCTGGCGACGCAGTCCGCGAGTACCGGTTGCAGAGCCTCAGGGATGGCCGTGTCAGCGTGCGGTGGAACCTTGGCCACCGCCCTGCGGTGAACAACTTCCGTGACCGCCCTCTTCAGCGCGGCCAGGCTGCGGCCGTTATCGATGACCGTGTCGGCGATCAACGCGATGCGGTCTCCGCCCCGGCTTTGCTTGATCGCGTCGCGGGCGGAGAGCGATTTCATGGTCTCGGTGGCGCGTTGCGCGCGAAGCCGGTCCGGAAGGCGGAGGAACAGGATCTCGCAGCGCTGGCCCCAGATCCTGCGGAGGTGTGCTGTTGCGTCGAAGCGGTGGGCGCTCTCCAGGCTGATCCGGTGTGAGCCCGGGTTCTGTGCGGCGAACCGCAGGATCTCTTCCGAGAGCATCTGCGCCTGGATGCCCTCGTTCCAATCGCGATACGGATCGGTCGCTCCCTGCCGTTCAGCGGCTAGCTGCATGAGGTAGCCGATCTTCAGGCGGGTGGCTGTGTGCTCCGTGCGGAGCAACTCACCGACCGTGCTCTTGCCGCTCTCGGACATGCCAGCGAGCACCCACAGGTGCTCGATCCGGTCCGGTGGGAGCGGGGCGACGGGCACGTCGAGTTGCGCCACGGCCTCGCGGATCTCACGCTGCACATCAAGGAGCGGGCGGTCTCCGCGCACCACGATGGCCTGGTACTCCCCGTCATCGACTTGAAGATCAATCGCTTCGGCCAGCCGCCGCTGATACTCGACGTAACGCTCGGTGGTCGGCACAACCTCACGCGCGATGGCGTGGTGCGCCTCGGCCGCCGACTGGTTGCTATGGCGCAGCAGCAGGTGCAGCTCACGGCGCGGCGCGGGGGCGTAGCGACGTGCTTTGGTCTCGACTTGTGCGAGCGCCTCGGCGGTGGAGATGCCGTCCTTGACCGCCGCTGTCGCCGCGCAGGTCGCCACAAGCATCGGCCAGCCCCGGTCCTCCAACGCCAAGGGACCACCACCGACGCTCCGCGCGGCGTGGGAGCTGAACACGAGGTCGATGTGTTCGTCGGTGGTGCTGTCGACGAACCACCACTGACTGAAGTCTCGTCGGGACACCTCGGCCCACCGCCGGTCCCACCGATCGACTGTCCCGGTGAACTCGACGTCCGGCATCGCCGAGGCCAACCAGCGGGCGTTCGTGGTCTTGCCGACGTTGTCGGCACCGTTGAGGGTGACGGCGATCCTCATCGCGGCTCCCGATAGCTCTTCAGCGTGCGCCAGTGAGGAACTCGGCGGCGACCTTCATGGATGTCGAGCACAAGGGTGTCGAAGGCCTCGGTGAGTTCGGTGAACTGCTGGAGCGCCAGCGGAGCATCGACGTCGCGCAGGCCCAGGTGGCCGGTCTCCGAGAATCTCCTCCACCGAACCCAGGCGATGGCCAGGCGGTCGATCACGGAGCCGATCGTCTCGGTGTGCAACGGTGCCCAGCGCGAAGGCCGGATCACCTGCTCGACCCATGAGTCGATCTCACCAATGAGAGCGACGCGGGTGGCGTTGAGGCGGTCGATCGACCTCTTGGCGTCAGCCACTGCGTGATCGTCAGCGGATGGGTCGCGGGAGATCGTCTCCGCCGCCCATTGTTCGCGATGGTGCGAGGCGAGCCGGGATGCCACATGAAGGGGTACAGCCCAAACCTTTGGCGGAACCTCTGGGCGGCCATCGAACGTACTGATGATCAGGTCTGAGCCGGGCAGCATTGGACAACACTGTTGGTCAGGGGCGCTTGGTAAGTCTCCGACGGAATGGAGGGACATGGTTGAGCCTCTGTCCGTTGAGGGGTGGACGGGTTAGGCGTGCTGGTCTTGCCAGCGGTTGCCCACCGGTCGCGTGGGATTGATCGGCGTCGGGCTGCTGGCTTGGTGAAGGTTCCGGCGCATGGGGCGCAGGCTCGGCCCGTCCGGCACGGTGAGGGGCCGGCGGGGCGTGTACCCGTAGCGGGTGAGCAGGTGCTCCGCGTCTGCGGTGACGGCGGTCCAGGACGGCAGGCCGATGCGGTCGAGGCGGGCGCGGTGGCGAGCCAGCAGGGCACCGCCGCGACCGGTCTGCTGATGGGTTGGAGATGCGGCGAGGAACGCCAAGTGGTAGTGCGGCTCGGTGGGCTGCTGCTGCGCGAGTAGGCCCTCAAGGGCGATGAAGCGGTCAGCATGTGATCCAGCGGCCTTCACGAGGCGGGTCGGGTAGTTGGCCGGTGGCGGGATCGGCCGGTAGCGGTGAAAGCCGACGATGGCGGCGGTGAGGTCGTCGGCGAGGTGTACATCGCCGAAGAACATCGCGTGCTCTACCCATACCGCCAGGACGCCGGTCAGCACCTGGCGGCGCTGCGCCGGGTCCGGCACCAGCCAGGCGGCGAGCGGGCTGGGGTGTAGGGCGTCGGCGATCAATGCGGCGACGGTCTGCCTGTCTGGCCAGCGGGCGGCACGGATACGAAGGCTGGGGTCCACGGTGGTGTTGTCTCCTCGTCGGTCATCGGTAGGTGGCGGTGGCGAGGTCACCGACTGCTGCGTCGACGGCGGCGGTGATTTCCCGGATGGGTCGGTGGTGTTGAGCGGCGATGGTCTTTAGGTGCGCGGTCACAGTGGTGGTGTCGTCGTCGAGGTAGAGGTGGTCGGCCAGGCCGAGGACGGCGACGAGTCCGGCGAGGGCGGCGGTGTGGTTGTCGGGAGGTTCGCGGCCGGCGGCGAGGTAGCGCAGGCGGGAGCGGGCGACGACGGCCCACTTGGTGTCGGTGGCGAGGTAGGCGTCGGCACGGACCAGGCCGCCGAGGCGGCGGCGGGCGGTGTGGTGCAGGATCCCGGCGGCGACGAGTCCGGCGCGCGTGCGCTCGTACAGGTCGTCGGCGAAGCTGCGCAGGAACGCCTTCATGGTCGGGGTGGCGCGCGAGTAGTGGATCGCGGCGAGGGCGGTGTCGGCGATCAGGTCGCCGACCGGCTGCTCGGAGTTGAGGCGTAGCCACCGGTCCGCGGCCGGGCGGTCGGCGTAGGAATCGAGGGTGATACGCCCGGCGAGGAATAGGTCGATCAGAACGCCGCCGGCCATGCCCAGGGCCAGCGCTTGGCGGTGGAGGTGGGGTTGGCCGGTGTCGTCGTGGTGTCCGAGTAGGAACAGCTCATCCCGCAGCGGCAGTTGGGGTATCGAGGCGGTCATCAGATGTCCCTACTCCCGAGCGCCGGCAAGGTTCCGCAGCCGGGCGTGTGCGTCGTGGTAGGCGGGCAGCGATTGCGGGATCAGGGCTTTGTCGACGGCGGCGAGGACGGTGTAGTTGGGGTCGCAAACGTTGCCGATGGGTGCCCGCCCGGCTTGGGAGATGAGTTGGTAGGCGTCCAGGGTCTGTAGGCCGCACAGGTCGACGGTCCAGGCGGTGAGGTCCTGGTGGGCGATGCGGTAGGCGTCCTCCAGGGGCCTCGCGCAGCCGACCGACATGATCGCTGTGTCCGTTTCCAGGCGTGGCCAGGCGGTGTCGGCACCTTTGATGACCTCGACCGCCAGGGTCGTCATGGTGGCGATCTCCACGCCGACGCCGCACGCCTCTCCCTGGCCCTGTCGGGCGTGTCCGTCGCCGAGGGCCAGCATCGCGCCGTGCACGTTGACCCCGAGGTACAGGGTGGTGCCGGCACGGAGTTCGGGGGTGTCGAGGTTCCCGCCGTAGTGGTCGGGGACGATCGTGGACCGGGACTCCATGCCACCTGGGGCGACGCCGATGGTGCCGATCATTGGATCCAGCGGCAGGTCGACAGTGTGCTCGCTCTCGGTGGCGTGATAGCGGACCACCCCCGCAGCACGGTCGATGTCGTACACCCACACCCGCTCATCCAGGGGCGGTTGCAGGGTGGCCGTGTGCGAAGTCGAGGTCAGCGCCCCGAAGTAGGGGAACGTCGCCGACACGCCCCAGTCCCTCGCGGGGACGATGGAGGCGATGTGCACGGCGAGGGTGTCGCCGGGTTCGGCGTCCTCGACGAAGAACGGCCCCGACACCGGGTTCAGGTACGGCATGCGGCACACCTGCGATGGCAGGTCCGCAGGTCCCCGTACGAGGCCACCGAAGCAGTCCTCGGTGTGCACCCGCAGGATGTCCCCGGAGCGGACGTGCGCGACCGGGAGACGCCCGCCGAAGGTGTAGGCCAGCTCGTCGCGGGCGGGCCGGTAGGTGAACTGGTCCATCGCGATCACACCCGCGCCATGTCGCGCCCGGCGGCCTCAGTGGCTGCCATGCCGGACAGCACGGGCCGCCGACCGGTCAGGTAAAGACCGGCGAGCACCAGCACGCCGAGGGCGAGCCAGGCCAAGCCGAGACGCTGGGCGGCGATGTTGGCGTTCACCACCACGTACGCCAAGATGGCGAACCCGATGCCGGGCATGACCAGGTGCGCCCACCAGTTGCCGCTGCGCTGGCGGATCAGATGGTGCACGACCACGGAGACGTGCAGGACGAGGAAGGCGACCATCGCCCCGAAGTTGATCAGCGACGACAGCAGCGCGATCCCGTCCGCCCGGGTCGCCAGGTACAGGCCGAGGGCGAGGGACACGGCGCCGGTCAGCAGAGTGGCGTTGATCGGCACGCTGCGGCGCACCGACACTCTCGCCAGAAAGGCCGGGAGTTGTCGGTCGCGGGCCATCGCGTACAACAGCCTGGACGTGGCGACCTGCGCGACCATCGAGTTCGGCAACCCCCACGCGATCGCCGTCGCAACAGCGCACAAGGTGGCCAGCCACCCTCCGCCGGCTACCGCGGCGGCGTCGTAGAAGGCAGTGCCGTTCACATCGCCCTCAGCTAGCAGCGCGTCGGGGGCGGGGACGAGCATCGCCGCGAGCCAGGTCTGCGCGATGAACAGCACCCCGGCCAGGATCAGGACGCCGGCCATCGCACGACCCACCTGCCGGGACCCGCCCTTGGCCTCCTCGGCCAGCATGCTGATGCCGTCGAAGCCGAGGAACGACAGCACCGCGATCGACACCGCCCCCGCGACGAGGGACCAGGTAAAGGTGTCGGAGTTGTAGAAGGCGTCCCAGCTGAACCGGCCTTTGCCGGAGGCAAGAGCCCAGCCGGCGACGGCGAGGAAGACCGCCAGGACGATCAACTCGCCGACCAGCATCACCCGGGTCACCATCGCGGTCATCCGGATCCCGACCGAGTTGATGATCGTGTTGACCGCGACGAACCCGAGCAGCCACAGCCATACCGGCACCGCCGGCACGGTGGCGTGCATCGCCACCGACGCCACCAGGTACAGCAGGCCCGGCACGAGGACGTAGTCGAGGAGGATCACCCAGCCGGCGAGGAATCCGACCGGTGGGCTGATGCCACGGCCGGCGTAGTTGTAGACGCTGCCCGACATCGGGAACGCTTTCACCATCTGTGCGTAGGAGAAGGCGGTGAACACCAACGCCACCACACCGACCGCGTAGGCCAGGGCCACCATGCCCCCGGAGCCGGCGTAGACGCTGCCGAAGATCGCCATCGGCGCGATCGGCACCATGTACACCAGTCCGTACGTCACCAGGTCCCGCGATCGAAGCTGGCGGCTGAGTTCCTGTCGATAGCCGTAGCGGGTCAGATCATTCGAAGTTGTCATGAGGATCCTCACGAGGGTGAGAAGCACGAGCGGGGAGACGTCTGCCGGGTGGCCGAGAGAAGCCTGACGGCAGCGGCGCTCCGATTGACGGTGCTTGGCAGCGACTTGATGTAGTCACCGGTGGTGGCTACGTCCGGACCGACGGTGATCCGGTGCGGCAAGCTTGCCAAGCGCATCCACGCGGATGGATCCCCATGAGTGGCGAGAATTTCCCCCACCCGGCCGCGCCTGTGACCTGCACGAATATTGATCAACTGAGGTGGATTTACCCAGCCGAGGGCCGTTGGCCTCGCCAGGACCCGTACCGGACCTGGCCAGAGCGGCGATACCGTGCGACGGGAGGCCACACGGAGGAGGTGTCCGACGATGGCGAGGACGACTGGCACCAAGGCACAGCGCGATCACGTCCGCCAGAAACTGGCCGGATTCGGCGCGACGCCGACCGCCATCGCGGCCGAGCTCCAGCGACGCTTTGGACTGCGTCCTCGGGATGCCTTTCGACAGGCTCACGGTTGGACCCAGGACGCGGTGGCAGAGAAGCTGAACACCAATGGAACCGGTTCGGCGACGTTCACCGGGGCACGGATCAGCGATTACGAGCGGTGGCCCTTCGGCGGTCGTCGACCCACCTTGGCCGCCTTGAACGCCCTGGCTTATGTCTTCGGGACCGAACCGAGTTGTCTGGTCGACCTCGACGACTTGGCCGCTATGCCGGACGCGGACCGAGAGATTCTGAGCGGCCGGAACGCCGCCCCGATGCCCAATCGATCCGTCGCAGCCTCAGCACCACGTGGCGCGATGACTGAGCCTCTGCGGTGGGACCTCGGCGCTCTGCAGGACGAGACGGAATTGGTGATAGCGGTGTCAGAACGTACGGCCAGCTTCGGAGAATGGGCGCAAGCCTCCAACGTCGGGCCCTTCACCCTTGACGATGTCGCCGCCTCCACCCGCAGAATCGCCGTCGACTATCTGAATGAGCCACCCGTCATCGTCTACGCCCGAGCCGGTCTCCTGGCGGATCGCGTGTTTCGCCTCTTGCAGACCGGGCGTCAGGATCCCGACCAGACTCGGGAGCTCTACACCTGGGCCGGTTACCTGTGCACATTGCTCGCCTGGATGGCCGGCGACCTCGGTCACCCAGCCGCCGCCGAGTCCCAGGCCCGCACCGCCTGGATGTGCGCTGAAACCGTCCGCGACAACACGCTCCGCGCCTGGGTCCTGTCGACAATCAGCAAGATTCACCTGTGGGAGCAGCGGTTCGAGGACGCGGCCAACGCCGCCGTACGCGGCTACGGCCACGCCGCCGAGGGAAGCGCGGCGGTCATGCTGGCTTGCCAGGAAGCCGACGCGTGGGCGGAGATCGGCGCTGTCGAACCGGCCCGAGCGGCACTGCAACGGGCTGAGGGGGCCCGCCAACATGCCAGCCGCGACCCGGTAGGTGGCCTTCTAGCCTGCGGAATAGTGCGCCAACACAACTACGCCGGTTCCGTGCTGCTTCGCATCGGCGAGGCCGCCAACGCCATCGAGCACGCCCAGCACGCCCTCACGGAAGCCGCCGCGGATCCCTCGGTCGCCTACGGCACACTGGCCCAAATCCGCATCTGGGCCGCCGCAGCGCACCTCAAAGCCGGCAGCCTCGACGGCGCGGTCTCGGTCCTGTCGCCGGTGCTCGCGCTGCCACCCGAACAGCGACTCGACCCGCTGGTGCACCGCCTGCGCGGCGTCGGCCGAAGCCTCGCCGGCAACCCGTCGCTGCGCACGAGCATCGAGGCCCGCAGTGTCCAAGCAGCCATCACCGAGTTCTGCGCCACCGGCGCCGCCCGCCAACTTCCCTGATACCTGGAGAACCCATGGCAGTCCCGCACGCCACCGACGTCCGCAACCACTGGTACTGGCGACCGGGTTGGGGAATCGGCTCCCGCTTCTACACTTGGCACATCACCTTTGATGGGCAACCCGAGGTTGAGGAGCTCGCCGACCAGTATCGGTCCCTGCTGTCCTCGCAGCCCAGCCTCGATGTCATCCCGAACCGGTGGCTGCACCTCACCATGCAGGGCATCGGCTTCGTTCAAGACGTCGCTACCGACGACGTCGACGCCATCGTGGCCGCCGCCAGGAACCGCTGTGCGCGCCTTTCACCTTTCAAGCTCATCATCGGCACCCCCCACGTCGATCCCGAGTCCATCCAGATTGCCGTCGACCCGGTCGAGCCTGTGCGGCAGCTACGCGCCGCCATCCGCGCCGCCATCGCGGACGTCTGGGGACAGGATCGAGTACCCGAGCCGGCCGAGCCTTACAACCCTCACCTCAGCCTGGCCTACACCAACACCGAAGGCCCTGCGGCACCGCTCATCGAGGCTCTCTCCTCCGCTCCGAACCTCAGCGCGCACGCAATGATCAACTCCTGCCAGCTCATCGTCCTCAACCGCGACGAGGGGATGTACGTGTGGGAGCCGTACGCGACCATCGATCTTGGATCCTGAGGCCGGTATCCAGCGCCTGCCGCGCTAGCGAGTCGCCGCCGGGCTGTGCGTAGGTAGAGGGTGCCGTAGCTGGGGCAGGGCCGGTCGAAAGCTTGCTCCGGCGCGACCTCCTGGCCACGCAACTCGGGCGGCAGGCAGTAGGCACTCTGACGTCTGCGTGTGGCGTCCACGACTGGCGGCCTGGGTGCAGAGCAGCCGGCGCAGGCAAGCGTGCGGGTGCGGGTCCGCGACCCGCTCCCACCGCACCGCGGCCCAAGCCAGTGCCACCTGGACCAGGTCTCGGCGTGGGGCCCGCCGCCGAGAGGACCGGCGGGCGATCAGTCGTTCAGCGGGGTCGGGTCGGTCGGCAGCGCGGTCGGTGCCACCCGGCGAGCGGCCCGACCACCGCCGAGCACCACCACGGCCACCCCGGCCAGCAGCAACGCCATCCCCAGCAGCGCGTACGGGCGGGGCACCTGACCCAGCCAGGCCCAGCCGAGCAGGGCCGCGCCGGGCGCCTCCAGCAGGATCAGCACGCTCACGGTGGTCGCCGGGATCTTCCGCAGGGCGTAGTTGAACATCGAGTGCCCGAGCAGTTGGGCGCCGGCCACCAGGGCCAGGATGGCCAGCCAGGTACGCCCGTCGAACCCGGTCAGTCGTACGCCACCGACCAGGCACAGGGCCAGCAGGATCAGCGCGCAGATCCCGTAGCAGATGGTGGTGTAGGTGGTGGTGCTGATGCTGGTGCGCGCCCGTTCCCCGAAGGCGGTGTAGACGGCGGCGAACACGGCGCCGGTCAGCGCCAGCACGTCGCCGAGGACGGCGCGGCCGGAGACGCCCACGTCCACTCCGGTGGCGACCGCCGCGCCGCCGACCGCCACCGCGATGCCGATCCACACCACCCGGGGCAGCGGACGCCCCTGGGCGCGGGCGATCAGCCCCTGCCAGACCGGTTGGGTGGCGACCAGTGCGGTGGACGTGGCGACCGAGGTGAGCTGGGCGCTCGGCACCCAGGTGGCGAAGTGCCCGGCCAACGCGACCCCGGACAGCACGCAGAACAGCCCCTCCCGCCGCCCCGCGCCCACGATCAGCCGGCGGAACTCGGCGCGACGCCGGGCCAGCGCGAAGGGGCTCAGCACGGCCACCGCGAGCAGGTTGCGCCAGAACGCGATGGCCAGCGCGGGGGCGGCGGCGTACGCGATCAGCGGCGCGGACGACGACACGGCGACTACGGCCAGTCCGACCGCACCGGTGGTCAGCGGATCCACTGTCGGCCGGGGTGAAGGTGGGGGCACGGGACGTAATCCTCACACGTATGACGGTCGACACGGAGGGTCATCACTCCGTTACGATCACGCGGGTCCGCGCCGGCGACCCTCGACCGCCCGGAGGCGTTCCCCCATGCCCAGCTACCAGGCGGTGCTGTTCGACTTCTTCGGCACCCTGACCCATTCGGTGCAACGCGGTGCCGCGCACGCCGGCACCGCCGAGCTGCTCGGATGCCACACCGACGCGTTGTCCGAGGTGCTGAACCGCACCTACTACGAGCGGGCCAGCGGCCGGTTCGGCAACGCGGAGGCGACCCTGCGCTGGGTGTGCGCCCAGGTCGGCGTACACCCCACTGACCAGGCGGTGCGTGCGGCGGTGGCGTCCCGGCACCTGGCGGTCCGCGCGGACACCTGGCTGCGGGCCGACGCGGTGCCGGTGCTGGCGGCCCTGCGCGAGCGCGGCCTGCGCACCGGCGTGATCAGCGACTGTACGCACGAACTGCCGGCCTTCCTGCCGCAGCTGGCGGTCGCGCCTCTGCTCGACGTGCAGGTCTTCTCGGTGCAGGTCGGGCGGTGCAAGCCCGACCTGACGCTCTACCTGACCGCCTGCCAACGGCTCGGGCTCACCCCCGGCGACTGTCTCTACGTCGGCGACGGCGGCAGCCAGGAGTTGACCGGCGCCGAACGGGCCGGGATGACCGCCGTCCGGCTCGCCGCACCGGATCTGGCCACCCACATGGTGTTCAACGCCGACCGGGACTGGCGCGGCCCGACGCTCGACACCCTCGGTGAGGTGCTCGCCCTCGTCGACGCCGACGCGGCGGTCGCGGGCGTCGCCGGTCGGGCGGGCTGATCGGCTGACCGGCTGATCAGCGGCGGCGGACCCGGTGCAGACGGAACGGCTTGCGGGTGGCCCGGACCGCCGGCGTCGGCCGGGGCGGCTCGGCCTGCGCGTCGGCCGGCAGCTCCGCTCCGGCCAGTGGCGTACCGGCCGGGGCGAGCCGGTTCACCGCGCAACCGTCGGCGGCCCACCGGGCCACCAGGTCGGCGGTCGGACCGGGCGCGTTGAGGCGCTTCGCCGCCACCAACGGCGCGGTGGTGTCCCACGCCTCGGTGCCCGGCTGCAACCGGCTCACCCGGGCCGGCCAGGTGACGATCCGACCGCCGTGGTCGCCGCGCAGGGTGACCTGGGCCTCGGCCGCGTCGGCCAGACCCGGCGCGGCCTGCTCGCCCGGCCCGCTGACCACCAGGAGCGCGCCCTCCAGCGGGGCGCACCAGAGCGCGAGCGCCGGCCCACCGGCAACGCTGATCCAGGCCACGGCGGCCTTCTTCATCGCCTCGTCGACCAGTGGGGTGCCCCCGGGGGCGTCCTCGTCCGTCACACCCGCATCCTCCCGCATCGGTGCCTCCGCTCAGCCCACGAACGGCGGCACGGCGATCTCACCTCGGGCCACCGGCATCACCTGACCGGCGACCGTCGCGCCGACCGCCGCGCCGCCCGCCGCGGTGACCGTGCAGGCCAACGCCGACGGTCGGTTCATCTCCACGCCCTGCCGGACCGCGTACGCCGACCGCCCCTCGCCGGGCAGCAGACCACTCGCGACCAGCCAGACACCGAGGCCGAGCGCGGCCGAACCGGTCGCCGGGTCCTCCGGAACGCCCATCCCCGGCACGAAGACCCGGGCGTGCGCGGTTTGCGCGGCCGCGTCCCAGGAGAAGACGCTGACGTGCGACACCCCGTACCGCTGCGCCGCCGCCGGGTTCACCCGGGCGCGGGCCACCGACTCCGGCCGCACCGGCAGGTACGGGAACTCCAGCCCGCAGCCGGCGACACGTGGGGCGGGCCCGAAGTGGTCATCGGCGGCCAGTCCGGCGATCTCCAGCAACGGCTCCGGATCCAGTTCCGGCCCCAGGGTCGGGGTGCCACCGGTCAGCGTCGCCCCGGACGCGGTCACCTCGATCGGCAGCACCCCGGCCTGGCACTCCTGGGTGACCTCCCCCACGCCGAACATCCCCCGCCGGCACGCGGTGACCGCCGCGCCGACGCTGGGGTGCCCGGCGAACGGCAACTCCTCCACCGGAGTGAAGATCCTGGCCCGGTAGGTGATGCCGACCTGGGTCGGCGGCAGCACGAACACGGTCTCGGAGAGGTTGAATTCCAGCGCGAGCGCCTGCATCTGCTCGGTGGCCAGCGCCTCGGCGCCGAACACCACCGCCAGCGGGTTGCCGGCGAAGGGGCGATCGGTGAAGACGTCCACGATCTCGTAGGCCAAGGTCGACATGTTGATAAACACTAGGCGCTTAGGCTGGTGCCCGTGAGCACGCCGACCCGGATCTACATCGCCCGTCTCGCCGGAGTTGCCGTCTTCGACCCGAACGGCGACCAGGTGGGCCGGGTTCGTGACGCCGTGGCGCGGCTCCGGGCGACCAAGCGTCCGCCGGAGGTCGTGGGCCTCGTCGCCGAGATGCCGATGCGTCGTCGGATCTTCCTGTCCATCAACCGGATCACCTCCGTCGACGCCGATGCCGTCGTGCTCGGCTCCGGCACCCTCAACCTGCGCCGCTTCGAGAAGCGCCCGAACGAGCTGCTGGTGCTGCAGGAGCTGCTCGACCGGCGGGTGCAACTCGACCCGGGCGGCCAGCCCGGCGCGGTCGTGGACGTCGCGATGGAGTGCACACGGGGTGGCGAGTGGTCGCTGACCCGGGTCGCCGTACGCGAGCAGACCGGTCGGCTCAGCCGCCGCGGCCACCTGCACCAGGTCGAGTGGGACCGGGTGCGCGGGCTCAGCGGCATCGCCGACAACCGGGGTACGGCGAACCTGCTTGCCGTGCTGGAGGACATGCGCCCCGCCGATCTGGCCAACGCGTTGCAGGATCTGCCCGACACGCGGCGCAACGAGGTCGCGGCCGCGTTGGACGACGAGCGACTGGCCGACGTGCTCAGCGAACTGCCCGAGCACGACCAGGTGGAGATCCTCGCCGCCCTCGACCGGGAGCGGGCCGCCGACGTCCTGGAGGAGATGGACCCGGACGACGCCGCCGACCTGCTCAACGAGCTGCCCCTACCCGAGCAGGACGTGCTGCTGGACCTGATGGAGCCGGACGAGGCCGACCCGGTACGTCAGCTGCTGAAGTACACCCCCGGCACGGCGGGCAGTGTGATGACCTCGGAGCCGGTCATCCTGCCGCCGGACGCCACAGTCGCCGAGGCACTGGCCCGGATCCGGGAGCCGCAGCTCTCCCCCGCCGTCGCCGCGCAGGTCTTCGTGACCCGGGCACCGCAGAACACGCCGACCGGCCGCTACCTGGGCATGGTGCACTTCCAGGCGCTGCTGCGCGAACCTCCGGCCGATCTGCTGGGCAAGGTCGTGGTCAACGACATCGACCCGCTGCGCCCCACCACGCCGCTGCCGGAGATCACCCGCCGGATGGCCACCTACGACCTGGTCGCCATGCCGGTGATCGACCGGAGCAACCGGCTGGTCGGTGCCGTGACGGTGGACGACGTGCTGGACCACTCGCTACCGCGGGACTGGCGCGACCGTGACGCCCTGACCATCTCGGGCGGCACCGACACCGGGTCGGACGGCGCGGATGGCTGAACAGCGGCGGACGGAGCGTCTCGACCAGCCACGCGAGCCCCGGGGTGTCAAGCTGCCCCGGTTCGACGCGGAGGCGTTCGGTCGGTGGTCCGAGGGCATCGCCCGGGGCATGGGCACGGCGAACTTCATCGTCGTCATGACCGTGGTGATCACGATCTGGTTCGTCTGGAACACGTTGGCCCCGGCGAACCTGCGCTTCGACCCGTACACCTTCACGTTCTTGACCCTGGTGCTGTCCTTGCAGGCCAGCTACGCGGCCCCGCTGATCCTGCTGGCCCAGAACCGGCAGGCCGACCGGGACCGGGTGGCCCTGGAGGAGGACCGGCGGCGAGCCACCGCGCAGAAGGCGGACACCGAGTACCTGGCCCGGGAGATCGCCGCCCTGCGGATCGCCCTGGGTGAGGTCGCCACCCGCGACTTCCTCCGCTCCGAGCTGGCCCGGTTGGCCGAGGAGCTGGACGAGATGGGGCAACGTCGGCAGCGACTGGAGCGCCGCCAGCAGGAGAAGGACAGCCGCCAGGAGCGACGGGGCCAGCGTCCGACCGACGGTGTCGGCCTGGACGAACCCCGCGACGACCTGGACGGTGACCTCACCCGGGAGGCCCGGCCGGACGGCACCGCCCCACGCCGCTCAGAGGGCTGACCAACGGGTCATCGATTGGCTCACACCGCCCCGGGCAGCGGCGGCAACGGATGCCCCGCGACGTAGCATTGCGGGCATGTCAGCACCCGTGAGCACCGTCGAGGACGCGATCCAGGCCGCCCTGGCCACCGTCAACGACCCGGAGATCCGCCGGCCTATCACCGAGCTGGGCATGGTCCGCTCCGCGACGATCGGTGCCAGCGGTGTCGTCCGCGTCGAACTGCTGCTCACCGTCGCCGGCTGCCCGCTGAAGGACAAGCTGCGCACGGACATCACCACCGCGGTCGCCGCCGTGCCCGGCGTCACCGGCGTGGAGATCGACTTCGGGGTGATGACCCCGGAGCAGCGGCAGTCGTTGCAGTCGCAGCTGCGCGGTGGCGGCGCCACCCAGGAGCCGGTCATCCCGTTCGCCCAGCCCGGCTCGCGCACCCGCGTGTACGCGGTGGCCAGCGGCAAGGGTGGTGTCGGCAAGTCCAGCGTGACGGTCAACCTGGCGGCGGCGCTCGCCGCCCGAGGGCTCTCCGTCGGGGTGGTCGACGCGGACATCTACGGCCACTCGGTGCCCCGGATGCTCGGTGCGGACGGCCTACCCACCCGGGTCGAAGACATGATCATGCCGCCGCAGTCGCACGGCGTGAAGGTCATCTCCATCGGCATGTTCACGTCCGGCAACGCCGCCGTCGTGTGGCGCGGCCCCATGCTGCACCGGGCATTGCAGCAGTTCCTGGCCGACGTCTACTGGGGCGACCTGGACGTGCTCCTGCTCGACCTGCCCCCGGGCACCGGTGACGTGGCCATCTCGCTCGCCCAACTGCTGCCCAACTCGGAGATCCTGATCGTCACCACCCCGCAGACCGCCGCCGCCGAGGTGGCGGAACGGGCCGGGGCGATCGCCCTGCAGACCCACCAGCGGGTGGTCGGCGTCATCGAGAACATGTCCTGGCTGGAGCTGCCGGACGGCTCCCGGATGGAAATCTTCGGCGCCGGCGGTGGTGTCGCGGTGGCCGAGTCGCTGAGCCGGACCATCGGCGCACAGGTGCCGCTGCTCGGGCAGATCCCACTGGACACCCGGGTCCGCGAGGCCGGCGACGCCGGCAACCCGATCGTGCTGGCCGAGCCGGACTCCCCGGCCGCGCAGGCACTCGGCACGATCGCCGACCGGCTCGCCCTGCGCCGCGAGTCGTTGCTCGGCAAGCCCCTCGGCCTCAAGCCCGCCGGCCGCTGACCAACCACGAACGCCGTCAGCCCGTCGGCCACTGCTGGCCGGCGGGCTGACGGCGTTCGTGGTTGGTCAG
>NZ_QGSZ01000189.1 GCF_003857055.1 Micromonospora inaquosa | reverse complement strand
GGAGGGGGGTGACGGGCTGCCAGTTCAGCGGGGAGGAGAGGACCATCGTGCTCGAGGGTTGGCCGTACGGGGCGAGACGGTCGATGACCCCCTCGAACGCGCCGATCGAGCCGGCCGCCACCTTCAGCATGCTGCACGCGTCCCCGGTGATCCGGTGGATCTCCAGGATCTCCGGCCAGCCGGCCACCGCCGGGTCGTGCAGGATGCACCGCGCGCCGTAGCAGGACATCCGGATCAACGCGACCACGGTACGACCGGCGCGGCTCAGGTCGACATGGGCGTGGTAGCCGGTGATGATCCCGGCTTCCTCCAGCCGGCGGACCCGCTCCGCGACCGACGGTGGCGACAGGTGCACCCGCCGGGACAACTCGCTGAAGGAGAGCCGCGCGTCGGCCTGCAACTCGCGCAGCAGGGCCCAGTCCATGTCGTCCACGCTCAGACCTTACTTTCGTGAACCAACTTCGCCTAGTTGCCTTTGGTTTCCCAGAAGAAGGCGGTGAGAGCCGTTGATTTGGCATTCCGTAGGCCGATCCGACCGCGAGATCATGACGTCGGCTAGTCCGGGGAGGGAGACGAGATGATGGTGGATCAGACGGAGCGGCGGGCGCCGAGCCGCCGCGCCACGGTGCAACCCGTGACCCCCGGGCAGCGTGCCGCGCAGGCGGAGCGCACCGGTGGCGAGCCCACGTTGGAGTTCGCCGACATGGTGCCGTACGACGCGTACGTGCAGGCCAGCGCCCTGCACAAGATGCAGCACCCGCTCAGCGACGACCCGGGCGAGATGTCTTTCCTGATGGTCAGCCAGATCATGGAGCTGTACTTCGGGCTGACCTGCCACGAGCTGCGGGAAACCCAGCGGCTGATCCGCGCCGACCAGATCTGGGAGGCGCTGGCCCCGCTGGGCCGAGCCAAGCTGCACCTCGAAGGGCTCAACGCCGCCTGGCAGGGCCTGCGCTGGATGAGCCCGGCCGACTTCAACCGGTTCCGTAACCTGCTCGGCGAGGCCTCCGGCTTCCAGTCGGCGATGTACCGGCAGTTGGAGTTCCTGCTCGGGCTGCGCGACCCGACGCTGATCCGCCCGTTCCGCCGGCAGGCCGAGGTGCACGCCGCGCTGAACGCCGCGCTGGCCACCCCCAGTCTCTGGGACGACGTGCTCGCGCTGCTCGCCCGGCGCGGCTTCGACCTCCCCGCCGACCTGCTCGACCGGGACGTCGCCGTCGAGCACGACCCGCAGCCGTCGGTCGAGGCGGCCTGGGTACGGATCTACGGTGACGCCGGCCCGGACAACCACCTGCGGCTGCTCGGCGAGGCGTTGAGCGCTGTCGCCGAGGAGTTCGGCGACTGGCGCTGGAACCACGTCAAGGCGGTACAGCGGACCATGGGCGCCAAGGTCGGCAGCGGAGGCTCCGCCGGCCTTGCGTGGTTGCAGCGCAGCATGGCCCGGGTGGTCTTCCCGGAGCTGTGGTCGGCCCGCACCACGATGTGACCGGAGAGCGAGACATGCACACCCCTCAAGAAGAAGCGCATCGCCGTGACGAGGCCGACCCCGGCCACCGGCACCTGTTCCACGTGCCGCCGGCCGACGGCGGCGAGCACCCCGAGTCGGCGTACCTGGCCGGCAACTCGCTCGGCCTGCAACCCCGGGCCACCCGCGACGAACTCCTTGCCGACCTGGACGCGTGGGGGCGGCTCGGCGTGGAGGGGCACCTGGAGGCGGAGCGCGCCTGGCTGCCGTACCACGAGTTGTTGACCGGGCCGGCCGCGCGACTCGTCGGCGCCCGCCCCGCGGAGGCCGTGGTGATGAACTCGCTCACGGTCAACCTGCACCTGCTGATGGTGAGTTTCTACCGCCCGGCCGGAGCGCGCACCCGCATCGTCATCGAGGACGCCGCCTTCCCCTCGGACAGCTACGCGGTGCGCAGCCAGGCGCGGTTCCACGGGCTGGACCCGGACGACACAGTGGTCCGGCTGCGTCCGCGCGACGGTGAGGACGCCCTGCGCACCGAGGACGTGACCGACTACCTGGCCGCCGAGGGTGACCGGGTGGCGCTGGTGCTGCTCGGTGGGGTCAACTACCTCACCGGCGAGCTGTTGGACATCCCGGCCATCACGGCTGCCGGCCGGGCCGCCGGCGCGGTGGTCGGTTGGGACCTGGCGCACGCGGTCGGGAACGTGCCGTTGGCCCTGCACGACTGGGACGTCGACTTCGCCGCGTGGTGCTCCTACAAGTACCTGAACTCCGGCCCGGGTGCCCTGGCGGGCGTCTTCGTGCACGAGCGGCACCTCGGCAACCCGGACCTGCCCCGTTTCGAGGGGTGGTGGAGCACCGCGGCGGCCACCCGGTTCGAGATGACGCCGGAGTCCCGGCCGCCGGCCACTGTGGAGGCCTGGCAGATCTCCAACCCTCCGATCTTCGCGATGGGTCCGGTGCGTACCTCGCTGGAGCTGTTCGACGCGGTGGGGATGACCGCGCTGCGCGCCCGCAGCCAGCGCCTCACCGGCTGGCTGGAGTCGCTGCTCGACGAGGTGACCGTCGGCCGGCCGCTGCGGGTGGTCACCCCCCGCGACCCGGCCCGCCGGGGCTGCCAGCTCTCCGTGCGCATCGGTTCCGGCAGCGCCGCCGAGCTGACCAAACGCCTCCGGTACGAACACGGGGTCATCGCCGACGCCCGTGAGCCGGACGTCGTCCGGTTCGCCCCGGTGCCGCTCTACTCCACGTACCTCGACTGCTGGCGGGCCGCGGCCGCGCTGGCCGCGACGGTGGGGCAGGTGACCCGATGACCGCGCGGCGCGACGAGATCGCGATCATCGGTGCCGGCCTGGCCGGCTGTCTGGCGGCCTGCTTCCTGGCCCGGCGCGGCTACCCGGTGGCCCTCTACGAGCGCCGCTCCGACCCGCGTGCCGGCGTGGCCGAGCGGGGTCGCTCGATCAACCTGGCGCTGTCCGAGCGTGGCCTGGACGCGTTGCGCCGGATCGGGTTGGCCGAGCAGGTGATGACCGACGCGCTGCCGATGCGCGGCCGGATGATCCACCCGGTCGAGGGCGAGCAGCAGTTCCAGTCCTACAGCGCGGCCGGCGACCGGGCGATCAACTCGATCAGCCGGGGTGCGCTGAACAACGCCCTGCTGGACGAGGCCGCCGCGCTGCCCGGGGTGCGGATCGTCTTCGACCACCGGCTGGTCGGGCTCGACCCGACCGACGGCGCGCTGAGCTTCGAAACCCCGCAGGGCCCGGTCGCGGCGAAGGCCTCGGTTGTGCTGGGTGCCGACGGCGCCGGCTCCGCGGTGCGCGGGCAACTGCTGGCGTACGGGTTGCTCGACGAGAGCGTGGACTTCCTCGACTACGGCTACAAGGAGCTGACGATCCCGCCGCTGGGCGGGGACTTCGCCCTGGATGAGGACGCGCTGCACATCTGGCCGCGCGGCACCTCGATGATGATCGCGCTGCCGAACCCGGACCGTTCCTTCACCTGCACGCTGTTCTGGCCCAACGAGGGCGCCGGCAGCTTCGCCTCGCTGACCAGCCCGGCGGAGATCGAACGGCACTTCACCGAGCACTACCCGGACGTGGTGCCGCTGGCCCCGAACCTGGTCGACGACTACCAGCACAACCCGGTTGGGGTGCTCGGCACGGTGCGCTGCACCCCGTGGCAGGTCAACGGGAAGGTCGGCCTGATCGGCGACGCGGCCCACGCCATCGTTCCGTTCTACGGCCAGGGCGCCAACTGCGCCTTCGAGGACGTGGTGGAGCTGGACCGCTGCCTGGACGAGTGCGCCGACGACTGGTTGGCGGCGCTGCCGCTGTTCCAGCGGCGCCGGCAGGAGAACGCCGAGGCCATCGCGACGATGGCGCTGACCAACTTCGTGGAGATGCGGGACAAGGTCGCCTCCCCGGTGTTCCAGACCCGGCGGCGGGTGGAGCACGCACTGGAACGGGCCCTGCCCGGCCGGTACGTTTCCCAGTACGAGCTGGTGTCGTTCTCCACCACCCCGTACGCCCAGGTGCGCCGCCGGGTGCGCCGACAGCACCGGGTGCTCGGGGCGGTCGTGGGTGGGGCCGCGCTGCTGCTGGTCGGCGCGATCGGTGCGGCACTGAGCCGAGGGAGGCGCGCATGACCGGCACCTGGGATCCGCGACTGATGGCCGGCCACGCGCCGAGTGGCCCGCACCGGTTGCGCAACTTCGTCGCCGGCGAGTTCGTCGACGGCGCAACGACGTTCGCCAAGGCCAGCCCGGTCACCGGGGAGCAGGTCTTCGAGGTGGACGAGGCCTCCGAGTCCACTGTGAACGACGCGGTGGCCGCCGCCCGGGCAGCAATGCGGGGGCCGTGGGGTCGGATGGGGGAGCGCGAGCGCGCCGAGGTGCTGCGCCGCGTCGCCGACGAGCTGGAGCGCCGATTCGACGACCTGGTCACCGCCGAGGTCGCCGACACCGGCAAGTCCATCGCCCAGGCCCGCACCTTGGACATTCCCCGCGGCGCGGCGAACTTCCGGGCGTTCGCGGAGATCGTGGCGACCGCCCCCACCGAGTCGTTCACCACTGTCACCCCGACCGGCGGCCGGGCGCTCAACTACGCGCTGCGCAAGCCGGTTGGCGTGGTCGCGGTCATCGTGCCGTGGAACCTGCCGCTGCTGCTGCTCACCTGGAAGGTGGCTCCGGCGCTGGCCTGCGGCAACGCCGTGGTGGTGAAGCCCAGCGAGGAGACCCCCGCCTCGGCGACGCTGCTCGCCGAGGTGATGGCCGCCGCCGGGGTGCCGGCCGGGGTCTTCAACCTGGTGCACGGCTTCGGGCCGGGCTCGGCGGGCGAACACCTCACCCGCCACCCGGGCGTCGACGCGATCACCTTCACCGGTGAGTCGGCCACCGGCGGCGCGATCATGCGGGCCGCCGCCGACGGGGTGAAGGCGGTCAGCTTCGAACTCGGCGGCAAGAACGCCGGCCTGGTCTTCGCCGACGCCGACCTGGACGCGGCGGTGGCCGGTTCGGTGCGCTCCAGCTTCACCAACGGCGGGCAGGTGTGCCTCTGCACCGAGCGCATCTACGTGCAGCGCCCGGTCTTCGAGGAGTTCACCGCCCGGCTGGCCAAGCGGGCCGGCGAGCTGGCGTACGGCTGGCCGACCGACGAGGCCACCGCCACCATGCCGCTGATCTCCCACCAGCACCGGGCGAAGGTGCTCGGCGCGTACGAGCTGGCCCGGTCCGAGGGCGCCGAGGTGCTCACCGGCGGCGGCACGCCCACCTTCGGGGACGCCCGCGACGGCGGGTCGTACGTGCAGCCGACGGTGCTCACCGGGCTCGGCCCGGACGCCCGCACCAACCGGGAGGAGATCTTCGGCCCGGTGGTGCACGTCGCCCCGTTCGACACCGAGGACGAGGCGTACGCCCTGGCCAACGGCACCGAGTACGGCCTGGCGGCGACCGTGTGGACCCGGGACGTGGGTGTGGCGCACCGGGCCGGCGCCCGGCTCGACGCCGGCATCGTCTGGGTGAACACCTGGTTCCTGCGGGATCTGCGCACCCCGTTCGGTGGGGTGAAGGCGTCCGGGATCGGTCGGGAGGGCGGCGTGCACTCGTTGAACTTCTACTCCGAACTCACCAACGTCTGCGTGGACCTGTCGTGAGCCGTAGCGAGGGAGCGGGCATGGAAGCTGACATCGAGGCCGCCAACCGGGAGTTGGCCGACGCCCGCACCACCGGCAAGCCGTGCGCACCGCTTCGGGGCCGGCTGTTGCCGGAGGGCGACGTGGAGTCCGCGTACCGGGTGCAGCAGCTCCAGGCGCGGGCCTGGCAGGGGCGCGGCGAACGCCGGGTCGGCGCGAAGATCGGGTTGACCTCCCGGGCGGTGCAGGAGACCTTCGGGGTGTTCCAGCCGGACTTCGGCATGTTGACCGACGCGATGGCCGTCGGCGACGGGGTCGAGGTGCCCATCGACCGGCTGCTCCAGCCCCGCGTCGAAGCGGAGATCGCCTTCGTGCTCGACAAGGATCTCCCGAACCCGCAGCTCACCACTGTCGACCTGATCCGCGCGGTCGACCACGTGCTGCCGGCGATCGAGATCGTCGACTCGCGGATCGCCGCCTGGGACATCTCCATCGTGGACACCGTCGCCGACAACGCCTCCAGTGGGCTCTTCGTGCTCGGCACCACGCCGCGCCGGCTCGCCGACGTCGACCTGCGACTCTGCGGAATGGTGCTGGAGCACGCGGGCGAGCCGGTCTCGGTGGGTGCGGGCGCGGCCTGCCTGGGCAACCCGCTGCACGCCCTGCAGTGGCTGGCCGGGACGCTCGCCCGCGCCGGCGACCCGCTGCGCGCCGGTGACGTGGTGCTCTCCGGGGCGCTCGGTCCGATGGTGCCGGTCACCCCCGGCGCCGCGTACGAGGCGAGGATCTCCGGACTGGGTTCGGTGCGTACGAGTTTCAGTGCTGGAGGTGACAAGTGAGCGCGACGAGTGAGCTTGCGAGCCCCGCGGTCGTGAACACCGGAGGCGCCGCGACGACCGGAGTGGCGGTGCTCGGTTCCGGCAACATCGGCACCGACCTGATGATCAAGGTGTTGCGGCTCAGTGGCAGCCTGCGGATGGTGGCGATGGCCGGCATCGACCCGGCCTCCGACGGCCTGGCGCGTGCTCGCCGGCTCGGCGTCGCCACCACCGCCGACGGCGTGGACGGGCTCGTGGCGATGCCCGAGTTCGCCGACGTCGAGGTGGTGTTCGACGCCACCTCGGCCGGTGCCCACCGACGCCACGACGAGGTGCTGCGCGCCCACGGTCGAACGGTGGTCGACCTGACCCCGGCCGCGCTCGGCCCGTACGTGGTGCCGCCGGTCAACCTCGACGAGCACCTGCACGAGCGGAACGTCAACATGGTGACCTGCGGCGGGCAGGCGACAGTGCCGATCGTCGCCGCGGTACGCCGGGTCACCCCGGTGGCGTACGGGGAGATCGTCGCCTCGATCGCGTCGAAGTCCGCCGGGCCGGGCACCCGGGCCAACATCGACGAGTTCACCGAGACCACCGCTCGGGCCATCGAGGTGGTGGGCGGCGCCGAGCGGGGCAAGGCGATCATCGTGCTGAACCCGGCGGATCCGCCGCTGCTGATGCGGGACACCGTCTACTGCCTCTGCCCGGACGCCGACGCCGACACCGAGGCCATCGCCGCCTCGATCACCGAGATGGTGGCGGCGGTGCAGGAGTACGTCCCCGGCTACCGGCTCAAGCAGGACGTGCAGTTCGACAGGGTGCAGGCGTACCTGCCGACGCTCGGGCGGCAGCTCACCGCCCTGCAGGTGTCGGTCTTCCTGGAGGTCTCCGGTGCCGGGCACTACCTGCCCGCGTACGCCGGGAACCTGGACATCATGACCTCCGCCGCGCTGCGCACCGCGGAGCGGCTGGTCGCCCTGCGTTCCCCGGAGGTGGCGGCGCCATGACCGACCTGTACATCCAGGACGTGACGCTGCGCGACGGCATGCACGCCATCGCCCACCAGTACACCGTCGACGACGTACGCACCATCGCCGCCGCGCTGGACGCCGCCGGGGTGGCCGCCATCGAGGTGGCGCACGGTGACGGCCTCGCCGGCTCCAGCGTCAACTACGGCCACGGTGCCGCCAGCGACGCAGAGTGGATCTCCGCGGCTGCCGAGGTGCTGACCACCGCGAAACTGACCACCCTGCTGCTGCCGGGTATCGGCACGATCGCCGACCTGAAGGCCGCGAAGACGCTCGGGGTGACCAGCGTGCGGATCGCCACCCACTGCACGGAGGCGGACATCTCCGCCCAGCACATCTCCTGGGCCCGGGAGAACGACATGGACGTGGCCGGGTTCCTGATGATGTCGCACATGAACGATCCGGCCGGCTTGGCCGGGCAGGCCAAGCTGATGGAGTCGTACGGGGCGCACTGCGTCTACGTCACCGACTCCGGCGGGCGGCTGCTGATGTCCGACGTGGCGCAGCGGGTCGACGCGTACCGGCAGGTGTTGTCGCCGGACACGCAGATCGGCATCCACGCCCACCACAACCTGTCGCTCGGGGTGGCCAACAGCGTGCTCGCCGTCGAGCACGGCCGGGTCACCGGGTCCGCGCCCGCCGGCCCGGACGCGGTGCACGGCCGGACCGTCCGCGTCGACGCCTCCCTCGCCGGCATGGGCGCGGGCGCCGGTAACGCCCCGCTGGAGGTCTTCGTCGCGGTCGCCGAGCTGCACGGTTGGAAGCACGGCTGCGACGTGTTCGCGCTGATGGACGCGGCTGACGACATCGTCCGCCCGCTACAGGACCGGCCGGTCCAGGTGGACCGCGAAACGCTCTCCCTGGGGTACGCGGGGGTCTACTCCAGCTTCCTGCGGCACGCCGAGCGGGCCGCCACGAAGTACGGAGTGGACGTCCGGTCGATCCTGGTCGAGCTGGGCCGCCGCCGGATGGTCGGCGGCCAGGAAGACATGATCGTCGATGTGGCACTGGACCTGGCCGGCAAGGAGCAGCAGTCATGATCGGACCGGACATCGTCGGGATCGCCGACAAGCTGGGCGCGGCGGCCGACACGGCCACCCCGATCCCGCAGCTCGCCGCCGAGACCGGCCTCGACGTGGACACCGCGTACGCCGTGCAGGCCGCGCTGCTGCAACGCCGGCTGAACGCCGGTGAGCGGTTGGTCGGGTTGAAGATGGGTCTGACCAGCAGGGCGAAGATGGCCCAGGTCGGCGTGGACGAGGTGATCTGGGGGCGGCTCACCAACGCGATGCGGGTGCCCGACGGCGGTGTCGTGGACCCGGCCGCGTACATCCATCCCCGGGTCGAGCCGGAGGTGGCGTTCCTGCTGGACCGGCTGCCCGAGCCGGGCGAGCCGGTCGGCGACTTCGCCACGGCGGTCCGCGCGGTCGCCCCGGCCATCGAGCTGATCGACTCCCGGTACGCGGACTTCCGCTTCTCCCTGCCGGACGTGATCGCGGACAACACCTCGGCCGCCGCCTTCGTGATCGGTCCGTGGTCGCCGGTGCCGGCGGGGCTGAACAACCTGGGCGTGCTGCTGGAGGTCGACGGACGGGTGGCGCAGGTCGGCTCGACGGCGGCGATCCTCGGTGATCCGCGCCGGGCGCTCGACGAGGGCATCCGGCTGGCCGGTGGGCACGGGGTGCGGCTGGAGTCCGGGTGGGTCTTCCTGGCCGGCGCCGCGACCGCGGCTGTGCCGTTGCGTCCGGGTGCCCACGTTCGTGCCGTCGTCGAGAAGCTCGGCACGGCGTCGCTGCGGGCGTCGTCGTGACCGCCCGGGTGGTCGCCGGGAAAGCCGTCCCTCGGGGGGCGTTTCCGCACGTCAAGGTCGCCGGTGGGTTCGTCTTCGTCTCCGGTACGTCCTCGCGGAGGCCGGACAACAGCTTCGCCGGTGTGTCGGTCGACGAGTTCGGTACGACGAACCTCGACATCCGGGTGCAGACGCGGGCCGTCATCGAGAACATCGGGGATCTGCTGCGGTCGGTCGGCGCGGACCTCGCCGACCTCGTCCAGGTGACGTCGTACCTGGTCAACATGAACGACTTCGGTGGTTACAACGAGGTGTGGGCCGAGTTCTTCGACGCCTCCGGTCCGACCCGTACGACGGTGGCGGTGCACCAGCTGCCGCACCCGCACCTGCTGATCGAAATCCAGGCCGTGGCCCTTCTTCCCTCGGGAGGTCAGTCGTGAGTGAGATCGCCGAGCCGTTCAGCTTTCCGGGCTGGATCGCGGACAACCAGCACCTGTTGAAGCCCCCGGTGGGCAACAAGGAGATGTTCCCCGGCGGGGACGACTTCATCGTGATGGTGGTGGGCGGCCCCAACCAGCGCACGGACTTCCACGTGGACCCGTACGAGGAGTTCTTCTACCAGGTCAAGGGCAACATGCACATCAACCTGGTCACTCCCGAGGGGCCGCGTACGGTGCACGTGCGCGAGGGTCAGATGTGGATGTTGCCGCGTAACACCCCACACTCGCCGCAGCGGCCGGAGGCCGGCTCGATCGGCGTGGTCGTCGAGCGGGTCCGCGAGGAGGGCACGCTGGAGACGTTCCAGTGGTACTGCCCCGAGTGCGGCAGCAAGGTCCACGAGGTGGAGTTGCAGGTCCGCGACATCGCCGCCGACCTGCCCCCGGTGTTCCAGGCGTTCTACACCGACGAGGCGGCGCGTACCTGCGCCAACTGCGGCACCCTGCATCCGGGCAAGGGCTGATGCCCGCAGGGGTGGTCGACGTGCACACGCACGTCGTACCGGAGGGGTGGCCGGACCTCGGCGCGGCGTGCGGCGGGTCCGGCTGGCCGTGGTTGCGGGTGGACTCCGAGCGCGCCGCCATGATCATGGTGGGGGAGACGGAGTTCCGTCCGGTCGGCGCCGAGTGCTGGGACGCGTCGCGCCGCCTGGCCGACATGGACGCCGACGGCGTGGCCGTGCAGGTGGTCTCGCCCACCCCGGTCTTCTTCAGCTACGACCGCCCGGCCGAGCAGGCGGTGAAGGTCGCCCGGATCTTCAACGACCTGACCCTGGAGGTCACCGCGGCCGGAGGGGACCGACTGGTGCCGTTCTGTCAGGTGCCGCTGCAGGACCCGGACGCCGCCTGCGCCGAGCTGGACCGCAGCCTCGCCGCCGGGCACGTGGGCGTGGAGATCGGCAACCACGTGGGCGACCGCGACCTGGACGACGCGGGCGTGGTCACCTTTCTCCAGCACTGTGCCGAGGTGGGCGCACCGGTCTTCGTCCACCCGTGGGACATGCCGGGCGGGCCCCGCCTGGACCGTTGGATGGCCCGTTGGCTCACCGGTATGCCCGCCGAGACGCACCTGTCGGTGCTGGCGATGATCCTGGGAGGCGTCTTCGACCGGGTGCCCGAGACGCTGCGGATCTGCTTCGCGCACGGTGGCGGCAGCTTCCCGTTCTGGCTGGGGCGCGCCGACAACGCCTGGCACCGCCGCGGGGACCTGGTCCGGGGCGCGTCCGCCGCCCCGCCCAGCAGTTACGTGGACCGGTTCAGCGTCGACTCGGTGGTCTTCACGCCCCCTGCCCTGCGACTGTTGGTCGACACCCTGGGGGAGGACCGGGTGTTGGTGGGCAGCGACTACCCGTACCCGCTGGGCGAACGGCCGGCCGGCGCCGTGGTCCGCGCCGCCGACTTCCTCACCGACGGCCAGCGCGACAAGCTCCTGTCCACCAACGCCCTGCGCTTCCTGCACGGCTGAGCACAGCGCCACAGCGCCGGGTCCCGGCTGACCACGCCAAGCCGGGCGCTGGCCGTCCGGTTGGTCCGTTTCCGGTCGCCAGCGCGTGTCGGCTGCGCGAAGGGCTGACGGCCGGCAGGATGACGGAATGGCCGAGCCGCACGACCTGACCGCGTTGGAGCAGGCCGCCGCGATGACCCGCGGCGAGCTGTCCAGCATCGACCTGGTCGAGCACTCCCTGCGCCGGGTGGCGGCGCTCGGCGACACCGTGGGCGCGTTCGTCACCGTCACACCGGACCTCGCCCGACAGGCCGCACGTGCCGCCGACGAGGTGCCGATCGACGAGCGCGGCCCGCTGCACGGCGTGCCGACCGCGATCAAGGACCTGACGCTCACCGCCGGGATCCGCACCACCTTCGGCTCGGCCGCCTTCATCGACTTCGTACCGCCGGTCGACGCCGACGTGGTCCGGTTCATCAAGGCCGCCGGTCTGGTCAGCCTGGGCAAGACCACCACCTCCGAGCTGGGCTGCTCGCTCTACTCCGAGGGCCGGGTCGCGCCGCCGGCCCGCAACCCCTGGCAGTTGGCGTACACCGCGGGTGGGTCCAGTGGCGGCGCGGCGGCGGCGGTCGCGGCCGGGCTGGTCCCGGTCGCCCAGGGCTCCGACGGCGGTGGGTCACTGCGCATACCGGCGTCGCTCTGCGGCCTGGTCGGCTACAAACCAAGTCGGGGCCTCGTCTCCGGCGGGCCGGTCGGCTCCGGCGCGTTCGGGCTGCCCACCAGCGGCCCGCTCGGGCGGACCGTCACCGACGTCGCCGCGCTGCTCGACGTCATGGCCGTCCCGGTCAGCGGCGAGCCCTACCTGCCGCCGGTCGCGCCGCCCGGCGGCTACCTGAGCGTCGCGCGCCGCGCCGAGCCCGGCCCGCTGCGGATCGGCCGGTTCACCACGCCGATGCTCGCCGACGAACCGGTGCACCCCGACTGCGTGGCCGCCGTGGACCGGGCCGCCGCGCTGCTCACGGCCGCCGGCCACGAGGTGGTCGAGGTGCCGCCGCCGCTCGGGCCGGCGGCGTGGCCGCTGTTCGAGATCCTCTGGTACGTGCTGGCGCTCGCCCCGGTCCCGCCGCAGCGGGAGGCGGAGCTGCTGCCGTTGACCCGGCTGCTCCGCGCCCGGGGCGCCGAGCTCTCCGCCGGCACCCTGGCCGCCACCCTCGGGGAGTTGCAGGCGCAGGTCCGCCTCGGTGCCCGCCGCACCGCCGGCTGCGATCTGCTGCTCTGCCCCACCCTGGCCACCCCGCAGGCACCCGTCGGCTGGTTCAGCGCCGACGGGGACCCGGCCGCCGACTTCGACCGGCAACGCCGGTTCTCGCCCTACTGCGCCATCTTCAACGTCACCGGCGATCCCTCCGTCTCCCTGCCGCTGGGCAGCACGACCGACGGACTGCCCGTCGGGGTGCTGCTCACCGGCCGGTACGGCGACGACGCGCGGCTTATCGCTACCGCTGCGCAACTGGAGAACTCCAGTGACGGATGGGATCGGCACCCCGCAATCTGGCGGGCCACCGACTCCGCTAACGTGAATGGCGACGGAGTCGGGCGGTCGGCAGCGTGATCGTCCATCCGACCCGGTTGTTCAAGGTCGTCCTTCTTCCGCCTGGGGGCGTTGGGATTGTCTGTTACCGAGACGTTGCTGGTCTTCGTCGGCATCCCGTTGGCCGCGGTGCTGGTCATCGCCGGCCTGTCGTACGCCGGTAGCCGTGGGGGTGCCACCGGCGGTGGCGGCGGCGCCAAGCGCTACCGTCCGGGCCGGCCCTTCGACTTCACTCCGGTCTGGTTCCTGGGCCGTCCGGAGCAGCTGGCCGACTCGGCCGGCACCGCGCTGACGGCGGGGGCGCAGGCGCCCGCGCTGACCAGCCACAAGCTTGAGCAGGCCAGCGTCGAGGCGCCGGCCGGTGGAACCGGAGGCGCAAGTGACCGTTGGTGAGAAGCAGGCCGGGTCGGAAAATCCGCCCGAGGTGCTGGACGGGCCGTTCTCGACCCGCCAGCTGCTGCGCATCGACGAGGCGTTGCGCCTGGCCGACCAGGGCACCGGCCTGGTCTTCTCGGTCTTCGTCGGTGGTCTCGACGAGCCGATCCGCGAGCACGCCCAGCGGCTGCACCGTCAGCTCGCCGAGCCGGACAAGTCCGTCCTGATCGCCGTGTCGCCCAACCAGCGTCAGCTGGAGATCGTCACCGGGCGGTACGCCCGCAAGCGCATCCCCGACACGTACGCCAAGCTGGCCGCGCTCTCCATGGTCGGCGCGTTCAGCGGCGGCGACCTGGCCGGCGGCATCATCAACGGCCTGGACCAGCTCGCCAGCCACGCCGGCAAGGGCTGACCCACTCGTACGACGAAGCCCGGCCCGCGTTCAGCGGGCCGGGCTTCGGTGTGCCCAGACTGTTTCAGCGCGGCCAGGCACTCGGGTCCAACCTCATCGTCCATGGCTCGTCCACGGTCACCGCGTCGTCCGGACCAATGGTGCCCAACAGCTCGTAGTGGTCGCCCTCGGCGAGCCGATAGCGGTAGATGACGGGGCCGAAGTCGCCTCGCTCCACCCGCCAGTAGTGGGGGATGCCTGCCTCCGCGTAGAGGGCGGGTTTGGTGAAGCGATCGTGGCGACGGCTCCCCGTCGACTCGACTTCCAGGACGAGCGCGATGTTCACCGGTTCGGCCCACATCCGCCCGCGCGGTGCACCTGGTGACAACACCGTCAGATCGGGGATGAGATTAGCGCCGGGGACCTGCACGCCGATCTCCCGGATTACGCGCCAACCGGCGGGAGCCGCCTGACGAATCGCCAGCCGGATCTCGTCCGCCAGCTCATGGTGCTCCGGACCAGCTGGAGGGGTCACGTGCAGGCTCCCGTCGATGATCTCGTAGCGGTTCCCATCCTCGGGAAGGTGGAACAGGTCCTGCTCGCGCCACGCCCGCGCCGGGGGCCGCCACTCGTGGGTCGGTTGTGCCATCACGTTCACCTCCTCTCGTCACGATAACGGCCGGGGCCGGCGCGGGCGTACACCCACGCCGGCCCCGGGCCGGACAACCGCTGCTCAGGCGCTCTGAGCGTCCTTCACGCGGGCCTTGAGCGCCCGCACCACACCGTCGCGGCCCTCCGCCACCAGTCGACGCAGCGGGGCGGGGTGCCCGTCACCGGCCAGCCACGCGTCGGTGGCCGCCACCGTGTCGTCCTGCACCAGGTAGGTCGGGTAGGCCAGCTGGGCGAACTCCTGTGCCGGCTCGCTGTCCCGGGTGGCCCACACCTGCCCGACCGCCGCGAAGTAGCGCTCCCGGTACGGGGCGACCAGCTCCACCTGCGTCGGGTGAGCGAAGCCCTGCAACAGCGCCCGGTGCCGCCAGTTGGGCAACGAGTCCGGGCCGGTGAGCAGGGCCCACACGGCGGCCTTGTTCTCCGCCGTCGGGATCAACGCGTGCGCGTACGCGGCCTCCCGCTCGCCGCTGGCCGTGCGGTCGCCGCTCAGCTCCGCCTCGATCTCGGCGGCACCGGCGGCACCGTTGGCCACCAGCGCGGCGAGAACCGACCAGCGCAGCTCGGTGTCGACGGTCAGCCCGGCCGGCATGCCGGTGCCGTCCAGCCAACCACGCAGCGTCGCCAGGTCTTCCTCGGAGCGGGCGGCCGAGGTGAACGCACGGGCCCAGGCCAACTGGAACCCGCTGCCGGGCTCGGCGGCGGCGAGTGCGTCACGGGCGGTCCGGGCCAGGTCGGCCCAGCCGGTCGGCGCCCAGGCCGGGTCGGCGTACAGCGTGAGCGCGGTGGTCGCCTGCCGCAGGGTGGCGGTGACCAGGTTGATGTCGGTCTCCGCGGGCAGCCCGCTGAGCGTCAGCGCCACATAGTCGCGGGCGGACAGCTCGGCGTCGCGGATCATGTCCCACGCGGCGGTCCAGCAGAGCGCACGGGCCAGCGACGAGTCGAAACCACCGATGTGCTGCACCACGGTCGCCATCGAGCGGTCGTCGAGGCGCAGCTTGGTGTAGGTGAGGTCGTCGTCGTTGAGCAGCAACACGTCGGCCGCCCGGACGCCACGCAGCGGAGCGAGATCCGTGTGCTCGCCGGTCACGTCCACCTCGTACCGCTCACGACGGACCAGCCGCCCGTCGGTCAGGTCGTACAGGCCCACGCCGATCCGGTGCGTGCGCAGCGTCGGGTACGCCGCCGGCGCATCCTGCCGCACCAGCACCTGCTCGTACGTGCCGTCCGCCCCGATCGTCACCTCCGGCCGCAGCGTGTTGACCTGCGCGGTCTCCAACCACTGCGCGGCGAACTTACGCAGCTCCCGACCGGATGCGGCCTCCAGCTCGGTGAGCAGGTCGTCGAAGGTGGCGTTGCCCCAGGCGTGCTTGCCGAAGTAGGCCCGCAGCCCGGCCACGAACGGCTCCTCGCCCACGTAGGCGACGAACTGCTTGAGCACGCTCGCACCCTTGGCGTAGGTGATGCCGTCGAAGTTGACCTCCACGGCCTCCATGTCCGGCATCTCGGTGTAGACCGGGTGGGTGGAGGAGAGCTGGTCCTGCCGGTAGCCCCAGTTCTTCCGGATGGACAGGAAGGTCGTCCACGCCTCGGTGAACCGGGTCGCGTTGGTGTTGCACCAGTGGCTGGCCCACTCGGCGAACGACTCGTTCAGCCACAGGTCGTTCCACCAGCGCATGGTGACCAGGTCACCGAACCACATGTGGGCCAGTTCGTGCAGGATCGTGTTGGCCCGCTGCTCGTACTCGAAGTCGGTGACCTGCGAGCGGAACAGGTAGTGCGACTCGGCGTGCGTCACGCAGCCGAAGTTCTCCATCGCGCCGGCGTTGAAGTCGGGCACCCAGAGCTGGTCGTACTTCGGCAGCGGGTAGCGCACCCCGAACTTCTCGTGGAAGAAGTCGAAGCCCTGCTTGGTGATCAGGAACAGGTCGTCAGAGTCGAGGTACTGCGCCATCGACGCCCGGCAGAACGCACCCAGGTCAATGCCGTCGTGGGTGTCGCGCACCTCGTGGTACGGCCCGGCGCACATCGCCGTGATGTAGGTGCTCATCCGGGGCGACTCGGTGAAGTGCAGCGTCTTGAGCGCCTCACCCGCCGGCTCCTCGCGCTGCACCGGCATGTTGGAAACCGCCCGCCAGTGCGCCGGCACTGTGACGTGCCAGGTGTAGACGCTCTTCAGGTCGGGCTGGTCGAAGCAGGCGAACACCCGCTGCGCGTCGGCCGTCTCGAACTGGCTGTAGAGGTACGTCTCACCGTCCACCGGGTCGACCGTCCGGTGCAGACCCTGACCGCTGTTGGAGTAACTGAAGTCGGCGTCGACCACCAGGACGTTGTCGCTGTCCAGCCCGGACAGGGTCAGGCCCTTCTCAGCGGACCAGTCGGAGAGGTCGACGGCTGTGCCGTTCAGCGTCGCGGACCGCACCGACTCGGCGGCCAACTCGATGAACGTGCTCGCACCCGGTTCGGAGCAGCGGAACCGGACCTCGGTCGTTGACCTGAACGTGCGGCCGTCGGCCGCCAGCACGGCGGTGGACAGGTCCAGACTGATGTCGTACCCCGTCACGTTGAGCAGGCGTGCCCGCTCGGTCGCCTCGACCTGCGTCAGGTTGCGCACTCCCGGCACTGTTCGTCTCCATCCCACATGTCGCCGTACGCCCGGCGGCGCCCGTTCGCCTACCGCTCGTGACGGCCGGCCCGATTCGAGTCTTCCATGTACGGGCAGCCTGCGGTGGCCGAGGTCACGCTCTCATTCGAGTGCCGGTCGATGCGCTGCGGGGTGAAGATTCTCTTGAGACGCCGACTGTCGGCGCCACTCGTCGTGAAGGGATCTCACTGTGACCGAACGTGTCACCGCCGACATGTGGTTCGACCCGGCCTGCCCGTGGGCATGGATCACCTCCCGCTGGCTGCTGGAGGTCGAGCAGATCCGGGATGTGGACATCCGCTTCCACGTGATGAGCCTGGCCGTGCTCAACGACGGCCGGGACGAACTGCCCGACGAGTACAAGGAGTTCCTGAAGACCGCGTGGGGCCCGGTGCGGGTCTGCATCGCCGCCGAGCAGCGCCACGGCAATGACGTGCTGCGCCCCCTGTACACCGCGCTCGGCACCCGGATCCACCTGCAGAAGCAGGAGCGGAATCGGGAGCTGTACGTGGCTGCGCTCACCGATGCCGGCCTCGAGCCGGCGCTGGCCGACGCCGCTGACAGCACCGACTACGACGAGGCGCTGCGGGCCAGCCACGAGGCGGGCATGCGCCCGGTCGGACAGGACGTGGGCACTCCGGTCGTACACGCGCCCGGCCCGGACGGCGCCCCGGTCGCGTTCTTCGGCCCGGTGATCACTCCGGCTCCGAAGGGGGAGGCCGCCGGCCGACTCTGGGACGGCGTGCTGCTGGTCGCCGGCACCCCGGGCTTCTACGAGCTCAAGCGCACCCGTGAGCAGGGCCCGATCTTCGACTGAGCGACGGCCACCACGCCCCCGTTCGTGCTGCGTCAGTAGCGCGGACGGGGGCGTTTCGGGTCGGGCGCCGAGGTCGGTGGCCGGTTGTGGCGTCACCGGGAGGCGGGCGGCGTCGTTTCCCTCGGTGTCCGCCGCAGCGACCCCGTAGGGCCGCACGCCGCAGTTCGTGGAGGCAATCCCGATGGCCAAGCACCGTGCGTCCGGTGACGATCAGTTGACCCGGCAGGGGGTGATCGAGCCTCCCGGCGCGGACTACTGGTCCGTCGACGACTCCCGCTGGCCGACGGTCCGCCCGGATCTGCCCGCCCATCTGGTGGATCTGCTCGCGCCGCCCATCGTGGTGGGCGTGGCGCGGGTCCCGGTGACCTCCCGGCTCACCCCGCCCGGGGCGGTCGATCCGCTGGAATCGCCCGTCGACGCCGTGCCGTGCGATGTGCCGGCGCTGGTGCCATCGGGTGCGGCGCCGGCCGAACCCGCGCCCCCGCCGCCGGCGCCGACGCGTCCGGTGCCGACGCGTCCGGTGCCGACGCCGCCGCTGAGCCCGCGGCCCGTTCCGACGCCGCCTCCGGACCGTCCGGTGCCGGGGCCGCCGGCGTCGCCCCGCCGCACCGTGAACACCGGGCCGGTCGGAGGCGGTCGACGCGGCAACGGTGGGCCGGTGAGCGCGGGTCGGCACCGCCGGGGCACCTCCGACCGCGCCAGCTGACCACCCGGGGCCCGGCCGGGCCCTTTCATCTGGTGGACGCCCTGCGGGTCCCCGTCGGCGGTGACACCGTCGCCGGTAGCGTCAGTGGGCATGACGGTCGTGCATCCGATCACCCGGGCCTGGGTCACCACTGGCGGCACCGGCGCGCAAAACTACGACGAGTTCGCCGACGACGCGGAGATCACCGCGATCATCGAGTCGAACCCGCACAGCGCTCTCGGCATTGAGATGCCGCATCGCGCCCCGCAGAGCCTGGGCAAGTCGTTCCTCGACGCGCTGCCGGACGCGGTGGCCCGCCTCGCCGAGTCCAAGGCCGACGGCAGTTACACCCCCGCCGAGCAGGTGGTGGTGCTCTACCGGATCAGCGCACCTGGCGAGGAGCCGGCGTACGGGCTGTTCGCGATGGTGGACACCGACCAGATCTCCACCCGGGCAGACGAGCCGGGCCTGGTCATCCGCAACGAGGACGTCTTCATCGCCAAGGTCCGCGAGCGGGTGGCGCTGGCCGAGGCGCTGGGCCACCTGCTCTCACCCGTACTCCTGCTCCAGACCGGGCGTGGCGACGAGCTGCACGCCGCTCTCGCGGCGGCTACCGACGCGGCCGGCGCGCCCGCCGCGACGGACACCGACCAGGCGGGGCGCACGCACGCCATCTGGCTGCTCGGCCCCGGCCCGGAGCAGGCCACGCTGACCGCTCTCGCCGGTGGCGGGGACCTGGTCGTCGCGGACGGCAACCACCGCAGCCTGGCCGCCCAGACCGGAGGGCTGCCACGCTTCCTGGCCGTGATCACCACCCCCGCGTCGGTGGCCATCCAGCCGTACAACCGGTTGGTCAGCGAGCTGACCACCACCCCCGCCGAGCTGCTCGACCGGCTGCGGGCCGCGGGCGCCGAGGTCGAGCCGATCGACGGCCCGGTCGAGGTGCCGGCGGCCGGCGGCACCGTGCACCTCCGCCTCGATGGCCAGGGGTACGCGGTGCGCCTGCCCGCGACGGCCTCCGCCCGCCTGGAAAACCTGGACCATGCCCTGGTCGAGCGGTTGGTGCTGCGCGACGCGCTCGGTCTGGACCCGGGCGACAAGCGGATCACGTACGTTGGCGGTGACTACCCGGCGGGCTGGCTCACCGGTGAGGTCGACGCCGGGCGGGCCGAGTTGGCCATCCTGATCGCCCCGGTGACCGTGGCGGATTTCGTCGCCGTCAACCTGGCCAGGGAGAAGATGCCCCGCAAGAGCACCTGGTTCACCCCGAAGGCGCGCGGCGGTCTGGTCGTCGCCGAGCTGCCGCGTTGAGCGCCACCCTCACGACCGTGTGACGAACCCGGCTCGGGGACGCCGCCGCTGTGACGTCCCCGAGCGCGGCCTGACAGACTGCCCGGTATGCGCGTCTACCTGGGATCCGATCACGCCGGTTTCGAGTTGAAGGTGCACCTGGCCAACCACCTGGCCATGCAGGGGTACGACGTGGTCGACGTCGGCCCCCACAGCTACGACCCGGACGACGACTACCCCACGTTCTGCCTGCACACCGGCGACCAGGTGGTGGCCGACGAGACGGGCCTCGGAGTGGTCATCGGTGGCTCCGGCAACGGTGAGCAGATCGCCGCGAACAAGGTCGCTGGCGTCCGCGCCGCGCTGGCCTGGAGCGTCGAGACCGCTCAGCTGGCCCGCCAGCACAACGACGCGAACGTGGTCGCGATCGGTGCGCGCCAGCACACGCTGGACGAGGCGACCGCCATCGTCGAGGCGTTCCTGAACACGCCGTTCTCCGGCAACGAGCGGCACGCTCGTCGGATCGCCCAGGTGGCCGAGTACGAGCGGACCCGGAAGCTGCCGGACCTGCCCTGACCGTGCGCCGCTCAGCGCGGCGAGCGGGGCAGTTCTTCGCGGGGCACCCAGTTGCGGCGGACGACCACCACCCGGGCCTCCGCCTCGGCCAGGTCGTCGTCGGTGGGGCGGGCCGCATCCCGGGCCCGTAGCGCGGCGCTCAGCCCCACCTGGGACGAGCCGGAACCGACCAGGCCGCGCAGCCCCCGCTCGCCGTCGCGCTCGTCGCCGCCGGCACTCCTGCGTCGCGCCGGAGGGTCGTCACCGTCATGCACGCCGGCGGTGCTGGCCGTCGGGCCGTCGACACCTGGTCTGGCCGTCTCGGTGTCGGCGGGGTGGCGCAGCCGTCGCCGTCGTCGGTCGGGGTCACCCATCAGCCGACCGTACCCTGCCCGGGGTTTGATCCGGCAGCGTCGTGCGGCCTCGCGTCCCGGCCGGGGTCGGCGACCGATTTGCCGGCTGGCTACCCTCGAATCACAGGCGGTGTCGTTGCCGTCGGTCAGGGGGAGGACGAGATGGCAGACCAGACGCAGCCGTGGGCGGAGCGGACCGTGGAGGTGCCACCGCAGGCCGGCGTCGGGGTGCCGCCGCAGCGTGACGGGTTCCGCCGGGGGGTGGCCCCGGTGGGTCAGCCAACCACCCCGCGGACGGAGCCGTTTCCGGTGGTCGAGCAGGAGCCGACCGGCACCGGCTGGCCCGGCGAGCCGGTGCCACGCCGCTCGCTGAGCTCGCGAATGGCGCAACTGCGGCGCGGCGGTGAGTGGAGCGCGGCGGCCGGCCTCTTCGCGTTCGTGTGCTGGGGGATCTGGGCTTTGTCCGGCCAGGGTGACCTGAGCGGCCCGCTGCTGGTGCTGGTGCTCAGCCTGCTGGTGGCGATCGGCCTGTTCGCCCTGTTCCGGCTGGTCGGCCGGGTGGTGCTGGAGCGGCAGCTGGGCCGGGTCCGGCGCAGCGCCCGAGGTGCCCACCTGGCGACGGCGGTCTTCCTCGCCGGCCTGGGGGTGGCGTGGCTCCAGCAGACCGAGTGGGTCGTCTCGGCCTGGAACTGGATCTCCTCGAACTGATCCGGGTATGCACGGGTGGGCCGGTCCATGACCCGCCCACCCGTGCACCCGGTCGTCTCCCCACCAGGCAAGGCCGCTGCTTACCCGGCCGGCCGCGGTTCATCCGTGGTCGGCCGCTCCGACCGCTACCTCCTTCGAGGGCTTGATGGTGCGGCGGCTTGATGCTGCGGCGGTCAGTGGGTGCCGCCGTGCCCCTCGGCGTCGGCTCGGGGCGACGCGACCCGGGCGGCCGGGTCCTCGACGCCGGGCTCGCCGCCGTCGGGGGCGACCGCTCCGTCGTAGTTGTAGAGCGGTCGGCCATCGTCCTGCTGCTTGGTGGTCTTGATGTAGCGGTGCATCAGGCCGTCGATCTCCACCTCGACGAGTGCCTCGTT
Organism: Micromonospora inaquosa; assembly: GCF_003857055.1. Classification (GTDB taxonomy): domain Bacteria; phylum Actinomycetota; class Actinomycetes; order Mycobacteriales; family Micromonosporaceae; genus Micromonospora; species Micromonospora inaquosa. The sequence goes on along the minus strand of NZ_QGSZ01000189.1, from coordinate 4,684 downwards.
GCCGGTCTCGTGGGTGCTGCCGTCTCGGGGGCCGCCCACCAGGTGGGCCGTGGTGTTGGTGTCCATGACCAGGCCCTACCCACCAGGTACCCGGCGGAAACGGGTGAAATCCGGCTAGCGGTGCCGCGCCCCGACTAGCGGACGCGGCACCGCCGAGGGATCAGCCGGCGGATTCGGCGGCGGCGTAGTCGCGGGCCACCCGGACCAGCTCCACCAGGCCGCCGGCGTACTCCTGGGACTCGCCGTGCGCCTCGTCGAACGGCGGCTGGAAGCCGACGCCCTCCCACTCGCTCGTTGCCGGGTTCCACCGATCGTTGCCGACCTCGAAGTCCCAGGCGAAGATGCCCAGCTCGTAGTAGAGCTGGTCGGCCGAGTTGCCGGCGGCGGAGTAGAGCACGTCGGCGACCGGTCCGGTCTGCGACGGCCAGGTGACGGTGCCGCGCTCCTGCGCGATGGCGCCGACGATCCGCCGGGCGCTGTTGAGGAACAGCGTCGACTCGTCGATCGACGGCCGCGGCAGGGTGACCCGCCCGTCGGCCCGGTACGCCCCCGGCGGCCACATGAAGTACCCGCCGTAGGAGTGCACGTTCATCGCGAACTTGATGTTCGGGTGGGCCTGGGCGAGCGCGATCACGTTGCTGCTCTCCGCCTCGGACAGCTCGGCGGTGCCCGCATAGTTGCCGGACAGGCAGTTGGCGCTGGCGCCCACGTAGCCGTCGAAGTACGACCCGACGGTGTAGTTGCGGTTGACGTCGACGCCCCACGAGGTGCGGTTCTTCGGGTCGCGGGCCGCCCCGGTGCAGTGGTTTACCAGGTTCTTGCGCTGGAAGTTGAAGTCGTTGAACGAGTAGTTCGCCCCGTCCGGGTTGACCGTCGGGATGACGAAGATGTCGACCTGCTCCAGCAGCTCACGGGTGGCCGGGTCGGTGCGGGCGTTGGCCAGCATCCGCTCGGCGAACTCCAGCGTCACCAGCGGGGTGGCCCATTCCCGGGCGTGTTCCTGCGAGTACGCGAGCACCCCGACCCGGGAGCCGTCCCGGTGTACGCCGAGGCGCAGCGCCTGCACCGTCCACGGCTTCGCCGGCACCTCGGTGCCCTGGAGGCCGTCGTCGAGCCGGGCAGGGCCGGCGACCGGCATCGGCAGCCCGGCCGAACCGTCCTCGACGGTGGCCCGGAACCGGTTCGGCTGGCGGGCGTTGATCGCTGCCGCGACCTCGTCGGTGGTGCTCACCGTCTTGCCTGCGGTGTCGGTGGCCAGTGACACGGTGAGGACGCGGTCGCGGTAGCCGACGGTCAGTGGTCGGTTCGCCCGGCCCGGGTCGACTGTCCGCACCTGCACGCCGTTCATGTTCTGGTCGCCGAAGCGCACCGACTCGACCACCACGGCGGCCACCGCCGGGTCGCCCAGGTAGGCGGCGGCGTTGCGTCGGTACCCCTGGGTCTTGTTCGGCAGGTCGATCACGTCGACCAGGTCCCGGTACTGGCGGGCCAGGCGCTTGATCCGCGCCTGGATGTCGATCGGCGTCAGGTACGCGTCGATGAAGTCCTTCTGGTAGCCGGCCGGCAGGGGCGGCGGGACCGCGTTCGGCCAGAGCGTCGGCGTGACCACCCGGCTGACCCCGCCGAGGCTGGAGGTGGCGGTCAACTGAACCGGCCGGTTCGGCACCGGCTGGGGAAGGTTGTAGTGGTACTGGTACTCGCCCGAGTCCTCGAACCGGTACAGCGGGAACGATCCGGTGGCGCCGTCCGCCGTCCGCCAGCTGACCGTGATCTCCACGTCCGGGTCGTCGGTGGCGGTGGTGGCGACCTGGGCCTGTAGGAAGGTCTGCCCACCAGTGGTCCACCAGTACGCCTGCTGCACCTGGAGGGTGTCCACTGCCGCGGCTGCGGCGGTGGTCCGCTGGCCTGCGGCCGGAGCACGCAGCCCGGCGGCGGTGCGGGCCTGGGCCGCGCGGACGCTGTCGGCGTAGTGCCGGCTGCCGTCCCCGGCGCGCTGCACGATCTGCACCGCCGTCGCGCCCTGCGCGGTCAGCTCGGCGAGCTGGGTGCCGGTGAGCACCAGGTCGGCGAGGATCCGGCCGTCCCGTGCGCGGGGCCGGTTGGCCAGGTCCGCGCCGGCGGCGACCAGCCGGTCGAGCTGGGCCTGATCGCGGAGCTGGACCCGGACCACTGCGGTCTCGGTGGCGGTCAGGGTGATCGGGGTTGCCGGGGCAGCGGGTGCTGCCGCTGCGGAACCGGGATGGGACAGCACCGCGCTGATCAGGATCGCTGTGGTGGCGGCAGCTGTCCACCGTCGTCGGACGATCATGTGCCCTCCTGTGACGGACGTCGATGTTCTTGGTCCTTACACCAGTGCACAGATCGACGGCTGTCAAGGCCGGTGGAGGCATCGAAGACGGTTGCCGCGTCGTGGCCGTCGTCGGCGGTACGTTGGCCGCTCGACCCGATCTGCCGTCGCGTCAACCGGAAGGCTTCGTCGATGCCCCTGCGAACGTTGTTCAACGACTTCGTCAAGGGCGTGGCGGCCCAGCTGAACGAGTACGGCTTCGAACCGGGCAGGGGCCGGGTCTTCCGCCGGTACTCGCCGGCGGGCGACGCCCTCGTCATCGAGCTGCAGATGTCGGACCACTCCACCGCGGCCGAAAAGATCTTCTACATCAATGTGGGTCTGGTGTTGGCGCCGGCGTGGGAGGCCGCCCGGCGGCGCTACCGCCTGCCCGAGTCCGAGCAACCTCGGCCGCTGTACGCCATCTGGGAGCACCGCGTCGGATTTACCACCTTCTCCGGCGGGGACCAGTGGCGGATCGCCGACGAGGCCACCGCCGCTGAGGTCTCGGCGCAGGTGCGCCGGCGGCTGGACGAGACGCTGAGGCAACTGCTGCCGCTGCTGGACCGCCAGGCGTTCCTCGCGGTCGCCGACCGCCGGGAGTTCCTCGGGGCCGGCGGCTGGCGGGTGCGGGCGTGGTTGCTCGCGGAGCAGGGCCCGTCGCCGGAACTCGAACGCCTGCTGTTCACCGAGAGGCCGGCCCACACCCACAGGTCGGCGATGATCCAGAACATCTGGACCTACGCGAACAGCAGGTCGAGTGCCGACACCTGAGCCCAGCCGTGTGTCAACGGCCGCCGTACGGGCTGCGGCGCGTGCTGGTCAACGGCGTGCGGTGAGGGGGACGAGGACGAGGACGGCAAGGCCGAGCGTGGTCGCGCCGACAGCCCACCACCAGAAGAATCCCGAGAAGACCGAGGCGATCAGCAGCCCCACGCCGAGACCGGCCAGTAGGCCGAGTGCGAACAGGGCCCGTGGGGGCAGCGCGAGATGCGGCAGGCGGCGTACCACCAGCACCTCCAGCCAGGTGCCGCCCACCGCCAGCAGGGCCGCGCCAACCCCGTCCACGGCGGACAATCCGTGACCTTCGCTGATGGGCACCAGAACGCTGCCCTCGCTACCGGCAGGGACGAAGAGGAGGAGCACGCCAGCGATGATGAGCAGAGCGGCGGTGACGACCTGCTTGCGCGGAGCGCCCGCACCATCGGCTGACATCGCTACAGTCTCGGCTATCCGCCACGGCCTGCACAGGAGCCGTTGCGACGAACATCGAACTTCCGCCATCTCGGCTCGTCGCCGCCGCGACGGTGTCAGCGCTCGTTCAGCAGGTGAGGGCCGCGCGCAGGTTCGGGGCGGAGCCCTGAGGTCTTCAGCGCGGGATCACGCGTCCGGCCGATGGGGACCGCAGCGTTCGAGCGCGAGCCACGACGCGCGATCCGCCTCAGTATGGTGTTGACCCATGTTGCCCGAGCCTGTCCCGACGGACCCGATTCGCCTGGCCTAGGCGCTGACGCACGAGGATCTACGCGACGGCGTCGCGGCACAGCAACGCCGCGGTTGGGTTCGCTGGCTCGTTCCGATTCTGGCTGTTGCCGTGCTGGCCGCAGTCGTCGAAGGACTCGTCTCCGCCGAGGTGTGGGAACTCCCGACGGATGCTGCCGCGATCGTGGTGGGCCTGGGTCTGGTGCTGGCAGCGATCATCGGGGGGATCGCCGTCCTGTTGGCCCGGCTCGCCCTGGCGGCGACCTATCACTGGCAGGCGCACCTGCTCGCGCGGGGAAACCCGTGGCTGTCCAAGCCGATCCAGGCCACGGTGACCGATACTGGAATCCACCTCCGATCCGCGGCCGTGGATGCAACGATCGCCTGGTCCCACCACCCGTTCTACATCGAGACCGACCGGGCGTTCGTTCTGCTGGCGTCGAAGGGCCTCGCCGCAACGTCGGTGGTGCTGCCGAAACGTGGGCTGGCCGAGGCGGACCTATCGCAACTGCGCGCGATGCTCGCCACCCACGTACGCGAACGCCCCTGAGCCGCGCTGCGACACGCTGTGATCGGCGTGCAGGCTGTCACGGGCGAGAGGTAGAAGGCCCAGGTGCCGCGATGATGCGGTCTACTGGGCCTTCGTGGGTGGAGCGGGCGACGGGAATCGAACCCGCGTAGTCAGTTTGGAAGGACGAAGATCATGGCCGACAAGGACCTGGTGGGCCAGATCAATGCGCGAAGTGCTTGACCGTTCGTGCCCCCTGGTGACCGGCGGGGGTACCGGCTACTGGCACGTTGATGGCACGGCGCATCGGATGAATCCCGCCTTCCGGTACGGTGACGCTCCACGGATCGCGCCCTTACCGTCGTAGG
>NZ_QGSZ01000234.1 GCF_003857055.1 Micromonospora inaquosa | reverse complement strand
CCTCGCCCGCCCCGGCGCGCCGGCTGCGCCGTCGGGTGTCCCGTCCCCGGTTGCGGGTGCGGTGTCGCCCGGCGCCCCCGTCCTCTGGTCAGGTCCTGGGCCAGCGGGCGGCGATGGTTGGTCGATGCCGATCGCCTGGCCGAGCCGGGCGAGGCGCTGCCCCTGGGCGGTCAGCCGCTGCTGGAGGGAGTCGACGGCGGCGTGCAGGTCACGGCGGCGCGCGGACTCGGTGGCGGCGTGTTGTTCACCGGCGCGGCGCTGCTCGGAGAGCTGCCGGGCCAGCGCCGCGTACTCCTCGAAGGACACTGTCACCGCTCCCCGTCCGGCTCGTGCCCGTCGCCGACGAACGGGACTATCAGCCGGACGCGTTGGTCGTGCCGGTCGATCAGCAACGCCCGGTCGGGGCGGGGCGTGTAGGTCAGGTCGTGCGCGCCGAGGTGCAGAGCCAGCTCGGCGCCGGGCACGTTGAGCGCGACCAGGCAGGAGACGTCGTCACGGTTCTGGGTGCCGCCGAGGTCGTCGGCGAGCCGGCGGAGCCCCCGCCACCAGCCGAGCAGGTGCACCCCCTGGCCGGGGCCCTGGCGCAGGACGGCACGCAGGTCGTCCAGGCCGGAGCGGAACGTGCCGGGGTCGGTGGCCCCGAGGACGGGCGCGGCGGCGTCCATGCCGAACACCACCAGGTATTCGCGGCCGGTCGGCTCGGCGGCCAACGCGGTGATCCGGTCGCGCAGCCCCGCCGCGTCGAGGCGGTGCACCGGGTGGCCGGCGGCCCGCAGCGCGGCCTCGGTGTCGTCGGCGACCGGGTCGGCGGCGGTGACCAGGCAGGCCAACTGGAATCGGGCGTCGCCGGGGGTGTGCTGGCGGGCCAGGCTGAGCGTCGCGGCGCGCAGCACGTCCGCGCCGGTCGGTGCGGTGCCCACCACGGCGAGGTGCCGGCCGGGGGTGGTGTCCATCAGGAACAGCGCGGTGGTGCCGTGCACGTCGACAGTTCGGCCGACCAGGGCCATCGGGCGTCGACCACCGGGGCGCAACCCGGCGAACGTGCTGTCGTCCTCGATCCGGGCGGCTTCGTACCCCTTGAAGACCGCCGGTGCCCGCGAGCCCGGCGGACGGGCCTGCCACAGCTGGTGACGCAACGCGGCGAGGTCCGCCGCGGCGGCGTGCGCGTCGGGGAAACGCAGCACGGTGTCGGCGCCGACCGCGCCGGCGGCGGTGTTGACCACGGCGGAGCCGATCGGCAGGGCCGCGGCCGCGTCGTTGAGCTGGTCGAGCACCCCGCCACCGCCGGGCAGCGCCACCCGCAACGCGAACTGCCCGAAGATCGCCTCGGCCCGCCCGTAGAGGGCTTCGATGCCGGTCATGCTCTGGCTGGCGAGCACCAGGTGGATGCCGTACGAGCGACCCTTGCGGGCCAACTCCTCCAGCAGGTCGACGGACTCGCGGGCCAGCGCGTCGTTGCCGGCGAGCAGCACGTGGAACTCGTCGATGACCGCCACGATGCGCGGCAGCGGACTGTCCCGGGGCAGGTCGGCGAGCTTGGTGACGCCGTGCCGTTTCAGGGCGGTGGCCCGGCGCTGCGCCTCCCGGCGCAGCTCGCGCAGCACCGCGAGACCGTACTCGCGGTCGGACTCGATGCCGACGGCGCGGGCGTGCGGCAGCCAGGACGGGTCCCGACCGGTGGGCACGAACTCGGTGAAGCTCACGCCCTCCTTGAAGTCGAGCAGGTAGAGCTGCAACTCGGCCGGCGAGTAGCGGGCGGCCAACCCGTAGAGGACGTCGAGGAGGAAGACGGTCTTGCCGGCGCCGGTGCGCCCGCCGACCAGCCAGTGCGGGGTGGCGTCGTCGAAGGCGAGCGTCAGCGCGGTGTCGAAGGCCGCGGTCGACCCGCCGGCCCGGCCGATCACGGTGCGCAGACCGTTGCTGGCGGACTCGGCCCAGCGCCGTTCGGGCAGCAGGTCGGTGAAGGGCAACGCGTCGGCGCGGCGGGTGGCGGTGCCGAGGTGCTCGGCGAGCGCGCGTACCGAGGCGGGCGGCGGGTCGCCGTCGAGCAGGACCGGCGCGGCGAGCCCGCTGCCGTCGGCGCTGAACGGCGCGCCGGGCGGGTCACCGACGTGCGCGTACCCCTGGTTGAGCCGCACCGCGGTGGTGCCGCCCAGCGGGGGCGGTGTCTCGCCGGGCAGCCGGGACGGGTGGCCGGCGAGCAGCACGCACACGGCGGCGGCCGGGCCGGCGTGGGTGAGCGCGGCGAGCCGGGCCAGCTCGCGGGGCGGCGGCGCGGCGGTGGCCACCACCACCAGCAGGCGGCGGGCGACGGCCTGACCGTGCTGCGCGGTGCGGGCGTGCTTCTCGGCGGCGTCCAGCAGCGCGGCCACCTCCGCCTCGCTGGTGGCCGGCGGGTCGAGGACCCCGGCGTCGAGCAGTGGGCGCAACGGGCCGAAGGTGGCGCCGAGCGCGGCGGTGTCGATGCCGACGACGCGGACCTGACCGGGTGGCGCGGTGGCGACCAGCCGCAGCACCAGCGCCCGCAGCAGCCCGGCGACCTGCGGTTCCCGGGCGTCGGTTTCCAGGGCCAGGTGGTGGCCGCCGCCGAGCGGGATCAGCACCGGAAAGCCGCCGTCCGACGTGGACGCCTCGCCGATCCGCACCGCGGCCGGGCCGTCGGTCAGCGGCGTGACGCCCGGGGCGGGGTTGGCCAGCGCACCGCCGAGGCGGGCGAGGCGGACCACGAGGTCGTCGGCGCCGACCGGCGCGACGGCGGTCGGTGCCGCCCCCAGGACACCGCGCACAGTGTCCAGATGGGCCCGGGCCGCCCGGTGGGAGTTGACCGCCTGCCCGTACGCCGACGCGAGCCTGCCCACCCTCTGCCCCCAACGCCACGGCCGCCTGGTCCCAGGAACCCTAACGGACGCCGACGGCACCCGGACAGTCCTGCGAGGACGTGTCACGCCGGACCGGTCAGGCTGGCCGCACGCTCCGGCGGGCCGGCGACGTTCACAGTTGTCGATTAGGTTGGCGTGGCGAACACCCGATGGAGGGAGTCCACCCCGTGCGACGAGTCCTCACGGCGGCCACCACCGCCCTGACCCTCACCACTGCCGGCACCATGCTCGCCGGCACCCCCGGCCAGGCCGCTCCCACGGCCTGGGGCCGCCCCGTCGTCTCCGCCGCGCCGCAACCCGGCGCTCCCGGACTGGGCGACAGCTACTTCCCCGACTACGGCAACGGCGGCTACGACGTCGGGCACTACGACGTCCGGCTGCGCTACGAGCCGGCCACCGACCTGCTCACCGGCACCACCACCATCCTCGCCACCGCCACTGCTGACCTCTCGACGTTCAACCTGGACTTCCTGCTCGACGTCGAGTCGGTCCGGGTCAACGGCTGGGCGGCGAGCACCAGCACCGCGGGGGCGCACGAGCTGGTGGTCACCCCGGCCCGCACGGTGACCCGGGGTCAGCAGCTCACCATCGTGGTGCGCTACTCCGGAGTCCCGTCGGAAACCCTGGTCGACGGTTACACCGGCTGGACGCGTACCGACGACGGCGCCCTCGCCGTCAACGAGCCCGAGTCGGCGTGGTGGTGGTTCCCGAGCAACGACCACCCGCTGGACAAGGCCACCTACGACATCTCGGTGTCGGTGCCCACCGGCGTCGAGGTGATCAGCAACGGCGTGCAGCCGAGGCCACCGGCGGCCGAGGCCGGCAACCGCACCCGGTGGATCTGGCGGACCACCTCCCCCACCGCCACCTACCTGGCCTTCATGGCCATCGGCCAGTACGACATCGTCACCGACACCACGCCGGGCGGCCGGCCGGTGATCAACGCGTACAGCACCTCGCTGGGTGAGCTCGGGCCGGCCGCACGGGCCAGCATCGAGCGGACCGCCGAGATCGTCGACTGGGAGAGCGGGATCTTCGGCCCGTACCCGTTCGAGGCGCAGGGCGGTGTGGCCGGGCCGGTGGACGGCATCGGCTTCGCCCTGGAGACGCAGACCCGACCGGTGTACGGGCCGGGCTTCTGGCGACGGGGCGCCAACACGTACGTGGTGGTGCACGAGAACGCGCACCAGTGGTTCGGCGACTCGGTCTCGGTGGCCGGCTGGCGCAACATCTGGCTCAACGAGGGCTTCGCGTCGTACGCCGAGTGGCTCTGGTCGGAGGAGCAGGGCGAGGGCACCGCCCAGGAGCTCTTCGACTTCACCTACGGCAGCTACCCGGCAGACGACGAGTTCTGGCAGGTGCTGCCCGGCGACCCGGGTGCCGGTCGGGTCTTCGACAACGCCGTCTACGACCGGGGCGCGATGACCCTGCACCAACTGCGGTTGGCCGTCGGCGACGACGCGTTCTTCGAGATCCTGCCGGCCTGGGCCGCCGAGCACCGGTACGGCAACGGCACGATCGAGCAGTTCCAGGCCCTGGCCGAGCGGATCTCCGGGCTGGACCTGGACGACCTCTTGACCACCTGGCTGTTCACCGCCGGCCGGCCCGACGTGGCGAGCGCCGCCCGCAAGGCCGCCCCGCCGGCCGAGCCGAAGTCCTGGGCCAAGATCAGCGAGTCGCGTCACCTGCTGTCGCGCTAGCGGCAGGTCAGCACCGACCGGAAGGCCCGTCGCCGACGCGGCGGGCCTTTCTCGGGCCGGGAAACGGGCCGGGAACGACAACCGCTGTCTCAGCGGTTCGCCACCGGCCCGACGGTGGCCAACTCCCTGAGCCGGACCCCGCCCGACCCGACTACAGCACCGGCTTCGGCGGGCGCGATGGCACAGACCGCCCCGGTGGGCCGGACGATGCGCGCGGCCCGGAACGCCGCTCGTCGTACCGGATGGCGGGGCCGCGGCACGACCAGCGCGAGGGTCGCCGCGCGCCCGCGCTGCCGGTCCAGGGCGACGCCCGCCGCCGCCGTGGCGATCGCTGCGGCCGATCCGGCGAGAACGAGCGTCTGACGGGGCCCGGCGTGTTCGGCGAGCCAACCGAGCAGCGGTGCGCCGACCGCGGCGGAGACCGACCCGGTGACCGCCAGGGCGGCGAGCACCCGGCCGCGCATCGCGCCGTCGGTGTCGAGTTGGGCGCGGGTGCCGACGGTGGTGTCGATGACCACCGCGGCGGCGGCAATCGGCAGGATCACCGCGGCGAAGCTCCAGGTGCCCGGTGCGAGGCCGGCGACGATCTGCAACCCGCTGGCGAACAGGCCCGCGACGACGAGCGTCCGGTAGCCCAGGGATCGTCGCCGGGCCGCGAGGAGGGCACCCACCACCGTCCCGACCGCGAACACTGTCGACAGCAGGCCGTACCCGGAGGCGCCGGCGTGCAGTGGGCCGTCGCTCATCGCGGCCATCGTCACCTGGTAGTTGCGGCCCAGGCTGCCGAGCACGAACGACAGGGCGAGCGCGAGGAGCAGCACCGGCTGCCCTCGCAGGTAGGCGAACCCGGCGCGGACACCGCCCCGGTTGCGTTCGCCGTCCGGCACCGCGAGTCCGGGCACCGCGATTCCGGGCACGGCTCCCGTGCGTACGGCGAACAGCGCCACCACCACGGCGACGAAGCTGGCCGCGTTGATGCCGAACAGCAGGGCGGGGCCGACGGCGGCCACCACCACGGCACCGAGGCTCATGCCGAGGATCCGGCCGGCGGAGTTGGTGAGTGAACCGAGCGCCAGGGCGTTGCCCAGCGTCTCCCGGTCGACGAGGCTCGCCGCCCAGCGCCCCATCACCGGGCCTTCGATCGCCGAGACGGCACCGGTGACCAGGGAGATCGCGAAGATCAACGGCAGGCCGCCGACCCCGGTCAGGGCGACCGCCGCCAGTCCGGCGGCGAGCGCCGCGTGGGCGCCCTGGGCGGCGATCAGCAACGGGCGGGCCGGCAGCCGGTCGGCCAGCACTCCGCCCCAGACGCTGAGCAGCAACGTGGGCGCCGCCTGGAGCAGCACGGCGAAGCCCATGGACGTCGCCGAGCCGGTCTCCTTCAGGACGTACCAGTTGACCCCGAGGACCTGCATCCAGGTGCCGATGACGGAGACGAAGCCGGCGAGCGCCCAGATCCGGTAGTTGCGGTGGCGCAGCGCGGCGAAGGTGGCACCTCTGGCCACGACGAACCTCCAGCGATCGGCAGCATGATCCATCACACCGATCGCGACGCGGTTCGGCAGCCGACAAGTCTTGCCGGCTTAAACCCTTTTGCCCACTTCTGTGAGCGGCTTCACCAGGGGGAATGTCCGGCCGGTACGGCAGCAGACCCGCCGCACCGGCCGAACGGCCCTCAACTCAGCGAGCGGCGAGAGCCTGCGCGGCCGGGCCCACCGGGGCCGGCAACACACCAGCACCACCCAGATAGCCGTGGATGGCGGCGGCGACCGCCCGCCCCTCGGCGATCGCCCAGACGATCAGCGACGCGCCCCGGTGCATGTCACCGGCCACGAACACCCCGTCGGCCTCGGTCTGCCAGTCCTCGCGGGCGTCGATGGCGCCCCGCGGGTTACGCGCCACGCCGAACTGGGCCAGCAGCGGTTGCTGCTCGGTGCCCTCGAAGCCGATCGCCAACAGCACCAGATCGGCCGGCAGCTCCCGCTCGGAGCCCGGCACCACCGTGACGACCCGCCGGCCGTCCCGCTTCTCCACCGTCACCTCGGCGATCCGCACCGCCCGCACCTGGCCGGTGCCGTCGTCCACGAACTCCTGCACCGCCACGGCGAAGACCCGCTCGCCGCCCTCCTCGTGCGCCGGGTAGCTGCGCAGCACCCACGGCCAGGTCGGCCACGGGTCCCGTGCCTCGTCGCGCTCCTGCGGTGGCTGCGGGTACAGGTCGAGCTGGTGCACGCCCGCGGCACCCTGACGGTGCGCCACGCCGAGACAGTCGGCCGCCGTGTCACCGCCACCGATGATCACCACGTGCTTGCCGGCCGCGTCGATCGGGGTGCCGTCCGGCAACACCGCCCGCGCCAACCGACGCTCACCGGTGGCCACCACGCCGGCCTGGTCGGTGGCCGCGGTGGCGACCGCGCGATTCGCCGCGACCAGATGCGCCATCGCCTGGTGTACGCCCCGAAGCGCCCGCCCGGGGGTCTCCGGGGTGTCCCGGCCCTGCAACGCCCCGCAGGCCAACAGCACCGCGTCGTACTCGGCACGCAACTGCTCGGCGGTGACGTCCACGCCGACGTTCACGCCCGTGCGGAAGCGCACCCCCTCGGCGGTGAGCTGAGCCAACCGGGCATCGATGTGCCGCTTCTCCAACTTGAAGTCGGGGATGCCGTACCGGAGCAGACCACCGATCGCGTCGTCACGTTCGTACACCGTCACCGCGTGACCCGCGCGGGCCAACTGCTGGGCGGCGGCGAGGCCGGCGGGCCCGGAGCCGACGACGGCGACCGACCGACCCGACGACGCCGGTACCGCGCGGGGGGTGAACCCACGCGCCGCGGCGGCGTCGGCGATCTCCACCTCGACCTGCTTGATGGTCACCGGTTGACCGCCGGAGATGCCGAGCACGCAGGCCGCCTCGCAGGGCGCCGGGCACAGCCGACCGGTGAACTCCGGGAAGTTGTTGGTGGCGTGCAGCGACTCCACAGCGGCGTCCCAGTTGCCGGTACGCACCAGGTCGTTCCAGTCCGGGATGCGGTTGCCCAGCGGGCAGCCGTCGTGACAGAACGGGATGCCGCAGTCCATGCATCGGGTGGCCTGCTCACGGACCAACTCCTCGCCGGCCGGCGGGTACACCTCCCGCCAGTCGCTGATCCGCACCGGCACCGGGCGGCGGGCCGGCAGCCGCCGGTCGTAGCGCAGGAAACCGTTCGGGTCAGGCACGTGCCACCTCCTGGGCAGCCACCCGCGGGGCGGGCGGCACCGGCATCGCCGGCACAGCGGGCGCGGTCAGTTCTTTCATGACCGCGTCGTCGACGTCGCGGCCGGCTGCTTCGGCGGCCCGCATGATCTCCAGCACCCGGCGGTAGTCGCGGGGTACCACAGCGGTGAACTCGGCGACCGCCTCCGGCCACCGCTTGAGCAGCTCCTCGGCGACCGCCGACCCGGTCTCGGCCACGTGCCGTTGGACCAGCTCGTGCAGAAGCGACTGCTCCTGCTCGCCCAACGGCATCAGGTCGACCAGCTCCGCGTTGACCCGGGCCCGGTCCAGGTGGTGCACGAACGCCGTGCCGCCGGACATGCCGGCCGCGAAGTTCCGGCCGGTCGCGCCGAGCACCACAACGGTGCCGCCGGTCATGTACTCGCAGCCATGGTCACCGACACCCTCGACCACGGCGACGGCACCGGAGTTGCGCACCGCGAACCGCTCCCCCACCCGGCCACGCAGGAAGACCTCGCCCGCCGTGGCCCCGTACAGGATGGTGTTGCCCGCGATGATCTGATCCTCGGCCCGCCGCCCCGGCGCGGCGTCCGGGTCGAGGAACGGCGCGGCGGCGTCCGGACGGACGATGAGCCGCCCCCCGGAGAGGCCCTTGCCCACGTAGTCGTTGGCGTCGCCGTGCAGGCGCAGGGTCACCCCGCGCGGCAGGAACGCGCCGAACGACTGCCCAGCCGTGCCGTGCAGCACGAACTCGATGGTGTCCTCGGGAAGGCCAGCGCCGCCGAAACGACGGGTCACCTCACCGCCGAGCATCGCGCCGACGCTGCGGTGCTCGTTGCGCACCGCCACCTCGACCCGCACCGGCGCCCCATCCGCCAGCGCCGGACGGGCCAGCGCGATCAGCTCGTTGTCGAGGGCCTGCTCCAGGCCGTGATCCTGGGCGCGGATCCCGCGACGGGCCGCACCGGCGGGCAGCTCCGGCAGGTGCAGGACGGGCGCCAGGTCCAACCCGTGCGCCTTCCAGTGCGTCACCGCCGGGGCCACGTCGAGCAGCTCGGACTGCCCGATCGCCTCCTCGATCGACCGGAAGCCCAACTCGGCCAGGTAACCCCGCACCTCCTCGGCGAGGAAGAGGAAGAAGTTCTCCACGAACTCCGGCTTGCCGGTGAAGCGCTCCCGCAGCACCGGATTCTGGGTGGCGATGCCGACCGGGCAGGTGTCCAGGTGGCACACCCGCATCATCACGCAGCCCTCGACGATCAGCGGCGCGGTCGCGAAGCCGAACTCCTCCGCGCCGAGCAGCGCGGCGATCAGCACGTCCCGGCCGGTCTTGAGCTGGCCGTCGACCTGCACGGTGACCCGGTCGCGCAGCTTGTTGAGCAGCAACGTCTGCTGCGCCTCGGCCAGCCCCAGCTCCCAGGGGGTGCCGGCGTGCTTGAGCGAGTTCATCGGGGAGGCGCCCGTGCCGCCGTCGTGGCCGGAGATCAGGATGACGTCCGCCTTGAGCTTCGCCACCCCGGCGGCGACGGTGCCGACACCGACCTCGCTGACCAGCTTGACGTGCACCCGGGCCGCCGGGTTGACGCACTTCAGGTCGTGCACCAGCTGGGCGAGGTCCTCGATGGAGTAGATGTCGTGGTGCGGCGGCGGCGAGATCAGACCCACGCCGGGGGTGGCGTGCCGGGTCCGGGCGATCCACGGCCAGACCTTGTTGCCGGGCAGCTGACCACCCTCGCCCGGCTTGGCGCCCTGGGCCATCTTGATCTGGAGGTCGTCGGCGTTGACCAGGTATTCGCTGGTCACGCCGAACCGGCCGCTGGCGATCTGCTTGACCGCCGAACGCCGGGCCGGGTCGTGCAGCCGCTCGACGTCCTCGCCGCCCTCACCGGTGTTGGACTTGCCACCGAGACGGTTCATGGCGATGGCGAGCGTCTCGTGCGCCTCCGCCGAGATCGACCCGTACGACATGGCGCCGGTGGCGAACCGCTTGACGATCTCGGTGGCCGGCTCGACCTCCTCGATCGGCACCGCCGGGCGGACTCCGGTGCGCAGGGTGAACAGCCCGCGCAGCGAGCCGGCCTGCGCGGCGAGCGCGTCGACCTTGGCGGTGTACTGCCGGAAGACGTCGTACTGCCGGCTGCGGGTGGCGTGTTGCAGCAGGAAGACCGTCTCCGGGTTGAACAGGTGCAGCTCACCCTCGCGGCGCCACTGGTACTCGCCGCCGACCTCCAGCCGGTCGGAGACGGCGGTGCCGGACGGGGGCCAGGCCAGCGCGTGCCGGGCGGCCACCTCGGTGTGCACGCCGGCCAGCCCCACCCCGCCGATGCGGCTGGGGGTGCCCCGGAAGTAACGCTCGACCAGCCGGGTGTCCAGGCCGACCGCCTCGAAGACCTGCGCCCCGCAGTACGAGGAGACCGTCGAGATGCCCATCTTGGACATGATCTTCAGGACGCCCTTGCCGAGCGCCTTCGCGTAGTTGCGCACCGCGCCGGCCGGTTCCACCCCGACGAGCGCACCCGTGGAGATCATGTCCTCCACCGACTCGAACGCCAGGTACGGGTTGACCGCAGCCGCGCCGTAACCGATCAGCACCGCCGCGTGGTGCACCTCCCGGCAGTCGCCGGACTCCACGATCAGCGCCGCCTGCGTACGCGTCTGCTCGCGCACGAGGTGCTGGTGCACGGCTGCGGTGAGCAGCAGCGACGGGATCGGGGCCAGGTCGGCGTTGGAGTCCCGGTCGGAGAGCACCAGGATGCGGACGCCGTCCTCGATCGCCTCGGAGACGTGCCGGCAGATCTCGGTCAACCGTGTCTTGATCCCGGTGGCGCCCTCGCGGATCCGGTACAGCCCGGAGACCCGGACCGCCTTGAAGCCGGGCAGGTCGCCGTCATCGTCGATGGAGAGGATCTTCGCCAGCTCGTCGTTGTCGATGATCGGGTGCGGAAGCACGATCTGCCGGCAGCTCGCGGCACCCGGGTCGAGCAGGTTGCCCTCCGGCCCGATGGTCGACGCCAGGCTGGTCACCAACTCCTCGCGGATGGCGTCCAGCGGCGGGTTGGTGACCTGGGCGAAGAGCTGGTGGAAGTAGTCGTAGAGCAGCCGCGGCCGGGTCGACAGCGGCGCGATCGGGGTGTCCGTACCCATCGAGCCGAGCGGCTCGACGCCGGTGCGGGCCATCGGCCCGAGCAGGATCTTCAGCTCCTCCTCGGTGTAGCCGAAGGTCTGCTGCCGACGGCGCACCGAGTCGTGCGTGTAGACGGTGTGCTCGCGGGGCGGCAGGTCGTTGAGCTCGATCAGCCCGGCGTGCAGCCACTCGCCGTACGGCTGGGCGGCGGCCAACTCGGACTTGATCTCCTCGTCGTGCACGATCCGCCCGGCCACGGTGTCGACCAGGAACATCCGGCCCGGCTGGAGCCGACCCTTCGCGACCACGTGGGCCGGGTCGAGGTCGAGGACGCCCGCCTCGGAACCGAGCACCACGAGCCCGTCGTCGGTCTGCCACCAACGCCCCGGGCGCAGCCCGTTACGGTCCAGCACCGCGCCGACGATCTCGCCGTCGGTGAAGGCCACCGACGCCGGACCGTCCCACGGCTCCATCAGACTGGCGTGGAAGCGGTAGAAGGCACGCTTGGCCGGATCCATCCCGGGGTCGTTCTCCCAGGCCTCGGGGATCATCATCAGCACCGCGTGCGGCAGGCTGCGCCCGGCCAGGTGCAGCAGCTCCAGCACCTCGTCGAAGTTCGCCGAGTCGGAGGCGGCGGGGGTGCAGACCGGGAAGATCCGCCGGATGTTGCCCGGCACGTTCGGCGAACGCAGCAGCGCCTCACGGGCCTGCATCCAGTTGCGGTTGCCCCGGATCGTGTTGATCTCGCCGTTGTGGGCGATGAACCGGTACGGGTGCGCCAGCGGCCAGGACGGGAAGGTGTTGGTGGAGAAGCGGGAGTGCACCAGCGCGATAGCGCTCTCCACCCGCTCGTCGCGCAGGTCAGGGTAGAACGCCGGCAACTGGTCGGGCGTGAGCATGCCCTTGTAGACCATGGTGCGGCTGGACAGCGACGGGAAGTACGCCGGGACGCCCCGCTCGGCGGTCTCCCGCTCGGACTGCTTACGCAGGCAGAACGCCACCCGGTCCAGTTCGATGCCGCGCAGCGGTGAGCCGGCCGGCCCACCGGGCGCGTCCGTGAGGCGGTGCGCGGCCAGGAAGAGCTGACGGACCCGGGGCATCGCCGCCAGGGCGGTCTCGCCCAGGTCACTCGAGTCGGTCGGCACGTCCCGCCACCCGAGCAGATCGGCGCCCTCGACCAGCGCGTACTTCTCGATCACCCGGCGGGCACGCGCCTCGGCGGCATCGTCGTCGGGAAGGAAGACCAGCCCCGTGGCGTACTCGCCCGCCGGGGGAAGCGCGACCTCGGCAACCGCGCGCAGGAACGCGTCCGGCACCTGGATCATGATGCCGGCGCCGTCGCCGGTGTTCGGCTCCGCGCCGCGGGCGCCCCGGTGGTCCAGCCGACAGAGCGCGCCGAGCCCGTTGGCGACGACCGAGTGTGAACGCCGGCCGTGCAGGTCCGCCACGAAGGCCACGCCGCAGGCGTCGTGCTCCTGCGCTGGGTCGTAGAGGCCCTGGGCGGCCGGACGGGGGTGGGGCGTCGGGGACGCCTGCGGGCTGTGCGGGTGCGGCTGTGCTGTGTCCGCGTACGGCTGAGCCACCGGGCCTCCTGTCGTCACTCAGGTTGGATCATGGTGGGGACGACGTCGGCCCGTGGGTCTATTGAGTCTACGTTAGGGGCGGGGTCGCACGGCCACCCGAGATTGATCACACCGTCCACTGACTGGGACGTGTAGTCTCGCGCGGTGGATCCGCTACACAAGCACGTCTTCGACCGCTTGGAACGCTTCTACGACGCGGTGCCCCGCGACGTCGCCGGCGCGGAGGAACATGGCGGGCTGGTGTTGTTCGTCCGCGAGGGTGCCGGCTGGCCGTTTTACGCCCGCCCACGGATCGACGCCACAGACCCGCCGTCGCTGGCCGACGTGACCTCCGTCCGCGAGCGCCAGCGGAAGCTGGGCCTGCCGGAAGCCTTCGAGTGGGTGCACGAGACGACCCCCGAGCTACTCGCGGTGGCCCGCTCGGCGGGGCTCCACGTGCTGGAGGCACCGCTGATGGTGCTCGACCCGAGCGCGCTGCCCGACCCGGCGACGCTGTCCGACGCGGCGGTGCGGGTGCTGGCAGCGGACTCCCCCGGCTTCGCCGCCGATGTCGCCGCCCGTCGTGCGGTGGCAGCGGTGTCGTTCGCCGCCGCCGGCACCGCGCCCGGTGAGGCCGGCCCGGCTGAACGGGACGCCGCCGTCACCGAACTCGAACTGGCCGCGCTCGACGAGGAACGCGCCCGGATCGCCGACGGCCGACGGATCTCCGCGCTGGCCGGCACACCGACCGAGGGTGCGCTGGCCAGCGGCATGGCGATGCGGGTGGACGACGTCGCGGAGATCGCCGGGGTGGCCACCCTGCCGTCCGCCCGACGTCGCGGGCTGGGTGCCGCCCTCACCGCCACCCTCGCCCGGGAACTGCTGGCGGCCGGCACCGACCTGGTCTTCCTCTCCGCGGGCAGCGAAGAGATCGCGCGGGTCTACCTGCGGGTCGGCTTTCGCCGAATCGGCACCGCCTGCATCGCCGAACCCGCCGCCCTCATCGCCTGACCTACCCGCCGGCCGGGGTCAGGTCGGTGGACGCCACTGGGCGGCGGAGGCGGCGGCGCTGGAGAGCAGCCGCGAGTTGATCGTGCCCAGTGCGGCGTCCCGGGCGCGCAGCGCCAATCGGCCCCGGGTCTGCAGCACCGCCGACATCCGCCGGGTCTGCCGGACCACGGTCGCGGCCCGGGGGCGGCGCACCCGGTCGTACGCCACAACGGCGTCGGGCAGCCGAGCCTCGCGCAACAGCGACGCGAGTGTGGCGGCGTCCTCGAACGCGAGGCAGGCGCCCTGCCCGAGGTGCGGTGGCATGGCGTGCGCCGCGTCACCGAGCAGCACCACCCCACCGGGGCCGACCGGAAAGCCGTACGCCCGGGGCAGCGGGCGCAGCTCGCGTACCTCCTGTTGGACCAGGTCGGCCGGGTTGGTGGCGTCGAGCAGCGCGCCGACCGGCGCGGGCCAGCCCGCGTACCAGCGGCGGAGCAGGGTGAGCTGGGTCTCCGGTGGTTCCGGGCGTGGCGCGCCGGCGGCGGTGGCCACCCAGTAGATGCCGCCGCGGCTGGACCCGCCCGAGGAGCCGCGCTCACCCAGCGACGCGGCCACGAACCGGTAACCCGCGCCGAGAATCTCACCGGCCAGCGGCTGATCGTCGGGGAGTCGAGGTGCCTGGTACCAGGGAATGACGGCCCGCCAGGCGGCGCACCCGGAGCTGACCACCCGGGACTCGGGAGCGAGTTGACGGCGGATACCGCTGTCCGTGCCGTCGGCGGCGACCACCAGATCGGCCTCGATGGTGTGCCGGCCGTCGCTGACGCCCGGTCGCTCGCCCGGCTCGACGCGGACGTGGCGCACGGTCACCCCGGTACGCAGCTCGACCCGGTCACCGAGGCCGGCGATCAGCGCGTCGTGCAGATCCTCCCGGTGCACCACCACCGGCATCCGGTCGGCCGGAACGGGCCGGGGCTGCACGAGCCAGTGCCCGTCCGGGCGACGGACTCCACCGTCTGGCAACGGGGTGGCGATGGCGGCCAGGCCGGCGCCGAGGCCGAGCGCCTGCAGCGCGCGGACGCCGTTGGGCCAGAGCACCACGGCGGTCGGCTCGGGGCGGACCCGTTCGGCGCGTTCCAACAGGGTGACCTGCCAGCCGGAACGGGCCAGCGCGCCGGCCACCGCGAGGCCACCGACCCCTGCGCCGACCACCACCGCGCTTCGCATCGGTGCCGCCCCCGCTCAGCTGTCCCGGTCGGCGGGACGCGCGCCCGTGGCGTCGGCCCGGTCGGTGCGAGCAGCGGACGGCTCGCCCGTGGGCTCGTCGTCGCTCGACGCGAGGTCGGCGGCTGCCGGGTCGCCAGTCGGCTCGCCGTCCTCCGGTCGGGCGTCGTCGTCGGTCGCCGCCGGTACGACACCGGTGTCCTGCCAGGCGGCGTACTGCGCCTCGCTCACCACCCGGTAGCCCTCCGGCGCGGCGGCCCGCGCCGGGGTCTCCCGCTCGGAGAGGTCGACCTGGGACACGTCGGACGTGGAGGGCGGGGTCGCCGTCGCCGTCGCGCCGAGCGGGATCAGGTAGTCGCGAGGGCCGCGCACCCGTACGAAGTAGATCAGCGCGCCGAGGAAGACCAGGGCGGCGGTCCAGACGTTGAGCCGGAGGCCGAGGATCTGGTTGGCATCGTCGGTGCGCATCAGCTCGATCCAGAACCGGCCGACGGTGTAACCCATCACGTAGAGCGCGAACGCCCGGCCCCGGCCCAGCTTGAGCCGGCGGTCGAGGATGAGCACCAGGGCCACGACGCCGAGGTTCCACAGCGCCTCGTAGAGGAAGGTGGGCTGGTAGAGGCCCGGTTCGAGGATGGGCTGCCCGGCGTCGTCGCGGAGCGCGTGCCCGGGGTTGTCCGGGTCCATCCGATGGATCTCCAGGCCCCACGGCAGGGTGGTCCGGCCACCGAAGAGTTCGTTGTTGAACCAGTTGCCGATCCGGCCGACCGCCTGGGCCAGCGGCAGCCCGGGGGCCAGCGCGTCGGCCACCACGCTGAACGGAATGCCGAGCTGCCGGGCCGCGATCCAGGCGCCGATCGCGCCACCGGCGACCGCGCCCCAGATGCCGAGACCGCCCTCCCAGATGGCGAACGCCTTCATCGGATCCCCACCGGCGCCGAAGTATTTCTCCGGTGAGGTGATCACGTGGTAGATCCGGGCACCGATGATGCCCGCGGGCACCGCCCAGACGGCGATGTCGAGCACCGCGCCGGGGGCGACGCCGCGCTGCCGCAGCCGGCGCTCCGTCACCCAGCAGGCCAGCACGATGCCGGCGATGATGCAGAGCGCGTAGGCCCGGATCGGCACCGGCCCGAGCTGCCAGACCGCGGTGCTGGGACTGGGCAGGGCCGCCTGGGGGGAGAGCGAGGCGAGGGTCACGGGTGCACACGCTACCGCTGCACACCCCCGCAGCGGCACCCCGGGCCGCGGGAGCGCGCATCCCGGTGACTTCTGGTTTGCACCGTCGTAGGCTCTTTGTCCATGAGCGCGCTCACCTGGGCGGTCGCCGCTGTCGTCACCGACGACACCGGTCGGGTGCTGCTCTGCCAGCAGGGCCGGGGAGCGCGCCGCTACGCGTTGCCGGGCGGGCGGCTGCGCCCGGCCGAGGGCCCGGTGCGGGCGGCCCTGCGGGACATCCGCGCCGAGACCGGCTGGGACATCGAGGTGATCGACCTGGTCGGCGTCTACCACCTCGCCGGCACAGCGGGAGAGGCTGCGGCCGGACGCGCCGGGCCGCTGCCGGACGTCCTCGTGCACGTGTTCCGGGCCCGCGCGGCCGGGGCCCGACCCGCCACCGACCCACCGCCGGGCTGCCGGTTGTCCTGGCACTCCCCCGACGCGCTGCCCAGGGTGGTCACCCCGCTCACCCGGGCCGCCGTCACCGACGCGACCGCCGGCCGTTCCGGCGTGCTCCGCGACGTCCAATGGGCGCCCGACACCGTCGGCTCCGCGCCACTGCCGGCGGCTCGCCCCGCCGAGGAGGGCCGGCCGGGGATTGGCCAGGACGGACAACGGCCCGGGACCGGCCAGGACGGGCCTCCCGGGGCAGGGCAGCCACCGGAGCAACGCGGCGAGGCCGCGAACCCGTCCCGGCACCCCTGACAAGCCGCAACCGTTGCGAGATCCGCCGCGCGGCCGCGCACACCTCGCCGCCGTCAGCCCCACATCCGAATGAGCGGTATACCTGTGGGTCATCGTTATGACCCGCAGGTATACCGCTCAACAGACAAACATCTCCCGCGCGCTACGCCGTGCGGCTCAGCGGGTGGGGTTACGGACGCCCTCGGCCAACTCGGCGCTGAGGGCGCGCAGGGCGGCCAGCCCGTCCGCCTCGGTGGGAGCGTCGAGCAGGCACCGAACCAGCGCGCTGCCCACGATCACGCCGTCGGCGTAACCAGCGACGGTTCCGGCCTGCGCGCCAGTGCCCACACCCAGACCGACACCGATCGGCAGGTCGGTGACCGCGCGGGCCCGGGAGACCAGCGTCGGGGCGGCGTCCGAGGTACGCGCCCGGGCACCGGTCACCCCCATCACAGCGGTCGCGTAGACGAAGCCACGGCAGTGCTGCACCGTCATCGCCAGCCGGGCGTCGGTGGACGACGGCGAGACCAGGAACGTGCGGTCCAACCCGTGCGCGTCCGAGGCGGCCAGCCACTCGTCGGCCTCGTCGGGAATGAGGTCCGGGGTGATCAGCCCGGTGCCGCCGGCGGAGGCGAGATCACGGGCGAAGACGTCCACGCCGTAACGCTCCACGGGATTCCAGTAGGTCATGGTGACCACCGGAGCGCCGGTCGCCGCCACCGCCTCGATGATGCGCATCGTGTCCGCGGTGCGTACGCCGCCGGCCAGCGCGATGTCACTGGCCCGCTGGATCACCGGCCCGTCCATCACCGGGTCGGAGTAGGGGATCTCCACCTCGATGACGTCGACGCCGGCCTCGACCATGGCTGTCATCGCGGCGATGCTGCCCTCGACGGTGGGGAAGCCGGCCGGCATGCAGCCGACCAGCAGTGCCCGTCCGTCGGCACGGGCCTTGTCGAAGGCCACCCCGATCCGGCTCATCTCACCGCTCCTTGTCGAGGATGCCGAAGTAGTCGCCGGCGGTGTGCACATCCTTGTCGCCCCGCCCGGACAGGTTGACCACGATGGTGGGCTCCCGGCCCAGCTCCGCGGCGAGCTTCGGGGCCAGCGCGACGGTGCCGGCGAGCGCGTGGGCGCTCTCGATCGCCGGGATGATGCCCTCGGTGCGGCAGAGCAACTCGAAGGCGGCCATCGCCTCGTCATCGGTGACCGGCAGGTAGCTCGCCCGACCGGTGTCGTGCAGCCACGCGTGCTCCGGCCCGACGCCGGGGTAGTCCAGGCCGGCGGAGATCGAATGCGACTCCAGGGTCTGCCCATCGGCGTCCTGGAGCACGAAGGTGCGGGTGCCGTGCAGCACCCCGGTGGACCCGCCGGTGATGCTCGCCGCGTGCCGGCCGGTCGCCACCCCGTCGCCACCGGCTTCGAAGCCGTACAGCCGCACGGCCTCATCACCCACGAACGCGTGGAAGATGCCGAGCGCGTTGGAGCCGCCGCCGACGCAGGCGGTGACGGCGTCCGGCAACCCGCCGGTGAGGTCCAGGCACTGCTGGCGGGCCTCGTCACCGATGCCCCGGACGAAGTCACGCACCATCGCCGGGAACGGGTGCGGGCCGGCGGCGGTGCCGATCAGGTAGTGCGTCTCGTCGACGTTGGCCACCCAGTCGCGCATCGCCTCGTTCATCGCGTCCTTGAGGGTGCGCGAACCATTGGTTACCGGGACGACTGTCGCGCCGAGCATCCGCATCCGGGCCACGTTGAGGGCCTGCCGCTCGGTGTCGACCTGGCCCATGTAGACCACGCACTCCAGGTCGAAAAGAGCGGCGGCGGTCGCGGTGGCGACACCGTGCTGGCCGGCGCCCGTCTCCGCGATGACCCGGGTCTTGCCCATCCGCTTGGTGAGCAGCGCCTGGCCGAGCACGTTGCGCACCTTGTGCGCACCCGTGTGGTTGAGGTCCTCCCGCTTGAGCAGCACCCGAGCGCCGACCTTCGCCGAGAACCGCCGGGCCTCGTAGAGCAGGGACGGCGTGCCGGCGTAGTCGCGCAGCAGCGCGCCGAACTCGGCCCGGAAGGACTCGTCCGCCATCGCCGTACGCCACGCCCCGTCGAGCTCGTCCAACGCGGCCACCAGGGCCTCGGGAACGAACCGACCGCCGAAGCGGCCGAAGTGGCCGGCGGAGTCGGGCTGCGGGCCGGCCACCGGGGCCAGCGCGTCGGCGCTCATCGGAAATCCTCTCGGTGGGACGTCAGACCGGCGCGGGTCAGCGCACCGGCCGGGGCGTTGCCGGGTGATTGCCGGCATTGACCAGCTCGGCGACCGCCTCGCGGGGGCTCTTCTGGGTGACCAGGCCCTCGCCCACGAGGACCGCGTCAGCGCCCGCGGAGGCGTACCGGATCAGGTCGTGCGGGCCACGAACGCCGGACTCGGCGATCTTGACGACGCTGCTGGGCAGGCCCGGCGCGATCCGCTCGAACACCGACCGGTCAACCTCCAGGGTACGCAGGTCACGGGCGTTGACCCCGATCACCTGCGCGCCGGCCTCCAGCGCGCGGTCGGCCTCTTCCTCGTCGTGCACCTCGACCAGAGCGGTCATGCCCAGCGACTCGATCCGCTCCAGCAGGCCCATCAGGACGTTCTGCTCGAGTGCGGCGACGATCAGCAGAACCAGGTCGGCGCCGTGCGCACGCGCCTCGTGGATCTGGTAGCTGGAGACCACGAAGTCCTTGCGCAGCACCGGCACGGTGACCGCGGCACGGACCGCCGCCAGGTCGTCCAACGAACCGCCGAACCAGCGGCCCTCAGTCAGCACGCTGATCGCCCGCGCCCCACCGGCCGCGTAGTCGACCGCGAGATCGGCCGGGTCGGCGATCTCGGCCAGCCGGCCCTTGGACGGCGACGAACGCTTCACCTCGGCGATCACCGCCACGCCGGGCTTACGCAGTGCCGCGTACGCGTCCATCGGCGGCGGCGCCGCCGCTGCCAGTTCACGGATCCGCTCCAGCGGAACCTGCTCCTGGCGTCGGGCGACGTCTTCGCGCACGCCAGCCAGGATCTCGTCGAGCACGCTTACGGACGCTGCCTGGCCGGCCTCGTCCCCCTCGGCGTGCGCATGCTCAGCAGTCACGAACGGACTCCCCTCTCCGGGCGTCATGGGCCGATGCTAGGGGCAGCCGACCGACGCCGAATGCCGGGGGTATGGCGCGGCTCACGAAAAGGGCTGCGGCATAATGGCCGACCTGCCGTGAATGGGTTGTCACGCAGCGCCACCTCCGGTATCGACCACCGTCACGCGGTATGGAGCCTGGCGGCCACAGTCAGACCGGGCCGATCCATCGATCATGCCACCAGTTCCTGCCCGACGCCCGGTGGCAGCGATGTCGATCGATGCTGTGAGCAAGCTCAAGGCCGAACGGACGGTCCCTGGTCACGACCGAAGCGGGACAGTTGACCGGGCGGTCACCCCGGCGAAACGTCGGCGGGCGAGCATCGTCCTCGGGCAGACTCGATGGCGCGTCCGCCCCGACCGCCGCAACTCCTCCTGCGAGGTGACCATGAGCACTTCCGAGCCGTACCCGACCATCGGACTGACCACCATCTCGCGGACGGTGGCGTCGCTCGCCGTCGGGGTCGTGCACACCGTGGAACGGGCAGTGGTGGGCGAGGGACGGATGCGGACGGCACGGGGCAACGCCTGGGAGGCGGTCTGCGCCGACCGGGCCCGCGCCGACCAACGCGCCGAGCTGAACCGCCTGGTCGCCGAACTGACCGCCGCCCGCGCCGCCAGTCGCCGCGCCCAGTGGGAACGCCAGCCGGTCGGCTGACAGCCGCCGGCCACCGCGTCAGTCGGCCGTCGGATCCTCGCCCCGGTCCAGCGCGTCCCACGCCTCGGTGGTCCGCCGCCCCGCCAACGGCGTCGCCGGCCCGGCCGGGTCGCCCTGCACCGGCGCGGCCTCCGGAGCGGTCCGCGCCGGACGTTCGTACCGCGCGCCCATCGCCGGCCAGTCACCACCACGCAACGCCGTCCACCAGCCACCCGCCGCGGCCAGCAGGCCGCCGAGCAGGCAGAGCGCCGGCCACTGCCGGCTCACCGAGCCACCCACGTCAGCCACCAGCCCGTACCCGCCGCCGGCGGCCACGGCCAGACCGAGCACCCCGAGCAACACACCCAGCACCCGCCGCAGGCGGCCCCGGGTGGCCAGCACCGCGCCACCCCCGGCCAAGGTCACCAGGGCCAACGCCGGCAGCCAGGGCAGCAGGCTCGCACCGCTGCGGGTGTCGCGCACCGGCGGCAGCGGCGCCGGCCGCACCGACAGCTCCACCGACCAACTGCGCGTCGCCGCCCACAACGCCAGGCCCGCGCCGGCCAGGCAGAGCAGCACGGCGTACGTCAACGCCCGCCGACCCGCGACAGACCGCTCCCCGCCGCTCGCGCTCACCGAGCTGGCCCTTCGTTCGCGACTGCGGGGCTCCGCTTCGCTGCACTCCTCGCGCTCACCGAACTGGCCCTTCGTTCGCGACTGCGGGGCTCCGCTCCGCCGCACTCCTCGCGCTCACCGAGCTGGCCTCAGGGTTTCGGCCGCCGCGATCGCGGCCAGCACGGCCGCGGCCTTGTTCCGCGTCTCCTGGTCCTCGGCGGCCGGGTCCGAGTCGGCGACCACACCCGCCCCGGCCTGCACATAGGCGCGGCCGTCGCGAATCAGCGCGGTCCGGATGGCGATCGCCATGTCCAGGTCGCCGCCGAAGCCGAAATAGCCCACCGTGCCGCCGTAGAGACCACGACGGACCGGCTCCAACTCCTCGATGATCTCCATGGCGCGCACCTTCGGCGCCCCGGAGAGCGTGCCGGCCGGGAAGGTCGCGGCCAGCGCGTCGAACGCGGTCTGGTCGTCACGCAACGTGCCGGTGACCGTGGAGACGATGTGCATGACGTGGCTGTACCGCTCGATGGTCGCGAACTCGGGCACCTCCACGGTGCCGGGCTGACAGACCCGCCCCAGGTCGTTACGGCCGAGGTCGACCAGCATCACGTGCTCGGCCCGTTCCTTCGGGTCGGCGAGCAGCTCGGCGGCGAGCGCGGCATCGGCGGCGGGGGTGCCGCCCCGCGGCCGGGTGCCGGCGATCGGATGCAGCAACGCCCGGCGCTGCCCGTCCGCGTCCCCGGTGACCTTCAGGTGCGCCTCCGGGGACGAGCCGACGATGTCGAACCCGTCGAAGCGCAGCAGGTACATGTACGGGCTGGGGTTGCTGGTGCGCAGCACCCGGTAGACGTCCAGCGGATCGGCGTGGGTCGTCCGCTCGAAGCGCTGGGAGAGCACGATCTGGAAGCATTCGCCGGCCCGGATCGCCTCCTTGGCCGCCTCCACCGCCTTCGGGTAGCCGCCGTCGGGCGTACGGCAGAGCACCTCGCCGACCGGCTGACGCTCAACGGTGGAGATCATCGGCGGGATGGGCCGGGACAGCGCCGTGGTCATCGCGTCCAACCGGCCCACCGCGTGGTGATAGGCGGCGGCGACCTGCGGGGCGCGGTCCGGGGCGTCCAACGGCGGCAGCACCGCGTTGGCGACCAGGATCGCCGAGCCGTCGTAGTGGTCGAGCACCACCAGGTCGGTGGCGAGCATCATGCCCAGCTCCGGTACGCCCAGGTCGTCCTCGGTCAGCTCGGGCAACCGCTCGAAGCGTCGGATCAGGTCGTAGCCGAGGTAGCCGACCATGCCCCCGGTCAACGGCGGCAGACCGTCGGACGGGTCCCCGACCGGGCCGGCCAGCGCCGCGACCGTCTCCCGCAGCATCCGCACCGGGTCACCCTCGGTGGCCAGCCCGGTCGGCGGCTGACCGAGCCAGGTCGCCACGCCGTCGCGTTCGATGAGGGTGGCGCTGCTGCGTACGCCGATGAACGAGTACCGGGACCAGGCCATGCCGGCGGAGCCGACGCCCTGCTCGGCCGATTCCAACAGGAACGTGCCCGGTCCACCGGCCAGCTTCCGATAGACCCCGACCGGGGTCTCCGCGTCGGCCAGCAGCCGCCGGGTGACCGGCACCACCCGCCACTCGGCGGCCAGCGCGGTAAAGGTGGCCAGGTCGGGGCTGAGGGTGCCGTCGGTCATGGGAGTGCCTCCGGCGTAGTGACGGGCAGCTCGGTGAAGAAGCAGGTCCGGTGGCCGGTGTGGCAGGCGGCGCCGACCTGGTCCACGCTCACCAGCAACGCGTCGCCGTCGCAGTCGAGGGCGACCGACCGCACGTACTGGTGGTGCCCGGAGGTGGCGCCCTTGACCCAGTATTCGCGTCGGCTGCGCGACCAGTAGGTGGCCCGACCGGTGGTGAGGGTGCGGTGCAACGCCTCGTCGTCCATCCAGGCGACCATCAGCACCTCACCGGAGTCGTGCGCGCGCACCACGGCGGCGACCAGACCGTCGGCGGTGCGGCGCAGCTGGGCCGCGATGGCCGGGTCGAGCCGGGAGGGACGCGCCGGCGCGGGCGCGGCCAGCTTGTTCGGATCGCTGGGTACGCCGGTCACCGGCGGGTCAGGTACGGGCACAGTCACCAATTCTCCCGCACGCGGCGCGGGCACCGCCGACCGCTCCCGCCAGGGCTGCGGCCCAGGCCCCGACGGCCGGGGTTGCGGCGGCTCCGAGGGCCGGGGTTGCGGCGGCTCCGAGGGCCGGGGTTGCGGCGGCTCCGAGGGCCGGGGTTGCGGCGAGGGCCCGGCCGGCCGGGCCAGCTGGGCGACATAGCGGTCCAACCGGCCGTCGACCAGGGCGGCGGCCAGGTCCGCACCGGCGCTGTCGGCGATCTCCTCCGCGTACGGCCGGATCAACGGCAACGTGCCGGCGACCAGCCGTACGGCGGCGGCCCAGAGCTGCCCGGTAGCGCCGGGACGCAGCCCGAGGCAGAGCAGCATGTCCGCCCGGTAGCCAGGTGGGGTCACCGGCAGTTCCAGGGCCGCCGCGAAGGCTGCCCGGCGGGAGTGGACCCGCACGGACGGGTTGGCCGGGCGTAGCACCGAGGGGCAGAGCCGCGCCAGGTCGGCGACGGCGAGCCGGACCCCGAGGCGATCGTTGGCCGCGCGGGCGGCGGCGGCCTTACCCAGCGTGGCGATCATCTCTTCCAGCCGGGGTGGCTCGGCGGGCTGGCACAGCACCGGCAGGTCGATCCGGGGCCGCCAGTGCGGGTCGGCCCAGAGCAGTCGCGCCGGCGCGGTGACCGGCAGCCCGAACGCCCAGTCGGCCGGTTCGCCGAGGCGGTGCACCCAGGACCGGACGTCACGGGCGGCCACCGAGACGTGGGTGACCTGGCCTGCGGTCTCGGCCAGGTAGGCCCGGCGGGCCGCGTACGGGGCGCCGCCGACCAACACGTCGAGGTCGACGTCGCTGTGTGCGGTGGCGGCGCGGCGGGCGTGGCTGCCGCGCAACAGGATGCCGACGACCGGTCGCTCGGCGGCTTGCCGCAACCGCGCGGCCCAATCCTCAAGAAAACCGCTATTCGGTAACGGAGCGTGACCCACCGCGCCATCGTGCCGCACGTCCGATCGGTACGCAATGCCCGTTGGCGGACTTCGTGTCCGGTCCGGAGCCTACTGCCCGTTCTTGCGCTCCACGCAACGGTCGACAACCGGTCGCCGGCCCGGGGCCGTTGCGCCCGGTCCGGTATTTCACCTAGCGTTGAGTTCAACAGGTGATGAGTTTCTGTGGAGGTGCGGAATGGACGATGCGATAGCCGTCCACGACCTGGTCGTCGACCGGGGTGGGCGGCGGGTGCTGGACGGCATCAGTTGCCGGGTCCCACGCGGCGCGGTCACCGGGCTGCTCGGCCCCAGCGGCAGCGGCAAGACCACGTTCATGCGCGCGGTGGTCGGGGTGCAGCTGGTCGCCGGCGGGACGGTGACCGTGCTCGGCCAACCCGCGGGCACCCCCGCGCTGCGACACCGGGTGGGCTACCTCACCCAGGCACCGAGCGTCTACGCCGACCTGACCGTCCGGGAGAACGCCCGCTACTTCGCGGCCCTGTTCGGGCGTGGGCGCGCCGAGGCCGATCGGGCGATCAGCGATGTCGGGCTGGCCGAGGCGGCCGGTCAACTGGTCGGCACCCTCTCCGGCGGCCAACGCAGCCGAGCCTCGCTGGCCTGCGCCCTGGTCGGGGAGCCGGAGCTGGTCATCCTCGACGAGCCGACCGTCGGGCAGGACCCGGTGCTGCGGGCCGACCTGTGGGCCCGGTTCCACGCGATGGCCGCCGCCGGCACCACCCTGCTGGTGTCCAGCCACGTGATGGACGAGGCGGCCCGCTGCGACCGCCTGCTGCTGATCCGCCAGGGGCGGTTGATCGCCGACGACAGCCCGGCCGCGATCCGCGCCGCCGCCGGGGTGGACGACCTCGACGAGGCGTTCCTGCGGCTCATCCGGGCCGGCGAGGCCACCCCCACCAGCACCGACGCGACCGACGCACGGGAGACAGCATGAACCCGCGAATCCTCGCCGCCACCACCGGCCGCATCCTGCGTCAGCTGCGGCATGACCGGCGGACCATCGCGCTGCTCGTGGTGGTGCCGTCCGTCCTGCTCACCCTTGTCTATTTCATGTACGCCGACCAGCCGACCCGGCCCGGCCAGCCGACGACATTCGACCGGATCGCGCTGGTGATGCTCGGCATCTTCCCCTTCGTGATCATGTTTCTGGTGACCAGCATCGCCATGCTGCGGGAACGCACCTCGGGCACGCTGGAGCGCCTGCTCACCACACCGCTGGGCAAGCTCGATCTGCTCTTCGGGTACGGCATCGCGTTCGGGCTGGCCGCCGCCGTGCAGGCCGCCGTCGCCGCCGCCGTGGCGTACTGGATCTTCGATCTGGAGACCGCCGGCAGCATCGGGCTGGTGATCGGGATCGCGGTGCTCGACGCCGTGCTCGGCGTCGCCCTCGGGCTGCTGTGCAGCGCCTTCGCGCGCACCGAGTTCCAGGCAGTACAGTTCCTGCCAGTCGTGGTGATCCCCCAACTGCTGCTCTGCGGGCTGTTCGTGGCCCGCGACCAGATGGCCGGCTGGCTCCAGGCGCTCAGTGACGCCTTCCCCCTGTCGTACGCCATCGAGGCGTTGCAGGAGGTCGGTGCCCACGCCGAACCGACCGGCCGGATGTGGCGGGACGTCGCGGTGGTGTTTGGCGCGGTGGTGCTGGCGCTGGTGCTCGCGGCGGCCACCCTGCGCCGACGCAGCGGCTGACCGCCCGCGCCCGGGGACGGCGGCCCGCACGGGCAGCCGACCCCGGAGTGGCCGGGCTGGCCCACGACGGGCCCAGGCGGACGAACGAAGGGCGGCGATGACGCGGCGAACCGGCCGGCGACCCGGCAAACCGGGCACCCGGGAGGCGCTTCTCGACGCGGCGCGGACGGCGTTCGCCGAACGTGGCTTCGACGCCGCCTCGATCCGGGCCATCGCCGGCACGGCGGAGGTCGATCCGGCGCTGGTGCACCACTACTTCGGCAGCAAGGACCAGCTCTTCCTGGCCGCGATGAACTTTCCGGTCGACCCCGGTCAGTTGGTGCCGAAGGTGCTCGCCGGTGACCGGGACGCCGTCGGTGAGCGACTGGTGCGCACCTTCCTCGGCATCTGGGACTCCCCGGTCGGCGGCGCCGCACAGGCACTGCTGCGCTCCGCGGTGAGCAACGAGTGGACCGCTCGGCTGCTGCGGGAGTTCGTCACCACCCAGGTCCTGCGCCGGGTGCTCGAAAACCTCGACGTTGATCCGGCCGAGCTGCCGCTGCGGGGCTCCCTGGTGGCCACCCAGATGATCGGCCTGGCCATGATGCGGCACGTGGTACGCCTTGAGCCGGTCGCCTCGGCGGACCCGGAAACCCTGGTGGCCATGATCGGCCCCACGATCCAGCGTTACCTCACCGGTCCGCTGCCCAGCTGACCCGACGTCGCCCTCCCATCCCCGGACACCCCCTCCCGCGATCTTGCACTTACTGCGCCGACATAAGTGATGCACCCCCGCATATCGGCCTGTCTCTTATACCCATCTGACGCTGCCGCCGATCTTAC
>NZ_QGSZ01000118.1 GCF_003857055.1 Micromonospora inaquosa | reverse complement strand
GGGTCGGGGAGGTGTCCACGGAGATGAAACGGGCGGGGTGGCGCCGAGGTGACGAGCAGGGGCGCTCGCGGCGGCCGGTCTGCGCCTCGAGCGCGACCACACGGGTGCGCACGCCGGACGAGCCGGGTGCTGCGACCGCAGTGCCGGGGGTGACCGGCCGTGATGTTGGCCTGGCCACCGGCCCGGTCGGCCGCCGCGAGCGGCCTACAGGAAGAGGGTAGTCCCGGTGACATGGGCCACACAATGGGAATATTGAAGCCGATCACGTACCTGGCGTGACGGCCGTTCCTGTCGGACCTCCGGCGTACCTTTGATGGCATGGCGCTCGACATTCCCCGGCTCGACAGCCGCTTCCAGGTCGTCAGTGAGTTTCAGCCGGCCGGCGACCAACCGGCCGCGATCGACGATCTTGAGCGTCGGGTTCGGCGCGGCGACCGCAACACCGTGCTGCTCGGCGCGACGGGCACCGGCAAGAGCGCCACCACGGCGTGGCTGATCGAGCGGCTGCAACGCCCCACTCTGGTGCTCGCCCCGAACAAGACGCTCTGTGCGCAGTTGGCCAAGGAGTTCAGCGAGCTGCTGCCGCACAACGCTGTCGAATACTTCGTGTCGTACTACGACTACTACCAGCCCGAGGCCTACATCCCACAGACCGACACCTACATCGAGAAGGACTCCTCGATCAACGAGGAGGTGGAGCGGCTGCGGCACTCGGCGACGATGTCGCTGCTCACCCGCCGCGACGTGATCGTGGTGGCGACCGTCTCGGCGATCTACGGTCTGGGCACCCCTGAGGAATACCTCGACCGGGCGGTGAAGGTGCAGGTCGGCCAGGAGCTCGACCGCGACCAGTTGCTGCGCCGGCTGGTCGACATTCAATACACCCGCAACGACATGGCCTTCCAGCGCGGCACCTTCCGGGTCCGTGGCGACACCCTGGAGATCATCCCGGCGTACGAGGAGCTGGCCGTCCGCATCGAGCTCTTCGGTGACGAGGTGGAGAAGCTCTACTACCTCAACCCGTTGACCGGTGACGTGGTCCGCGAGGTCGACCAGCTGGTGATCTTCCCGGCCACGCACTACGCGGCGGGCCCGGAGCGGATGGAGCGGGCGATCCGCGACATCGAGGTCGAGCTGGCCGAGCGGCTCGCCGAGCTGGAGCGGCAGGGCAAGCTGCTGGAGGCGCAGCGGCTGCGGATGCGCACCACCTACGACATCGAGATGATGCGGCAGGTGGGTTTCTGCTCCGGCATCGAGAACTACTCGATGCACATGGACGGGCGGCTGCCCGGCAGCCCGCCGCACTGCCTGCTCGACTACTTCCCCGACGACTTCCTCACGGTGGTCGACGAGTCGCACGTGACCATCCCGCAGATCGGCGGCATGTACGAGGGCGACGCGTCGCGCAAGCGGATGCTCATCGACCACGGCTTCCGGCTGCCCAGCGCGGCCGACAACCGGCCGCTTCGCTTCGACGAGTTCCTGGAGCGGGTCGGCCAGATGGTCTTCCTCTCCGCGACCCCCGGCACCTGGGAGATGGACCAGGCCCAGGGCGAGTTCGTCGAGCAGGTCATCCGACCCACCGGCCTGGTCGACCCGGAGGTCGTGATCAAGCCGACCAAGGGCCAGATCGACGACCTGATGCACGAGATCAAGCTGCGGACCGATCGGGACGAGCGGGTGCTGGTCACCACGCTGACCAAGAAGATGGCCGAGGACCTGTCCGACTACCTCCTGGAGAACGGCATCCGGGTGCGCTACCTGCACTCGGAGGTCGACACGCTGCGCCGGGTCGAGCTGCTGCGTGAGCTGCGCAAGGGCGACTACGACGTGCTCGTCGGCATCAACCTGCTCCGCGAAGGTCTGGACCTGCCCGAGGTGTCGCTGGTGGCGATTCTCGACGCTGACAAGGAGGGCTTCCTGCGCAGCGGCAGGTCGCTGATCCAGACCATCGGGCGAGCCGCCCGTAACGTCTCCGGTCAGGTGCACATGTACGCCGACAAGATCACCCCGTCGATGGCGGCGGCGATCGACGAGACCGATCGGCGGCGGGCCAAGCAGATCGCGCACAACGAGGCGCACGGCATCAGCCCGGAGCCGCTGCGCAAGAAGATCCACGACATCCTGGACGACATCTACCGCGAGGCGGAGGACACCGAGAACTCTCGGGTCGGGGGTGCGGTGCGTCAGCTCTCCCGGGGCAAGGCGCCGGTCAAGGAGACCCGCAGCCGGAGCCGCTCCGCCGCCACCACCACCTCGCGGGAGGGCATGGCCCGTGCCGATCTCGCCCAGCTCATCCAGGAGCTCAACGACCAGATGTTGGCCGCCGCCCGCGAGCTGCAGTTCGAGTTGGCGGCCCGGATCCGTGACGAGGTCTCCGACTTGAAGAAGGAGCTGCGCGGCATGGATGCCGCCGGCGTGAAGTGACGACCCCCGGTCGGCCACGCCCGGCCTCGCGCTTGGGCACGGCCGACCGGGGAAACGCGAAGGGCGGGCACGGTTGACGGCGGTGGCGCCAAGTGACGAGATGGTCCTCGGGCTGCCCGAGGCCAGCCTGCGTCCGTTCGTCGACCGGTACGTGGGCTACCGGGAACGGGCGGACGTGCCACTGGTGCGCCGGGAGCCGGCGGGCGTCTTCGTGGTGCTGATCCTGGGGTGGGGCGCTCCGCTGGACGTGACCGATCCGCGCAGCGCGGAGCGGGGCGTGACCACTGTCGACTCGTTCGTGGCCGGCACCTTCGACAGTTGGTGCACCACCCGCACGGTCGGCGTGGGGGAGGGTGTCGAGTTGCTGCTCGCCCCGCTGACCGCCCGCCGGCTCCTCGGCCTGCCGCTGAACGAGCTGACCAACCGGGCCGTCGGCGTCGGGCAGCTCCCGGGTCGTTGGCTGGATCGGTTGCGCGACCGGCTCGCCGAGGCCCCGGGCTGGCCGGAGCGGTTCGCAGTGCTCGACAGGGTGCTCGCGGCCCGGCTGGTGGCGTCCCCGCCGGTGGATCCGCGGCTCGAGTGGGCGTGGCGCTGGCTGGTCGCCGGCGGTGGGCGGGGGAGCGTCGGTGTGCTCGCCGACGAGCTGGGCTGGAGCCGGCGGCACCTCGCGTCCCGGTTCCGGCAGGAGGTCGGGCTGCCGCCCAAGATGGCCGCCCGGCTGCTGCGTTTCCAGCGGGCGCACGCCGCGTCGATCCAGGTCGGCGCGGCCGGACGGGCCGTCGACTGGGCCGCGGTGGCGGCAGGCTGCGGTTACTACGACCAGTCGCACCTGATCCGGGACTTCCACCAGTTCGCGGGGGCGACGCCCGCCGCGTTGCTCGCCGCCCGATGACGACGGCCGGCTGACCCGCGGTCGCGACGGCGACCCGCCGAGGTCGCATTCGTCCAATCCGGATCCGCGCCGCCGGGCGCAGAATCGGGTCATGCGAACCATCTATCCGATCTTCCGTTACTCCGATCCTCGCGCCGCGATCGACTGGCTCGTCGCCGCCTTCGGTTTCCAGGTGCATGCCGTGCACGAGGCGCCGGACGGCACTGTCGCGCACGCCGAGCTGGTCCTCGACACCGGCATGATCATGCTGGACGGTCGGGCCGACGCCGGGTCCCGGCCGGCCGACGACGACTGGTCGGTCTACGTGGCCGTTGCGGACGTCGACGCGCACTGCGCGAAGGCCCGGGCGGCCGGCGCCGAGATCATCCGCGAGCCGTTCGACACCGACTACGGCTCCCGTGACTACTCGGCGCGCGACCTGGCCGGCAACGTCTGGTCCTTCGGCACGTACCGGCCCTGAGCCCAGTCGCACCGGGCTCCGGTCTTGCCGGCCATAACCGCTGCTGACCTGCGGAAACGGTACGTGCGGACCGGCCCGGCCGGTTGGCGGCACCGAATGCCCTGATTGCGGTGTGCGAGCGAGCTATTGCACTGGGTGATCGTCCTGCGTAGTCTCCCTCGGTGGGGAGGCCGGGATGCCGCTGCCAACAAGTCCTGTCATTCGACGTGCACGTCTCGGCGCAGAACTGCGCCAGCTCCGTCGGCGCGAGTCGCTGACCCTGGAGCAGGTCTGCGACCGGTTGGGCTGGGCCTCGACGTCGAAGCTGTCCCGCATCGAGCTGGGCCAGAGTCGCCCCGACCTTGCCGACGTGCTCGATCTGCTGGACGTCTACAAGGTGCCGACGCCCGCCCGGGAGGCGCTGATCGTCATCGCCCGGGACGCGGCGACCAGTCGAGGCTGGTGGAAGACGCTGGGCGAGATGGGCGAGCGGCAGCGCACCTACGCCGAGTTGGAGGCGGGTGCCGCCGACATCGTCGAGTACCAGCCGTCGGTGGTGCCGGGGCTGCTCCAGACGCCCGCGTACGCCCGGGTGCTGGTCGCGGCCGGTGCGCAGCTCACGCCGGAGGTCGACGTCGAGGCCGAGGTGCGCGCCCGGGCGCTACGCCAGGAGGTGCTGCGGCGGGCCTACCCGCCGCGCTACACGGCGGTGCTTGCCGAGGCCGTCTGCGATCAGGGTGACCTGCCGGTGGCGGTCTGGCGGGAGCAGCTGCGGCATCTGGTCGCGGTGACCGGGCTGTCCCACGTCACGGTACGACTGCTGCCACGCGGGGTGGCGGGTGGCGGGCTGCACCCGCTGACACCGTATTCCTGCTATGCCTTCCCCGACCCGGCGGACCCGCGGACGGTGATGCTTGAAGCGCTGACCACCGACGTCCGGTTGGCCACAGTGCTCGACGTCGACCGCTACGAGCGGATGACCGAGGCGCTGCTGGCCGCGGCCCTGTCACCGGAGGAGACCGTCACCCTGTTGGCCCGCCGCGTCGGCGAGTAACCGTCGAGGGTGCCGACGGTGACGCGCCGCGCGGCCACCGGGCCCGGCGCCCCCGAGCCCGTCGGGACCGGCGGCCGGCGCGTGCGCCCGGCACGATAACCGCGGGGTACGACAGACCGGCTCAGGCCGGTACGTCGAGGAAGTGTTCGACCACCGGTGGCCCCGCGAAGTGCGGCCCGATCAGCGCCCGCCACCGCTCGAACCGCTCGGTGGCCCGGAAGTTCTCCTCGTGCGCCTCGACCGAGTCCCATTCGACGAGCAGCACGAAGCGGGTCGGCGACTCGATTCCTCGGGTCATCCGCACCGACCGGCAGCCGGTCGCCCCGGCGAGCACCGGGTGACCCTCGGCGTACGCGGCGGCGAACGCGTCCTCGTGTCCGGGCAGTACGTCGATCAACGCGACCTCAAGCACCATGTCGGACAGCCTCCCACGGCGATCGGGGCTGATGGTGTCGCGGGGTCTGTTCCGGCGTCCACGACGACCCTAGGGTGGCTTGGTGATCATTGACTGGCTCACCGGCACCGCGTTTCGGGTGGCCGGTACGGGCACCACCTGGGCGGAGCTGCTGGGGTTCGCGACCGGTGTGCTCAACGTGTGGCTGGTGGCTCGGCAGCGGATCGCCAACTGGCCGATCGGCATCGCCAACGTGCTGCTGCTCATGCTGCTGTTCTGGACCGCCGGGCTGTACGCCGACGCGGGGCTCCAGGTCGTCTACGTCGCGCTCGGCTGCTACGGCTGGTGGCACTGGCTGTTCGGTGGCGAGCGGCGTAGCCGGCTCACGGTGAGCCGGACGGGCCGGCGGGAGTGGCTGGCGCTGGCCGTCGCGGGGGTGCTGCTCACCGGCGTGCTCTGGGTGCTGTTGGACCGGGCCACCGACTCGACGGTGCCGCTGCCGGACGCGTTGACCACGGCGCTGTCCCTGCTGGCCACGTACGGGCAGACCCGCAAGCGAGTGGAGAGCTGGTGGCTCTGGATCGCCGCCGACCTGATCTACATCCCGTTGTACGCGTACAAGGGGCTGCACCTGACCGCCGTCCTCTATCTGGTCTTCCTCGCCCTGTGCGTCCTCGGGTTGCGGGCCTGGCGGGCCGATCTGCGTCGGGCCGACCGGCCGAGCAGGGTCCCGCCCGGCCCGGCCCCGGTCACCGCGTGAGCGCGGAGACGGCCGGCCGCGCGCCGGCGCCACGCGTGCCGGCGAGCCCGGCCGCAGCGGAGTTCGGCCACGGCATGGTGGTGGGCAAGTTCTATCCGCCGCACGCCGGGCACCACGCGTTGATCCGGACCGCCGCCGCCCGGTGCGCGGAGGTCACCGTCGTCGTGGCGCCCTCGCGTCGGGAGTCCGTCCCGCTCTCGCTGCGCCTCGACTGGCTGCGGGAGGTCCACGCCGACACGCCGTGGGTCCGGTTCGTCGGCCGGTACGACGACCACCCGGTGGACTACGCCGATCCGGCCGTCTGGGACGCGCACTGCGCGGTGTTCCGCGAGGCGGTCGGGTCGGGGCGGGTGGACACCGTCTTCTCCTCCGAGGCGTACGGCGCTGAGCTGGCCCGGCGCTTCGACGCCGTACCCGTGTCGGTGGATCCGGATCGGCGGGCCGTGCCGGTGTCCGGGACGGCCGTGCGCGCGGATCCGGCGGGTCACTGGCGATGGCTGAGTCCGTCCGTGCGGGCGTGGTTCGTCCGGCGGGTGGTGGTGGTCGGGGCGGAGTCGACAGGCACCACGACGATGGCGGGGGCGCTCGCTGAGCACTACGGCACGTCCTGGGTGCCGGAGTACGGCCGGGAGTTGACCGCCCGCAAGCTGGCCCGGTTGCGCGAACGAACGCCGGAGGCGACGGTCTTCGACGTCACCTGGGACCGGGACGACTTCCGCGCTGTGGTCCGCGAGCAGCAGGCGGCGGAGGACGCGGCGGCCCGGACCAGCGGGCCGCTGCTGGTCTGCGACACCGACGCGCGGGCGACGGCGGTGTGGGAGGAACGCTACCTGGGCAGCGCGTCGGAGCAGGTGTGGGCGGCGGCCCGCCGGCCGGCGCTGTATCTGCTGACGGATCACCGGGACGTGCCGTTCACCGATGACGGGTTGCGCGACGGTGAGCACCTGCGGGCCTGGATGACCGGGCGGTTCCGGGCCGAGTTGGCGGGGCGTGGGGTGCCGGTGGTGGAGTTGACCGGGTCGCACGCCGAGCGGTTGGCGCGGGCGGTGCGGGCCTGCGACGACCTGCTCGCGGCGGGCTGGTCGCTCGCCGACCCGATCGAGGCACCCGATCTGCACTAGCCTCCTAGGAAGCCGTAGCCGATGTGACGCGTCGAACGGGTGGCCCGCGCCACCGCATGCCCGGGGTGTGATCACGGGGCGTGGTGGGCAACAATGGTCACCGAGGAGGGGAGTATTCCCCCGCAACGGAGTCGTCAGCACGGTCGATCGCCGGATCCACGGCGGCCCGACCCGGCCCCGTAGGTCGCCGCCCCGTTCGCCGGGGCGGCGGCGGAAGAGACCTCCGACAGTCACCAGAGTGAGCGACAGCGGCACACCGGCCCTCGCGGGGGCGTACGGTGTGCCCGACGCCGCGTGTCTGCCGGAGGAATGAACGTTGGACGTGTCCGGATTGGTGTGGGCGGGGACGCTTGTCGCACTGACTGCGGTCCTGCTCGTCGACCTGTTGATCATCGGTCGGCGCCCGCACGAGCCGAGTGTGCGGGAGTCGAGCCTCTGGGTCGCCTTCTACGTGGGGCTTGCCCTGATCTTCGGCGCGGGGGTTTGGCTGGCCTCCGGGGCCAGCGCGGCCGGACAGTTCTACACCGGCTGGCTCACCGAGTACAGCCTCTCGGTGGACAACCTCTTCGTCTTCGTGATCATCATGGCCCGCTTCGGGGTGCCTCGGCAGTACCAGCAGAAGGTGCTGCTCGTCGGTATCGTGCTGGCGCTGGTGATGCGGGGCGGGTTCATCGCCGCGGGTGCGGCGCTGATCTCGGAGTTCTCCTGGGTCTTCTACATCTTCGGCGCGTTCCTGATCTACACGGCGGTGAACCTGGCCCGGCAGGGCGAGCCGGACGAGGACGAGTTCTCCGAGAACGTGCTGATCCGGTGGAGCCGTAAGGCCCTGCCGATCTCGAAGGAATACGACGGCGCGAAGCTCACCACCCACGTGGCCGGCCGGCGGCTGTTCACCCCGATGCTGATCGTGATGATCGCGATCGGCACCAC
Organism: Micromonospora inaquosa; assembly: GCF_003857055.1. Classification (GTDB taxonomy): domain Bacteria; phylum Actinomycetota; class Actinomycetes; order Mycobacteriales; family Micromonosporaceae; genus Micromonospora; species Micromonospora inaquosa. Next base: position 18,644 of record NZ_QGSZ01000118.1, on the reverse strand, counting down.
TGACCTGATCTTCGCGCTGGACTCGATCCCGGCGATCTTCGGTATCACCCAGGAGCCGTACCTGGTCTTCACCGCGAACGTCTTCGCGCTGATGGGCCTCCGCCAGCTCTACTTCCTGCTGGGTGGCCTGCTCGACCGGCTGATCTACCTGAGCTACGGCCTGGCCGTCGTGCTCGGCTTCATCGGGGTCAAGCTGGTGCTGGAGGCGTTGGCCGACAACAACCTGCCGTTCATCAACGGTGGTGAGCACGTCGGTTGGGCGCCGCACATCCCGATCTGGCTGTCGCTGCTGGTCATCATCGGCACCTTGGGCGCGGCCACCGCCGCCAGCCTGATCAAGTCCTCCCGGGACCGGCGTCGCGAGTTGGCCGACGCCCGACGCTGACCGGCGCCGGCCGGGTGCGGGAACGCGCCCGGCCGGTCAGACCCGGTGCGCGCCCACCAGCGTGGCGACCCGGTCGGCCGGCAGTGGTTCCTCGATGACCCGCCGCCGTCGGTAGCAGGCGTGCAGCATCCGGCGCTGGCCGTCATCGCCGGGCGTGGCGGTGACGATGCCGATGTGGTGGATCTTGCGGCCGGGTCGGGCGAAGAAGTAGAGATCGCCGGGGCGTTCCGCGCCCAGCGGCACCGGGGTGGTGGCGGCGGCCTGGTCGTCGGCGTCGCGGGGCAGCAGCACCCCGAACCGCCGCCAGGCCAGATGCACCAGCCCCGAGCAGTCGATGCCGTGCGCGGAGAGACCGCCCCAGATGTACGCCACGTCCAGCAGTCGCTGTGCCACAGCGAGCGCCTGCTCGGCGGCCGGCGACGCGGCCGACGCCGGGACCAGGTGGCCGTCGGGCAGCCAGAGTGGCGTGGCCCGGCCGGGGACGTGCACCGGCCGCCAGTCGTCGACTGCGGGGCCGACCGGGACGAGGCGGGTGCCGACGACGACGCCGGGCAGCGCCACCGGCCCGTTCGGGGCGGTGCGCAGCCCGGTGACGGTGGCGTCGACCACCAGTGGGGGATCGGTGCTGGTGTGGGCCGGGTCGAGCGTGGTCAGTTGGTCGGTGGGGAGCCAGCCCGGGTAGCCGCGGGGGTCCAGCTTGGCCGCCGGTTGTTCGACGGCGACGACCCGGGCCCAGCCGTCCGGGCGCAGCTCGCTGACGAGGACCCGCTCGCCGAGCAGGAGTTGGCTCAGCACGCAGTCGCCGACCTGCTGATCGGAGTCCAGTCCGGAAACCCAGGTCAGGATGTCGGCGCCGGCGGTCAGCGCTGGGCGGTCGACCGGGCGGACTGCCTCGGGGGAGGTCCACAGCGTCGCCACGGCGACCCGGACGAGGGCCTCGTGGCCCGGTTGCAGCTCCACGTCAACTCCCAGATCGTGTCGGCTGTCCAGGGGGAACCCTATGAAAGAAACCACCAACCATCAACTATGAGCCTGCACTTTTGCTTCAGTTAGGCCGGAGATGCCCAGGCCAGGGGCATCCGGCAACACCACTGTCGCGCCGTCGTAGCGAATGCCGCCCTGCACCGGCGACCAGGCCAGCCACCAGGCGGCGTCCAGGTCGGCGACCGCCGTGGTGCCGTACGCGGCGACCAGACTCGCCGCCGCCCCGATGCCGACCTGACTCTCCATCATCGAGCCGACCACCGTGCCGAGCCCATGGGCGGTGGCCAGGTCCAGGAGGGTGCGAGCCGGGTGCAGCCCGCCGCACTTGGCCAGCTTGACGTTGACCAGGTCGGCGGCCCGGCGGCGGATCACCTCCACCAGGTCACGGACCCCGAAGACCGCCTCGTCAGCCAGGATCGGCACGGACACCCGGTCACTGACCCAGGCCAACCCATCCAGGTCCCAGCGGACCACCGGCTGCTCGACCAGCTCCACGTCGAGCCCCGCATCCTCGATGCCACGGATCACCCGAACCGCCTCCCGGGGCGTCCAGCCCTGGTTGGCGTCCAACCGGATCCGGGTGCCGGGGCCGACGGCCGCCCGTACTGCTCGCACCCGATCCAGGTCACCGGCCGCGTCGGTGCCGACCTTCAACTTGAGCACACCGAAGCCGTCGGCCCGCCGCTGCCGGGCCGCAGCCGCCAGGTCCACCGCGTCGCCCGCCGCCAGCGTGACGTCCGTCGGGACCCGCAGCGAGGTGCCTCCGAGCAACCGCACCAGAGGTACGCCCAACCGCCGCGCTGCGAGGTCGTGCAGGGCGACGTCCACCGCCGTCTTCGCGGCCTCGTTACCGACCACCGCGCGCTGCACCTCGGCGCACCGGGCCACCAGGTCGTCCGGGTCACGGCCGATCAGCCGTGGGCCGAGCAACTCACGTACGCACGCCTCCGAGCCGGCGACCGACGCGCCGGTGACCTGCCACACCTGGGGCGCCTCGCCGAAGCCGGACCGGCCGTCACTGTCGACGAGTTCGACGACCAGGGTGTCCACTGTGGTGGTACGGCGCAGCGCGGTGACGAACGGGGTGTGTAAGGGGGCGGAAACCCGGTGGGTGCGTACCGCCGAGATCGTCATGTGAGGCACCCTATACGGAGGTTCACCTTGGGAGGGGAGACCGGATGGCTGGGCAGGGCTGGGAGCTGGTGGGTGCACCGAACGCGCGTGACCTGGGCGGGCTCGTCGGCGCGGACGGGCGGCGGGTCCGCGTCGGCCAGTTGATCCGCACTCCGGCGCTGGGTCGGCTGACCGACGAGGACCTACCGGTGCTGGCGAAGCTGGGGCCGGCGTGCGTGCTGGATCTGCGGGACAGTACGGAGATCGATGTCGCCCCGGCGGATCGGTTCGCCGGTGAGCCACGGGTGGTGCGCCTTCCGGTGCACGATCCGGAGCACCCGGTCTTCACGTACGTCTCGGCGGTGCTGCTCGGTCACGACCTGGACGCGTACGCGGAGCTGGCCCGGCAGGGCACGGCGGGGGCGATGGCGGCGATCTACCGCTGGTTCGTCACGGGTGAGTCGGCGCGGGTCGGTTTCGCCGAGGCGGTGCGCCTGGCGGCCCAGCCGGAGAACCTGCCGCTGGTCTACCACTGCTCGGCGGGCAAGGACCGCACCGGTTGGCTCACCGTCATCCTGTTGACGGCGCTCGGAGTGGACGAGGCGGCGATCCGCGCCGACTACCTGCGCAACAACGAGCTGACCGACAGCCTGCGGGCGGTGATCGTCGAGGCGATGCGACGGCGAAATCCCGAGCTGGACGTGGACGCGGTGCTGCCCGTGCTGGAGGTCCGCGCCGAGTACCTCGACGCCGGTTACGCCGAGGTGCGTCGGGTGCACGGCTCGTTCGACGCGTACCTGCGCGACGGGCTGGGGCTCACCGACTCCGACCTCAACGCGTTGCGGGCGCACCTGCTGGAATGACCGGTGTGCCGGGCGGTGTCCCGGCGCGGGCGACCCAACCGGTGACGATCAGCGCCTGGCCGGCGGCATAGGTCGCCATGACCAGCACCGGCGCGCCGGGTGGCTGGGCCACCTCGGCCACCCCGGCGGCGATCAGCAGGTCGGAGCCGAGGAACAGCGCGGCGCCGAGACCGACGCGCCAGCCCTGGGTGGTGGCGGCGCTGGCCATGGCGGCCAGCGCGAGCGCGTACCCGGCCACCGGCAGCGCCAGCCCGACGTCGGTCAGCCCGCTCCACATCCAGGTCAGGGCGACGACGCTCAGCACCGCGTACCCCAGGGGGACGGCGACCAGCGGCGTGCGGCGCAGCGCGGTCGCGGCGCCGTGGCGGGTGAAGGCCGCGAGGTAGCAGAGATGCGTGCCGAGGAAGCAGGCCATGCCGGCGAGGAACCAGCCGGTCCCGTCGATCATGAGGGCGACGTCGCCGCCGGTGGCGAAGGCCAGCGCGGCGAGCAGCAGCCGGTCCGGTCGGGCCGCGCGTTCGGCGCTGGCCCGCCAGAGGTACGCGGCCAGCAGCGGCATCAGCAGCGGCTTGGTGAGCAGGAGGGCCAGGCCGCCGCCGGTGGCGTTGGCCAGCAGGTTCGCCGCCGTCACGACGAGGAAGGCGATCAGCAGGGTGCGGCTGCGGGGCATCGGCGGCTCCGGGGTGGGGGTGCGAGCAGCCTAGCCGGAGTCGGCGGGCGTCGATCCCGGCGCAGGCCTCGCCGCCGGGGCTGTGGCGTCAGAGTTGGTGGCGGGCGGCCCAGACCTGCGCGGAGATGTGCGCGAGCAGCAGGCAGGCGTCGTCCTCCACCTGGTCGCCGTCGGCCAGGTCGGTGGTGGTGCAGACGGCGATCAGGTACGGCGGGGCGTCGTCGGGCAGGACCACTCCGGCGCCGTGGCGGACGCCGTTCACCCAACCGTTCTTGTGCGCGATGCGGGTCCCGTCGGGAAGGCCGGCGGCGAGGTCCTCGCGGTGTTCCTGGGCGAGGAGGACGTCCAACATGGCGGCGCAGGCGGCCGGTGCGGCGAGTTTGCCGGGGGTGTCGGCCCCGGTGGCCAGCGCGCCGAGCAGGGCGGCCAGGTCGGCGGCGGTGACCGTGTTGGTGATGCCGGCCTCGCGGGCGGCGAAGTCCTCGATGCCGCGGCCGGTGACGCTGGTGCGGGCACCGGCGAGCGCCCAGACCTCGGCGACCGCGGGCAGCCCGACGTGCCCGAGGACGAGGTTGGTGGCGAGGTTGCTGGAACGCACGATCATCCGGTCGGCCAGCCAGCGCAGGGACGCGCTGCCGCCGACCCGGTCCCAGACCGCGTCGTCGTTGTCGTAGTGCTGCGCGCAGGCGAAGCGGGGTGCGCCGGGCTGGGCGGAGTCGAAGTCGTTGACGACCGGGACCGGGGCGTCCAGGTCCAGGGTGCCGGCTTCGGCGGCGCGGTGCAGCGCGGCGAGCACCGCCACCTTCATGGTGCTCGCCGCGTAGTGGGCGGCGTTCGGGTGGCGGGTCCAGGTCGGCGGGGCGTCGAGCCGCCCCACGTACGCGGAGACGGTGCCGGGCACCCGATCCAGGTGGGCGTCGAGATCATCCCAGGTCATGCCGGTGACCGTAGCGGATCACGGATGGGGCGGGCTCGCCTACCCGTCGCGGGAAAGCGGACGGGCGCGCCGGCCGCAAGCGGTCGGCGCGCCCGGTGTCGGGTGCTGGTGGGTCAGCCGGCGTGCTTGCGGCGGGCGGCGGCGCGGCCCCGCTGCTGCTGGTCGAGCACCACCTTGCGGATGCGCACCGCGGTCGGGGTGACCTCGACGCACTCGTCCTCGCGGCAGAACTCCAGGGCCTGCTCCAGGGAGAGCTTGCGCGGCGGGATCAGCTTCTCCGTCTCGTCGGAGGTCGACGCCCGCATGTTGGTGAGCTTCTTCTCCTTGGTGATGTTGACGTCCATGTCGTCGGAGCGGGAGTTCTCCCCGACGATCATGCCCTCGTACACCTCGGTGGTGGGGTCGACGAAGAGCTGGCCGCGCTCCTGGAGGTTGATCATCGCGAAGGCGGTGACCGCGCCGGCCCGGTCGGCGACCAGCGAACCGTTGTTGCGGGTGCGCAGCTCGCCGAACCACGGCTCGTACGACTCGAAGACGTGGTGCAGGATGCCGGTGCCCCGGGTGTCGGTGAGGAACTCGGTGCGGAAGCCGATCAGGCCGCGCGCCGGGACCAGCCACTCCATCCGGATCCAGCCGGTGCCGTGGTTGACCAACTGCTCCATCCGGCCCTTGCGGGTGGCGAGGAGCTGGGTGATCGCGCCCAGGTATTCCTCCGGCGCGTCGATGGTCAGCCGCTCGACCGGCTCGCAGGTCTTGCCGTCGATCTCCTTGGTGACCACCTGCGGCTTGCCGACGGTCAGCTCGTAGCTCTCCCGGCGCATCTGCTCGACCAGGATGGCCAGCGCCAGCTCGCCGCGGCCCTGCACCTCCCAGGCGTCCGGCCGCTCGGTGGGCAGGACCCGCAGCGACACGTTGCCGATCAGCTCCTTGTCGAGCCGGTCCTTCACCATCCGCGCGGTGACCTTGGAGCCCTTGACCCGGCCGACCAGCGGCGAGGTGTTGGTGCCGATGGTCATCGAGATGGCCGGCTCGTCGACGGTGATCAGCGGCAGCGGAACAGGGTTCTCGACGTCGGCCAGCGTCTCACCGATCATGATCTCCGGGATGCCGGCGACGGCGATGATGTCGCCCGGGCCGGCGGTCTCGGCCGGCTTACGCTCCAGGCCCTCGGTCATCAGCATCTCGGAGATGCGGACCCGCTGGGTGCTGCCGTCGGTGCGGCACCAGGCCACCGTCTGACCCTTGCTGATGGTGCCCTGGCGGACCCGGCACAGCGCCAGTCGGCCGAGGAACGGTGAGGCGTCGAGGTTGGTGACGTGCGCCTGCAACGGCGCGTCGTCCTCGAAGGCGGGTGCGGGGATGGTGTCCAGCAGGGTGCGGAACAGCGGCTCCAGGGAGGTGCTGTCGTCCGGCACCGAGCCGTCGGCGGGCTGGGTCAGCGAGGCGATGCCGTCGCGGGCGCACGCGTAGACGATCGGGAAGTCGATCTGCTCCTCGTCGGCGTCCAGGTCGAGGAAGAGCTCGTAGGTGTCGTCCACGACCTCCTTGATCCGGGCGTCCGGACGGTCCACCTTGTTGATCACCAGGATGATGGGCATCCGGGCCCGCAGCGCCTTGCGCAGCACGAAGCGGGTCTGCGGCAGCGGGCCCTCGCTGGCGTCGACGAGCAGCACCACACCGTCGACCATGGTCAGGCCGCGCTCCACCTCGCCGCCGAAGTCGGCGTGGCCCGGGGTGTCGATGATGTTGATGGTGACCGGGTCGGAGCCGTCCGCCGGCAGGTAACGCACGCCGGTGTTCTTGGCCAGGATCGTGATGCCCTTTTCCCGCTCCAGGTCTCCCGAGTCCATCACCCGCTCGGTGTTCTCGCCGCGGGCGCCGTACGCGCCGGCCTGCCGCAACATGGCGTCGACCAGGGTGGTCTTACCGTGGTCGACGTGAGCGATGATGGCGACGTTGCGGAGGTCGGTGCGAAGCTGCATACCCTCTATCCTTCCGCCTGCGCTCGCGCAGGCTGCGTCGGGGTCACCCCCAGGTGCCCCTGATCTATGGTGAAACCGCTGTGCCGGTGGTTCGCCCGGCTGGCATGCTGGCTCCCGTGTCCCGGGGGCCTGAGTGCACGACCTGCTGACCTGGGTGCAAGGTCTGCCCACCCTGTGGATCTACCTGGTCGCCGCGCTGATCGTGGCGGGCGAGACCGCGGTGATCTTCGGCCTGCTCGTGCCGGGTGAGGCTACCCTGCTGCTCGTCGGCTTCCTCACCTACAACGGTACCTTGCGGCTCGGGCCGGCGTTGCTCGTGATGATCGTCGCGGCGGTCCTCGGCGATGGGCTGGCCTTTCGCGCCGGACGGCGGTACGGCCCTCGGCTGCGCGCCGGGCTGGGTCACCGGGTCGGGCCCGGACGGTGGGCCCGCGCCGACGCCATGCTCGCCCGCCTCGGTGGGCGTGGGGTGTTCGCCGCCCGGTGGGTGGCTTTCGCCCGCACCCTGGTGCCTCGGCTGGCCGGTGCGGCCGGGATGCCGTACCGGCGGTTCGCGCTGTGGAACCTGGCCGGGGTGATGACCTGGGTGGGCGGCTCGGTGCTGCTCGGTCATCTCGCCGGTGAGTCGTACGACACGGTCTCCCGGCTGCTCGGCCAGGCCACCGGGGTGGCGTTCCTGCTGCTGGCCGGTCTGCTGGGTGTGGTGCTCGTCGGCCGGTGGCTGGGTCGTAACCCCGACCCGGTGCGGGCGCTGCTGTCCCGGGCGGGCGCGCTGCCCCCGGTGCGGTGGCTCACCGCCCGCTACGGGGTGCTGTTCTTCCTGGTGGCCATGCGGATCGGCCCGGCCTGGACGCTGCTGCTCAACCTGGCCGCCGGGCTGCTGCTGCTCTTCGCCGCCGGGCTGGCCATCGCCGGTCTGCTCGCGGTGGCGGTCCGCAACAGTGGGCTCGCCGCGCTGGACGGCGCCATCGCGGGGTGGTTCGCCGCCCGGCGTACCCCGGACGCCGCCGACGCCACCCTGGTCGTGGTGTCGGTGGTGCGCGGGTCGGTGTTGATCCTGTTGGTGGCGCTGGTGGCTGCGGTGCTGGCGTGGCGCAACCGGCCCTGGCGGGCCGATCTGCTCAGCGTGGTCGGCACCGTCGGCGCGTTCGTGCCGCTGGTGGTGCTGGCCGTGGTGGCCGAGCTGACCGGCCCGGACGGGGGCGCTCCGGGTGGCAGTGAGGTCGCCCCGCTCTCCACCCAGAGCGCCGTGGTCGCGGCGAGCTTCTGCACCCTGGCCTGGCTGGTGTCGCGCAGCGCCCGCTGGCCGGTGGCCGTGGCCGCCTGGACCGCCGCCGCTGCGGGGGTGCTCGGGATCGGCGGGGCGCGGCTCTACCTTGGCCTGGACACGGCGAGCGGGACCGCGGCGGCGGTGCTTCTCGGGGTGCTCTGGACGGTGGTGTTCATGGTCGCCTGGGCCACCCGGGACCGGGCGGTGGGGGAGCATCAGCCACCGGTGGACCAGTCCCGGCGGCCGGCGCAGGGGCACCGCCGACCGGCCGAGCCTTGTTAGGGTGCGGCGACGATCACACCGGGGGAGGCAACGGCATGGTTCGACGGACCAAACGGCTGGGCGGCGCGGCGCTCGCCGTGTTCCTGCTGGCGGGCGCGTTGGTCGGCTGCGCCGCCGAGGGGGAGAGCCCAGCGAACCTGGCCGCGCCGGTCGCCGGCACCGAGGTGTCGACGGATGCCCCGTCCGACGAGGTCAGCGCGGAGCCGAGCCCGTCGCTGAGCGCCGTGGAGTCGATGGGCGCCGCGCCGAGTCGTAGTGCGACCCCGACCCCGAAGCCGACGAAGAAGCCGACCCGGGCACCGAAGCCGCGTGCGGTGGCGAAGCCGCCCACCGAGACCGACGTTCCGCCGGCGCCACCGAAGCCGGCGCCGACGTCCTGCAAGCCGACCTACAAGGGCACCCAGGCGTCGCGGGCCGAGGTGAAGGCGGCGCTGACCGACGCGGCCAACCGCCAGTACTGGCCGGTCTCGGCGCCGGACATCGAGATCCCGCTCATCCTGCTCAAGGCCACCGCCTGGCAGGAGAGCGGCTGGCAGTCCAACATCTACGCCTGCGACGGTGGGGTCGGGCTGTTGCAGGTGATGCCGGCCACCGCGAGCTGGATGAACCAGCGGTTCGAGAAGAGCTACAAGATCGACGCCTACCGGGACAACGCCTACCTCGGCGCCACCTACCTGGCCTGGGCGACGAAGTACATCGGCGACATGTACTTCGAGTCCGTCTACGATCTCGACCCGGCCCTGTGCACCAGCGAGCTGAATTCCTGCCTGCTCAACGCGGTCATCGCCGCGTACAACTTCGGGCACGGTGCGGTGGCGCAGGAGGGGAAGCCGCTGGCCATTCCCAACCCGTCGTACGTGCGCAACGTGCGGGCGTTGATGAGCGAGTGCGTCTGCCTGAAGTACTGACACGTCGGGGCCGGGACGGAATCGGCACGGCCCCGACGCGTCGGTCAGTCGTGCGCGGCGACCGGTTCGGGTGAGCGCGGGCTGGCCTCCACCGTTTCGCGCGTGATCCGACCCGGCCACCAGAAGCGGTCGCCGAGCAGGAACGCCAGCGCCGGCACCAGGACCGTGCGGACCAGCAGGGTGTCGAGCAGGACACCGATGCAGACGATGATGCCGATCTGGGTCAGGGTGATCAGCGGCAGCACGCCGAGCACGGCGAAGACCGCGGCGAGCAGCACGCCGGCGCTGGTGATCACACCGCCGGTGACCCGCAGGGCGGAGAGCATCCCGGCGCGGGTGCCGGCGCTGCGGGCGTCCTCACGGGCCCTGGTGACCAGGAAGATGTTGTAGTCCACCCCCAGTGCCACCAGGAACACGAAGGCGAGCAGCAGCACACCGCTGTCCAGGGCGGGGAAGCCCAGCACGTGGTCGAAGAGCAGCCAGGCCGCGCCGAGGCTGGCGAAGAACGACGCGATCACGGTGAGTACCAGCAGCAACGGCGCGAGCAGGCCACGCAGCAGGAGCACGAGCACGCCGCCGACCAGCAGCAGGATGATCGGCAGGATGAGTCGTAGGTCCCGGTCGTTGGCCTCGTCGGAGTCGTAGGTGGCGGCCACGGAGCCACCGACGATCGCCCCGGACGGGGTGTCGGCGCCGGCAGGGGCCGGTGGCGCGGAGCCGGGAACGGCGGCGACGGCCTCGCGTAGCGCCTCGATCGTCCGGTCCGAGGTGGTGGTGCCGGGTTCGGCGTCGAGGACCACGTCGACCTGGGCGACGGCAGCGCCGGCGTCGCCGGGCCGCGCCGAGGCGACACCGGGTACCGCGCTGGCGGCCTCGGTGACCGCCCGCACCGCCGCCGGGGTGGTGATCACCGCGACGGGTTGGGTGCTGCCGGCGGGGAAGGCCCGGGCCAGGGTCTGCGCCCCGGTCACCGCCTCGGGTTCGGCCCGGAACTGTTCGGTCTCGGACAGGCCGGTACGGATGCCGAGCCCACCGAGTGCCAGGCCGCCGAGCAGCACTGTGGCCAGCGTCGCGACCACCACCGGGCGGCGTTGCACGCTGGCGCCGAGTCGGCCCCAGAGCCGACCCTCGCGGACCGGGCCGCCGACGCGGGGGACGAACGGCCAGAACAGGCCGCGACCGAAGAGGACCAGCACGGCGGGGAGCACGAACAGGGCCGAGAGCATGGCGAAGACCACACCGGTGGCGCAGGCCACCGCCAGCGCCCGGTTGGTTTCCTGTTCGCTGAGCAGCAGCGTGAGGACGCCGAGCACGACGGTGCTGCCGCTGGCGAGGATGGGCTCCGCGGTGCGGCGCAACGCGGCGCGCATCGCCGCGAACCGGTCCTCCTCGCGGCGCAACTCCTCCCGGTAGCGGGCGATGAGCAGCAGCGCGTAGTCGGTGGCGGCACCGAAGACCAGCACGCTGGCGATGCCGGTGACCTGACCCTGCTGGAGGTTGATGCCGACGCCCGGCACGATGACGTCCACCGCGCGCAGGGTGAGCTGCTCGGTCGCGGCGACCACGACCAGCGGCACGATCCACAGGAACGGGCTGCGGTAGGTGATCAGCAGGAGCAGCGCCACCACGGCGGCGGTCACCGCGAGCAGGGTGATGTCGGCGCCGTCGAACACCGAGGACAGGTCGGCGGTGAAGGCCGGGGCGCCGGTCACCTCGACGGTCAGCCCGTCGGGCAGGTCCGCCAGTGCGGCGCGTACCCGGTCGACCTGCTCGATGACCTCGTCCTGACCGCCGGCGGTGCTGAGCGGCACGGCGACCAGCGCCACAGTGCCGTCCGGGGAGACCTGGGGTGGGCTGACCTGCCCGCCCACCGCGAGGCCGCCCAGGTCGCCGGAGCGGGCGGTGAGGGCACCCCGGTCGGCCTCGCTCAGCGCGGCGCCGTCGCCGCGACTGACCACCACGATGGCCGGCTGGACCTCGCTGGACGGGAGCTGGTCCTGCAACCGCTCCACCTGGGTCGACTGCCACTGCAGGGACAGGCCGCTGCCGGAGACCGGTGCCGGGTTGTCCGGCTGGGGTAGCCCGAAGACCGCCGCGCCGACGACGATCGCGGCGGCCACGGTCAGCCAGGCGGCCAACCGGCCGCGAGCGACTCTGCTGAAGACGGACATCAGGTGACCCCAAATTATTTTGAACGCCAAGTATCTCGAAAATCGAGATTATCGGCGGCTGTTCTATGCTGCAACCCGAGAACCGACGACGGGGAGAAACGGCACCAGGTGGCGACTCACGGCATGTACCGGCGGCGCGAGACGCACCGCGAACAGCTGGTCGCGGAGATCACCAACAACCTGCGGCGGTACGCGGTGGACGCCCAGCAGGTGAGCCACGCCTTCGCCAATCTGCACGGCCTCAACCCGACCGACCTCAACGCCCTGCTCGCGGTGATGGACGCGGAACTGCTCGGTGACCCGATCACGCCTGGCCGTCTCGGTGAGCAGCTCAACCTCTCGTCCGGCTCGGTGACCGCCCTGATCGACCGGCTGGAGCGGGTCGGCCACATCCGCCGCGACCGCGACACCGTCGACCGGCGCAAGGTGCTGCTGCACTATGCCGACCAGGGCATGACCCTGGCCAGGGAGTTCTTCCGGCCGCTGGGCGCACGCACCGACACGGTCATGGACCGCTTCAACGAGGACGAGCTGGCGGTGGTGCACCGGTTCATGGTGGAGATGAGCGAGTCGCTGCGTACGCACCGGGACGCGGTGCGCGCCGCCCGACCCGAGTCGCCCCGCCGCCCGACGGGCTGACCGGTGCCGCACCGGCTCGTCACCCGCCTCGCCAGCGCGGCGCTGCGCCTGCCACCGACCCGCCTCGGCCCGGTGCGGGTCACCCGTGACCTCCCGGTGCGCACCCGCGACGGTGTGGTGCTGCGCACCGATCACTACGCGCCGGGTGTCCGCGGCGCGCCGACAGTGCTGATCCGCACCCCCTACGGGCGGGGCGGCCCGCTGCGGCTGCTCGGTCGACTACTCGCCGCGCGGGGCCGACACGCGGTGATCCAGTCGTGCCGGGGCACCGGCGGCTCCGGTGGGACGTTCGCCCCGCTGGTGCACGAGCGCGACGACGGCGTGGACACCCTGGACTGGCTACGTCGCCAACCCTGGTGGTCTGGCCAACTCGGCATGTTCGGAGTCAGCTACCAGGGCTTCGCGCAGTGGGCGTTGGCCGCCGACGCCGGCGAGGAGTTGCACGCGATGGTCGCGGTGGTGACCGCCTCGGCCACCCGGGACTCGACGTACGCGGGGGAGTCCTTCGCCCTGGACACCGTGCTGACCTGGGCGGAGCTGCTGCACGCGCAGACCGTCCCGTGGCTGGCCCGGCAGTGGGAACTCAAGCGTGGGCAACCTCGGCTGGCCGCCGCGCTGCAGCACCTTCCCCTGGCCGACGCCGACCGGGTGGCCACCGGGGTGACCATCCCGTTCTTCCAGGAGTGGCTGCGTCACCACACCCCGCAGGCCGCGTACTGGCGGACCCGGGTCTTCGCCGACCACGTCGCGAAGGTGCGGGCGCCGGTGGTCATGGTCACCGGTTGGCACGACATCTTCCTGCCCGCCCAGCTCGACGATCACGCCGTGCTGCGGGCCGCCGGCGCACCGCCGCGCCTGGTGATCGGCCCGTGGACGCACGGCAGCCCCGGACTGTTCGTGGCGGCACTGCGCGAGGGGTTGGCCTGGCTCGACGAGCACCTGCCGGAAGCGCCTCGACCGCGCGAACCGGCGCAGCCCGCCGTGGCGCCCGTCCGGCTGCACGTCAGCGGTGCCGGCGGCGGTTGGCGGGACCTGCCGGACTGGCCACCACCGGCGGTCGAGACCGCCTGGCACCTGCAACCCGGCGGCGAGCTGTCGACCTGCCCACCGGTCGCGTCGACAGCGGACCGGTTCCGCTACGACCCCGCCGACCCCACCCCGTCGCTGGGCGGGCCACTGCTCGTCGCCCAGCGGGCCGGCCCGGTGGACAACCGGCGGGTCGAGGCCCGCCCCGACGTGCTGACCTACACCAGCGCCCCGCTGACCGGCCCGGTCGAGGTGATCGGTCCGATGCGTGCCGAGATCTACCTGCGCAGCGATCTGCCCTACCTGGACGTCTTCGTTCGACTGTGCGACGTGGACCGCAAGGGTCGTTCGTGGAACGTGTGCGACGGTCTGGTGCGGGTCACCCCCGAGCGCTTCCCGGCCGATCCTTCCGGGACGCTGCGGGTTCCGGTGCCGCTGTGGCCGACCGCGTATCGGTTCGCCGCCGGGCACCGACTGCGGGTGCAGGTCACCGGCGGCGCCCATCCACGGTGGGCCCGCAACCCCGGCACCGGGGAACCCCTCGGCGCGGCAGTCACGCTGCGTGCTGGTTGGCGGCAGATTCTGCATGACCCGGAGCACCCCTCGGCGCTGCTCCTGCCGATCGTCCACTCTGCCCCCTCGCCACCTCCAATCTGAACAGACCCCTCCTGAGCTGGTCGTTTGCCGGAAACGCGGGCTATGGTTGAGTCAACGCCCGGCGCCGTGCACCAGTAGGCCGGGCTCGCCCGAAGCCCAGCACCGCGTACGCGGTGTGACGTCGTGCCCGGTCCTCGCCTCTCGGAAAGGGGGACCTCATGACTCGGGCCCCGGCTAACCTTCTGGCCGTCCGAAGCCTGCTTCTCACTCACCTCGACAACGCTCCAGGACCAGACGATCTGGACCCGGGCGAGGTCGGCATCGTCGGCGACCCGGCCCACCGGGGCGGCTACCACTGCGGATCGGACCGGGTGGTGTCCGGCGACTACTCGGTGGTCGAGTCGCCCCGTGACCGGGCCGGGTTGACCCTCGACGCGTCGGCGCTGGACGTCGGCCAGTTCAATGTCCGCTCCGGCGGCCGGACGAACACCCTGGCCAGCTTCTCGGTCTGGTGCGTCGCTCAGTGCGCCGCGAACGCGGCCGACACCCGGGACATCCGGGAGATCATCTACAGCCCCGACGGCACCACGGTGAAGCGGTGGGATCGCCTCAACAAGCGCACCACCGGCGACAGCTCACACCGCTGGCACACCCACATCAGCTTCTTCCGCGACGCCATCAAGGCGGGCCGCGACCAGCGGCCCCTGTTCCGCCGCTACCTCAGCTCCATCGGACTCCTGGAGGACGACGACATGACCCCCGAAGAGCACAACTGGCTGGCCACCGTCCACAAGAACCTCACCGTGCTGGATGGCCGCAACCCGGTCGGGCAGATCTACACCCGGATGGCGATGGGTGAGGATGCCACCGTCCCGAACTTCACCTCGGTGCACCCGACGCTGAAGTCGCTCGGCGCCCAGATCAGCGCGTTGCAGACGGCGCTGACCGCGCTGTCCAGCCGGGACTTCACCGACGAGCCGGCGATCGTCCAGGGCGTGCTGGCCTCGCTGACGCCGGAGAAGATCGCCGCAGCGATCCCGGCGAACATGGCCAAGCAGGTCGCCGACGAGTTGGCCCGCCGGCTGGTCGCCTGAGCGAGGGGCGGCCCGTCGCCGCCGGGCCGCCCCTCTCGGCGCACTCCGCAACAGGTGTTGAGCAAGAGTCCTTGTGCAATATCTGTTGCGGATGTCACGCTGTGGTCATGGAAAGCCCCGACGTACGACAGATCACCGACTCCCGGGTGCTGGCCGCCATGTCCCACCCGCTGCGCCGCCGGCTGATGGACGTGCTCAAGGTCCACGGGCCCTCCACCGTCGGGCTGCTCGCCGAGCGCACCGACCAGGCCCCCGCGAACGTCAGCCACCACCTCAAGGTCCTCGCCGCCGCGGAGCTGGTCACCGAGGCACCCGAGTTGGCCCGGGACCGACGCGAGCGGTGGTGGCGCCTGGTCACCCGGGGGCTGCGCTGGTCCAACACCGACTTCGACACCGACCCGGCGTCCCGTGCGGTCGCCGACGCCGCCACCTCGCTCAACCTGGACCGGCACGTCGCCCTGGCCCGGGCCTGGCACGCCGCCGACGAGGCCACCCAGGCCAGCTGGAACGACGCGCCCTTCTCCACCGACCACTGGCTGCGCCTCACACCCGATGAGTTGGCCGAGCTCAGCCGCGAGGTGATCGACGTCCTCGGCCGCTGGGCCAACCGGGACCTGCCCGACGACGACGCCGACCGCAGAACCGTCTTCGTGTTCGTCCACGGCGTACCGGCCCAGCCGTGACCACCGCCACCCGCAGCGACCCCACCGACGTACGGCCCACCGGAGGGCTGCTGCGGCACCGCGACTTCCGGCTGCTCTGGGCCGGCCAGGCGGTCAGCAGCGTCGGCAGCAACGTCACCACTGTCGCGCTGCCCCTGGTCGCGGTCGCCGTCCTCGACGCCGGCACCTTCCAGGTGGCGGTGCTCACCGCTGCGGCCTGGCTGCCCTGGTTGCTGATCGGCCTGCCGGCCGGCGCGTGGGTCGACCGGCTGCCCCGCCGACCGGTGATGGTGGTCTGCGACCTGCTCTGCGCGGCGGCCTTCCTCAGCGTGCCGCTGGCCGCCCTGCTGGGCCGGCTCACCGTCGCACAACTGCTGGTGGTCGCCCTCGGCGCGGGCACCGCGCGGGTCTTCTTCGAAACCGCCGACCAGGTCTACCTGCCGGTGCTGCTGCGACCCGGGCAACTGCCGGAGGGCAACGCCAAGCTCCAGGCGACCCAGACCGTGAGCTACGTCGTCGGCCCCGGCCTCGCCGGCCTGATCGCCCAACTCATCGGTGCCGTCGCCGCGCTGCTGCTCGACGCGCTCACGTTCCTGCTCTCCGCGGTGTTCCTCCTGCGCATCCGCACCCGCGAACCCCGGGTACGCCGGTCGGAGCGGTCCCGATCGCTGCGCCGGGACATCACCGAAGGGCTGCGCTTCGTCATCCGGGACCCGTACCTGCGGGTGCTCACGGTCTTCGGCGCGGCCAGCAACATCGGGCTGACCGGCTACCAGGCCGTCCTGGTGGTCTTCCTGGTCCGCGAACTGCGTCTCGAGCCGGGGCTGGTGGGCGGGCTCGTCGGAGTGATGAGCGCCGGCGGGATCATCGGCGCGTTGTTCGCCACCACGTTGGCCCGGCGCTGCGGCACCGCGCGGGCGCTGCTGATCGGGGCGGCGCTCACCGGCCCACCCGCGCTGCTCATCCCGCTCGCCGCACCCGGTGTCGGGCTGGCCTGGCCAGCCCTCGGCGGTCTGCTGATCGGCCTCGGGGTGGCCATCGGCAACGTGGTCAAGGGCGCCTTCCGGCAGACCTACACACCGCACCACCTGCTGGGCAGAGTGACGGTCAGTATGCACCTGCTCAACTACGGCACGATCCCGCTGGCAGCCGTGCTGGCCGGCGCGATCGGCGCACGTTACGGCGTCGAGACGGCAATTGTCGGGATGACCGCCTGGCTGGCGTTCACCCCGTTGATTCTGTTGGTCGGGCCAATCCGGAGGCGGCGGGACCTGCCCGCCGCCCCGGCGGCGTCTTGAGTGCGCTGCGACGGCGGCCGGAGACCGGCCGCCGTCACCGGCACGGAGCTACATCGGGCGGACGTTGTCCGCCTGCGGACCCTTCTGCCCCTGGGTCACCTCGAACTCGACCTTCTGGCCCTCGTTGAGCTCCCGGTAGCCGCTCGTCGCGATGGCGGAGTAGTGGACGAACACGTCCGGCCCTCCACCGTCCTGCTCGATGAAGCCGAAGCCCTTTTCCGAGTTGAACCACTTAACCGTGCCGGTTGCCATGCATCTCTCCCTGTTCAAAGCGGCTGACCCTCGGCCTCTGGCCGATGATCGCCCGTACCTGTTCGACAGTAACGGGCAAAACCCCGATCCGCTGGCCGAAGTGCCGTAGGTCTTCGACTGAACTCGGGTGAACTCTGCGCGGCGGCATGCGAAACCCGCCCCGATCGACCGTCGCTGGGGCATGCTTGCGCCGATGAGAGGTGCCGCAGCCAACGCGCTGACCGAGTTGGAACGCGAAATCGGCACGCCCGGTACCGGTCTGGACCGGCTCCGGTTGACGCCCACCCCGTTCGTCCCCGAGGTGCGGTTGCACCTGGCCGAGGACGCGATCGTCTGGTGGGCCCGGATGGAGGCCACCGCCGGGCACGCGCTGCCGGCGCCGTACTGGGCGTCCGCCTGGGCCGGAGGGCAAGCCCTGGCCCGCCACCTCCTGGACCACCCGGAGTTGGTCGCCGGCCGTCGGGTGCTCGACCTCGCCGCCGGATCCGGGCTGGTGGCCATCGCCGCCGCGCTCGCCGGCGCCGCAGAGGTGATCGCCAACGACATCGACCCGTACGCCGTCGCCGCCGTCACCCTCAACGCGCGAGCCAACCACGTCGCCGTCGAATCCACCGGGGACGACCTGCTCGACAGCACCGAACCGAAGGTCGACCTGGTGGTCGCCGGGGACGTCTTCTACGACCGTGCGATGGCCGACCGGATGCTGCCCTTCCTGCAACGGGCCGCCGCCACCGGCGCCGACGTGCTGGTCGGCGACCCGGGCCGCGGACACCTACCGGCGGACCGCCTGACCGTGCTGGCCGACTACCCGGTGCCCACCACCGAGCCCTCAGTCGACTCGTCGCTACGCCACGTGCAGGTGCTGCGCCCCGACTGAGGCGGACCCCGACTCAGGGGCGACCCCGAGGCGGATACCAGGGGTCACTGGGGGCTGCGACCCGATGTCCGAAGTGGCGCGGCGGCCATAGCGTCGACGCATGACGCAATGGCTGGCCCAGATCGGAGAACTACCGGTTCTGCTGCTGATGGGTGCACTCGGGCTCGTCATGCTCTTCGACGCCGTACCCCTGCTGGGTGTCCTCATCCCCGGCGACGTCGCGATTCTCGCCGCCGTCGGGGTCGGCCGCCCGAGCACCGGGCTGGCCACCTTCACCGCGGTGCTGGTCGGCTGCCTGGCCGGCTGGTCCCTGAGCTTCCTCATCGGCCGTCGCTACTCCGACCGGCTGCGCCACAGCCGTATCGGCGGCTGGATCGGCGAGCCCCGTTGGACTGCGGCGGAAGGAATCCTGCGCCGCGGCGGCGGTCGGATGATGGTCGTCGCGCCGTTCCTGCCCGTCTTCAACGCCCTGCTGCCACTGGCCGCCGGCGGACTGCGGATGTCGTACCGTCGATTTCTCGGCTGCGCGGCACTCGGCGCGGCCGCCTGGGCCGGTCTCTACCTCGCCCTGGGCACCGCGTCCCGGTCGGTGGCCGGGCTGCTGCCGGGGAACCCCAGCCCGCTGCTGGTCACC
>NZ_QGSZ01000193.1 GCF_003857055.1 Micromonospora inaquosa | reverse complement strand
AGGGCTTCCAGCGCTATGCGGACGGCTGCGGTGAGGACCAGTTGCCCGAGGGAGGCTGGCACCAGCACCAGCCAGCAGAGGCGCTGCAACTGGTCCTCGCGCAGCCGGGGGTAGGACACCCGGAGCCAGATGATCACGAAGGAGACCGCGAAGATCTTCAGTAGTGTCCAGAGCCAGCCGAGCTGGTCGTCGGCGAACGGGCCCTGCCAGCCGCCGAGGAACAGGACCGTGGTCAGCGCGGCGATGACCACGATGCCGACGTACTCGGCGAGCAGGAAGAACGCGAACCGCAGCCCGGTGTACTCGGTCATGTAGCCGAAGACCAGCTCCGAGTCGGCCACCGGCATGTCGAACGGTGGCCGACGAATCTCAGCCAGCCCGGCGACGAAGAAGATGATCATCGCGGGTGCCTGCCAGAGCAGCCACCACGGCTGCCACGCCTCGACGATGCCCGACAGACTCAGCGTGCCGGCGGCCATCGCCACCGACGCGGCGGCCAGCACCAACGGCAGCTCGTAACCGAGTAGCTGAGCGGCACCACGCAACCCACCGAGCAGGCTGTACTTGTTGGCCGACGCCCACGCCGACATCAGCACCGCCACCACCCCGACGCCGACCACCGCCAGCACGAAGAAGAGGCCGATGTCCAGAGGTTGCCCGACCAGATCGTTCGGGCCGAGCGGAATGACCAGCAGCACCAGCAGGTAGGGCACCAGCGCCACCGCCGGCGCCAACCGGAACACCGCCCGGTCCGCCTCGCGCGGCGTGATGTCCTCCTTCTGCACGAACTTGACCCCGTCGGCCACCAACTGCGCCCAACCGTGGAAGCCGCCCGCGTACATCGGACCGAGCCGGCCCTGCATGTGCGCCATCACCTTGTGCTCGGCCTGGCCGACGAGCAACGGCAGGGTGAGGAACGCGACCACCACGCCGCCGATCCGGAGCACCAGCTCCACCCAGAGCGGCATCAGGCCGTACCCCCGTCGTGGTCGGGCTGGTCGTCGCCCGCCGCCGGCCCGGGCGCGGGCCGGTCGGTCGGTGCCGGGCCTGCGCCGCGCGCGGACCGGTCGGTCACCGTCGGGCCGTCGTCACCGGCGGCAGGCCGGGGAGTACGCGCCGGACGGGCCCCCGGGGCCGGCCGCGCCGGACGCTCACCGGCCGGTCTGGCCGGGGTGCCGCCACGCGGGCCCTCCCCCACACCACCGGCGCCGGCCGGGGTGGGCGTGGGCCCCCATTCACCCGGAGCGGGAACGCCCGGCGGACGGATCGGTCGACGCCCGCCGCCGGCCTCGGATTCGCCCGGCTCCTTCGCACCCGGCCAGGGCTTCGCCACCCGGGAAGCGAGCACGAACTCCTTACGCAGCGGGTGGCCCTCGAACTCCGGCGGCAACAGCAGCGGCAGCAGATCCCCGTGGCCGGCGAAGTCGATGCCGAACATCTCGTGCGTCTCCCGCTCGTGCCAGGCGGCACCGGGGTAGACGTCGACCACCGAGTCGACGGTGGGCGCGCCGCGCGGCAACCGGGTACGCAGCAGCAGGCCGTGGCGCAGTCGCGTCGACCAGAGATGCGCCACCACGTCGAAGCCCTCCGCCAACTCGTCGACGGCGGAGAGCCAGTCGAAGAAGTCGCAGGCCAGCTCGGCGTCGTCACGGGCTGCGGAAACCGCGGTCAGCCAGCTCGCCAGCGGCACATCGACGGTGGCCCGGGCGAACCGTTGCCCGCCGGAGACCGACGGGGTCGCCTCAACCGGCGCGAGCAGCGCGACCAGCCGAGCGCCGACCTCTTCGGGAGTCATGCCGCTGATCCTAGTGCCGGCCGCGCCCGCACCTGGCCGCCGCCGATGCCAGCCGATCTGCCGGCTTTGCGCGCGGTGCACGTCTCGGCGGGGAAAGATGAGGGTGTGCGCGCTGTGACGGTGAGACCCGGGGTCGCCAACTCGCTGAACCTCGTCGAGGATCAGCCGGAGCCGGCTGCCGAGGAGGGGCCTGTCCTGGTCGAGGCGCTGGCGGTGGGAATCTGCGGCACCGACCACGAGATCATCGCCGGGGAGTACGGCGAGGCACCGCCGGGCGCGGACCGCCTGGTCATCGGGCACGAGTCACTGGGGCGGGTGATCGAGGACCCGAGCGGCACCGTGAAACCCGGCGACCTGGTGGCCGGGATCGTCCGGCATCCCGACCCGGTGCCCTGCCCGAACTGCGCGGTCGGCGAGTGGGACATGTGCCGCAACGGCCAGTACACCGAACACGGCATCAAGGCGCTACCCGGGTTCGCCCGCGACCGTTGGCGAATCGAGCCTCGGTTCGCGGTCGCACTCGACCCAGCGCTGGCCCAGCTCGGCGTGCTGTTGGAGCCGACCAGCGTGGTGGCGAAGGCCTGGGACCACATCGAACGGATCGGGCACCGGGCCGAGTGGCAGCCGCAGACCGTCCTGGTGACCGGGGCCGGGCCGATCGGGCTGCTGGCCGCGCTGCTCGGCACCCAGCGCGGGCTCACCGTCCACGTGCTGGACCTTGCCACCGATGGGCCGAAGCCGGAGCTGGTCGCCGGGCTCGGCGCCACCTACCACGCGGTGCCGGTCAACGACCTGCCCTTCGAGCCGGACGTGGTGATCGAGTGCACCGGCGCGCCCACAGTTGTCCTCGACGTCATGTGCAAGGCGGGCCCGACCGGGATCGTCTGCCTGGCCGGGGTGTCCAGCGGTGGCCGGAGCATCGACTTCGACGCCGGGGCCCTCAACCGGGCGCTGGTGCTGGAGAACAACGTGGTGTTCGGCTCGGTGAACGCCAACCGACGACACTGGAACATGGCCGCGCAGGCACTCGCCCGCGCCGACCAGGTCTGGCTGGAGTCGCTGATCACCAGGCGGGTGCCGGTGAACCGGTACGCCGACGCGTACACCCCAGGGCCGGACGACATCAAAGTGGTGCTGGAGTTCGCCTCCTGAGCGACGCCGCGCCCGATCAGATGCCCGGCAACCGGCCGTTGCGGAACAGGTCGACGAAGAGCTGGTGGTCCTGGCGGGCCCGCACCCCGTACGCGTGCGCGAAATCCACCAGGTGTGCGACGAAACCCGCTTCGTCGGCGTCCACCGC
This sequence comes from Micromonospora inaquosa, assembly GCF_003857055.1. GTDB lineage: Bacteria > Actinomycetota > Actinomycetes > Mycobacteriales > Micromonosporaceae > Micromonospora > Micromonospora inaquosa. The sequence continues at coordinate 23,677 of NZ_QGSZ01000193.1, read as the reverse complement.
CATGACGATCGCCTCCTCGGTGGAGTAGTCCACCAGGTCGTGACTGGATTCGTCGTCGGCGACCGAGTGCATCCGGGCCACCGCCCGACCCAGGTCGACGAGAACCCCGGTCAGATCCTCCGGCTCGTTCACGTCCGACCAGTCCAGGTCGGCGGCGTACGGGGAGACCTCGGCGACGAGCTGACCGGCCCCGTTCAGCTCGGTGAAGCCCAACCACGGGTCGGCGTGCGCCTGCAACGCCCGCTGCGACTCGGCGGTCCGGTGCCCCTGGTGCTGGAAGTAGCCGCGGACCGACGCGTCGGTGACGTACCGCGCCACGGCCGGGACCTGCGCCTGCTTCATGTAGATGACGACGTCGTTCTCCAGTGCCTGGGTGTGCCCCTCCAGCAGGAGGTTGTACGACGGCAGCCCGGCCGAGCCGATGCCCACCCCCTTGCGCAGCACCACGTCCTTGATCCGGGCCGCCACCGGGCGGAGCTGCGTCGAGGCGGCGGGCAGGGTGCCCAGGTAGTCCTGGAAGGCGGCGCTGACCAGGGCCCGGGTGGCGTCGTCGATCTCGAAGACCCCGTCGCCGATGGAGAAACGTCGCTCGTAGTTGTCGATGGTGGTCTGCGCGGCGAGCAGGTCGACGCGGGTGTTGAGTCGGGCCCGTTGCAGCACCCGGCGCAGCACCCCGTCGGCGTTGTCCAGCGTGATCGAACCGATCGCGTCGTCACCGCCGGCGGCGATGGCCCGCAGCTCGGTCAGGTACGACCGGGCGAAACCGGCCACCAGCTCCCCGATCCCCGTGTCGGAGAGCGCCTTGCCGTAGCCGAGCAGCGCCACGCTGGCCGCGAGCCGGCGCAGGTCCCAGGTGAACGGCCCGACGTACGCCTCGTCGAAGTCGTTGACGTTGAACACCAGCTGCCCGGAGGCGTTCATGTAGGTGCCGAAGTTCTCCGCGTGCAGGTCGCCGTGGATCCACACCCTGCTGGTCTGCTCGTTCAGGAACCGGTCGTCGGCGAACTCGCCGAGCTGGTCGGCGTAGAAGAGCGCGGCGCTGCCCCGGTAGAACGCGAACGGCGAAGCCGCCATCTTGCGGAACTTGCGGCGGAAGGCGGCCGGGTCGATCGCCATCGACGCCCCGAACTCATCGGTGAGCACGTCGACGATGTGGGTGGAGCGCTGGTCCGCTGAGCTGCTCATAATGCGCAGGCTAGCGCCGCAGGTCCAAAACGGGGTGGCGAACGACCCAGCCATCGATGATGCTGTCTGGGTCACGGCGCGGGGGCCCGGATTCCACGGTTACGTCCGTCGATCGTTTCGTCGCCACGGGCGGCGGCAGGTCCCCCTCGCCGGGCGTCGATCCTGGAGGACCAGATACATGTACCGAAAAACGGGGACCCTGCTCACCGCCGCACTGCTCGGCCTGACCGCGACGATCGGCTGGGCCGGACCGGCCGCTGCCGCACCATCGGCCTCGGCCGACGCTCCCACCTTCTCGCTGAGCCGGCTGGTGCTCGAGCCAACCGAACGCGGCTACCGGGGCAGCCTTCGGGTGACCATCACCAACAACAGCGACAGCACGCAGGGCTTCTACTTCCGAATCCGGGAGGCGGTGGCGGCCTCCTTCTCCGGGGGTGTGGAGTCACGCTGCGAGTCGGACGGCGTGGAGGAGGGGCTGTTGGTTCGCACCTGCTCCCTGCCGCGCAGCAGCAGCCTGGCCGCGGGTGAGTCCCGCAGGGCAACTGTCGAATTCCAGGTGCTGACCACCCCCCGCAGCTACCCGATGATCGCGGCGGGCGGCTTGGTCACCGCCTACTCGTACGAAACCGGATCGCTGGGCACCGTGCCGTTCAGCGCCCAGTTCCGCTCCCTGGACGGCAAGCTGGCCCGCCCTCAGACGTACGTGCAGGACACCCAGGCGAACGCGTCCGTCGAGGTGATCGGGCCGGTGACCGACGGCCCCGAGAACACCCGGCGCGTGCCGCTCCGGGTCCGGTACGCGGGTGACGCCCGGCAGCTCGGCAACTCGCTGACCGCCACGCAGCTGCCCGCCGGGTCGATGATCCTGTACACCGACCCGCACGACGGCCCGGTGTACGGCCCACAGGCATTCGTGCCGGGCGGGCTGCTGATGCCGGGTGAGGAGCGCGACGTGGCGCTGTTCATCAGCCGGCCAACCGACCCGGCGGACGAGTCGACCCCGATCACCGTGGAACTGGCCACCCACTACTGGATGGAGACGGTTCCCGACGTCGACCCGAGCGACAACACTGTCACGTTCAGCCTGGCCCTGCCGACCAGCTGACCTGCCGACGGTCGGCCGCCGCCTGGACCAGCTCCGGGTGGCGGCTGACCGTCCTCAGCTCGCGGTGGGTGGGCGTACCGGCGGGGCGGTGAGCGAGTCGACCGAGCGTGGCGCGGCGGCCTCGCGGGGCGGGGCGTCCAGCGGCGCGGCCAGCACGTCCCGTTGCGGCACACCCCCGATGCCGGACTGCTCGGCGGCGATCTTCTCCTGCAGGCGCAGGATGCCGTGCAGCAGCGCCTCCGGCCGGGGCGGGCAGCCGGGCACGTACACGTCGACCGGGATGAGCTGATCGACGCCCTTGGTCACCGAGTACGAATCCCAGTAGGGGCCGCCGCAGTTGGAGCACGCGCCGAACGAGATGACGTACTTCGGCTCGGGCATCTGGTCGTAGAGCCGCTTGATCGCCGGCGCCATCTTGTCGGTCACCGTGCCGGAGACCACCATCAGGTCGGCCTGGCGGGGGCCGTGGGCGAACGGGATCACGCCGAGCCGGATGAAGTCGTGCCGACCCATGCTGGTCGCGATGAACTCGATCGCGCAGCAGGCCAGACCGAAGTTGAACACCCAGAGCGAGTAGCGGCGCCCCCAGTTCAGCACGAACCGGATCGGCTCACCGAGCACTGCCGGCAGCTGCACGACCGCCTCCCTCCTGCCCCCGTTGAACAGTCAATCACAGGTCCGGCGCGCACCCGTTGGGGCCGGTCACGATCCCGCTGGTGCGTGGAGGCTCCCGAGCGGCTACCGCTGAGGATCCGGTCGCCGGCCGCGCCGTACGCCACGGGGGCGTACGTAGCGGCCGGCGCTCCGGTCACCAGGTGGGACGTTGCAGCAGCCCGACGAACTCCACCAGCAGCCGCTCCCGCAGCTCCGGTGGCGCGGCGTCGAGCAGCGTGTTCACCACCGCCATCCGCTCCGGCAGCGGCGCACCGTCGGGCTCGCCGCCCATGCCCAGCCCGGCAGCCAGGCCCGCGACCAGCTCCGGGGTCAGCGCGTCCGGGGTGAGGGCACCGGCCAGCGCAGCCAACTCGGCGGGCAGCCGCACCGGGCCGGCCGCCTGGGCCGCGGCCACCGCGTCGGTCAGGTCCGGCCCGAACTCGGCCACCCGGGGTGCGACCGCTGCGGTCACCGTGAGGTGCACGCTGGCGGGCAGACCGGCGTACGACAGTTGGGGTTGGGTGTGCCAGCCCCGCGCGGTCAGCTCGTCGACCAGGACGAACAGGTCGGGGCCGCCCTCGGTGGCGGTGAAGCAGACGACTGTCGACTCGGGCTCGGCCATCAGCCGCAGCCCGTCGACGGCGCGGACCGCGTCGGCCAGTCCGGCGACCGCGTCCCGGGTGACGCCGGCCAGCCGCAGGTAGCCGTCGTCACCGAGGTGCCGAACGGTGGCGTACGCGGCGGCGATCGGGCCGCCCGAGCGGGTGGACGCGATCACCGGGTTGATCATTGTGTAGCCGGGCCAGTCGGCATACGCGAAGTACTGCGCGGCACGCAGGGTGGCGTCTCGGTGCAGCAACACCGACACCCCCTTCGGCGCGTACGCGTACTTGTGCAGGTCGACCGAGATGGAGGTGACCCCGGGCACCGCGAAGTCGAACGCGGGCACCGGCTCCCCGAGGCGGCGCAGGTACGGCAGGGTCCAGCCGCCGAAGCAGGCGTCCACGTGGCAGCGCACCCCGGCTTCGGCGGCGGCGGCCGCGATCTGGGCGACCGGGTCCACCACCCCGTGCGCGTACGACGGCGCGGAGCAGGCGACCAGCACGGTCTCCGGGCGGATCGCGGCGGCCATCGCGGCCGGGTCGGGGCGCAGCGTCTCCGGGGAGACCGGCACGACGTCCAGCGCCACCCGCAGGTAGTGCGTCGCCTTGGCGAATGCCGCGTGCGCGCTCGACGGCACCACGATCCGGGGTTCGGCGATTTCCGGGTGGGCGTCCCGGGCGGTCTTGACGGCGAGGATCAGCGACTCGGTGCCGCCGCTGGTGACGCTGCCGACGACGTCCGGGGCGGTGGTGCCCGGGCCCGCGCCCAGCACCCGGCCGGCGGCGGCGACCAGCGCGTTCTCCATCGCCAGCAGGGACGGGAAGGCGGTGGGGTCCAACCCGTTGACGTGTGCGCTCTCCCGGTGGGCGGCGGCGGTCAGTTCGTCCAGCCCCGGCACCGCCGGGTCGTAGACGTACGCGAAGAGCCGTCCCCCGTGGGTGGGCCGGTCCGCGTCCCGCAACCGCCGAATCTCCGCGAGCACGTGTTCGGCAGAAACCCCGGTGGCGGAGAGCGCACCAGCCTCAACCCTGTTCTCGTCGATCATGGAGCTGTGGGGCCCTTCTCGTGACGGTTATCGGCTTTCATCCGCCAGCACAACTCCACGATCGACCCGGTCGCTGTGGGCGGTGAGGGTGTAGTGGCGGAGCAGGAGGATGGGCGGGGCGATCAGCAGGGCCGGGATCAGCGTGAAGCCGAGGAGGACGCCCAGCCTCGCCGTGTCGGACTGGGCAGCCGCCGAACCGGTGTCGGAGGAGACGTAGCCGGAGAGTTGCAGCACCAGTCCGTAGATGCCCGGCCCGAGCGCCAGGCCGAAGGTCTCCCCGGCGGTCCACAGGCCGGTGAAGACGCCGGCCTGCCGTCGACCGGTGCGCGCCGTCTCGTGGGCGATGCAGTCCGGCAACATCGCCAGCGCGAAGACCTGCTGCCCGGCGTACCCCACACCGATCAGCGCGACCAGCAGATAGACGGCGACCGGCGGCAGCACCATCGCGGCGACCAGGGTGAACGCACCGACGGCGAGGATCAGCGAGGCGATGACCAGCGCGGTCCGCTTGCCCAGCCGGGCACCGATCCGGGTCCAGATCGGCATCACCAGCAGCGCCGGCCCGACGAAGCAGACGAAGAGCAGTGTCGGCCCGCTCTTGTCGTCGCGCAGGATCTGCCCGGCGAAGTAGTTGACCCCGGCCAGGATCGTCGCGACCCCGGCGGACTGCACCACGAAGCAGATCAGCAGCGCCCGGAACGGGCGGTTGGCGCTGGCCACGGCGAGCTGGGCGCGCAGGGTCGGTTCGCTCTCGCCCACCGTGCCGGTCGGCGCGGACCGGGTGCCCAGGAACGCGCCGACGGCGCCGAGCGCGATCAGCACCGCCACGAACAGGCCCATCCAGCGGTGCCCGGCCACGCCGTCACCGCCGGCGCTCACCACCAGCGGCGCGACCGCGCCGGAGACCAGGATGGCCAGCGCCAACACCGCGATCCGCCAGGTCATCAACCGGGTGCGCTCGGCGTAGTCGCCGGTCAGCTCGGCCGGCATCGCCACGTACGGCACCTGGAAGAAGGCGAACGCGGTGGCGGTGGCGAGGAAGGCGAACGCCACGTACGCCGCGGCGGCCGAGCCGTTACCGAACGGCGCGGCGAAGATCGAGGCGAACAGGACGGCGAGCGCGAGGCCGGCGACGAGCAGGTACGGCCGGCGGGCGCCCCACCGCGAACGGGTGCGGTCGGAGATCCGCCCGGCGACCGGGTTGACCAGCACGTCCCAGGCTTTGGGCAGTAACACCAGCAGGGCGGCCAGCCCGGCGGCCACGCCCAGGGTGTCGGTCAGGTACGGCAGCAGCAGCAGACCGGGCACGGTGCCGAACGCTCCGGTGGCCAGTGAACCGAGCGCGTAGCCGGCGTGCACCGATCGGGGCAGCGGGCCGGTGGCTGACGAGCCGGCGCCCGGCGGCGATGTCATGGGGCCGAATGTTACTCACGTTAGGACGTTGGTCACATCCCCTCATCAGGCGACCAGGCCGCCGCCGCGACGTCCACACCCTCGCCACGCAGCGGCACTCCCTCGGCCCGCAGTCGAGCGCGCGCCTCCCGCTCGTGCCCCGGTGGCAGTCGACCACTCGCGGTAACCACCCGATGCCAGGGCACCGAGCCCCCGTGCCGGGCCATGATGTTGCCGACCAACCGGGCCGAGGCACGCCCCGAGCGCTCGGACAGCGCGTCGGCCACCCCGCCGTAGGACATGACCCGGCCCTCCGGGATCCGCTCGACCAGGTCGAGCACCGCCTCGACGTACTCGTCAGGAGTCACAATCGGCCACCATATGGGAACGCCGCCGGGCGGTGCCGCCGTGACCGCGCAGAATGGTCGGGTGCGCGACGCAGTCACGACGGCCCGGCGGGTCGTCGTCAAGATCGGATCCTCCTCGTTGACCACCGCCACCGGCGGGTTGGCCGACGAGCGCGTCGACACGCTGGTCGACACCCTCGGGCGGCTCACCGCCGAAGGGCGCGAGGTGGTGCTGGTGTCCTCCGGCGCCATCGCCGCCGGGCTCGCCCCGCTCGGGCTGTCCCGACGCCCGCGCGACCTGGCCACCCAGCAGGCCGCCGCCAGCGTCGGGCAGGGGCTGCTGATCGGCCGGTACGCGGCCAGCTTCGCCCGGCACGGCCGCACCGTCGGGCAGGTGCTGCTCACCGTCGACGACGTGACCCGCCGAGCGCACTACCGCAACGCGTACCGGACCCTGCGCAAACTGCTCGACCTGCGGGCGGTGCCGATCGTCAACGAGAACGACACGGTGGCCACCCAGGAGATCCGGTTCGGCGACAACGACCGGCTGGCCGCCCTGGTGGCCGCGCTGGTCCACGCCGACCTGCTGGTGCTCCTCTCCGACGTGGACGCGCTCTGGACCGGCGACCCCGCCAAACCCCACTCGACCCGGATCGCCGAGGTTCGCGACGACACGGACCTCGCCGGCATCACCATCGGCGGGGCCGGCCGGTCCGGCGTCGGCACCGGCGGCATGGTGACCAAGGTCGAGGCGGCCCGGATCGCCACCGGCTTCGGCATCCCGGTGGTGCTCACCGCCGCCGACCTGGCCACACCGGCGCTGGCCGGCGAACCGGTCGGCACGCTCTTCCACCCGCAGCGGCAACGCCCGACGGCCCGGCTGTTCTGGCTGGCCCACGCCACCTCGCCCCGGGGGCGGCTGCACCTCGACCCGGGCGCGGTCGCCGCCGTCGTCGGGCGGCGCAAGTCGCTGCTGCCGGCCGGCATCACCGCCGTGGACGGCACGTTCACCGCCGGCGACCCGGTGGACCTGGTGGACACCGCCGGCGCGTCGGTCGCCCGAGGGCTGGTCAACTACGACGCGGTGGAGTTGCCCGGGCTGCTCGGCCGCTCCACCTCCGAACTCGCCGCGGCGCTCGGCCCGGCGTACGAGCGAGAGGTCGTCCACCGCGACGACCTGGTGCTGCTGTGAGCCAAGGACCTTCCCACCTTCACGAGGAGTGCTGGCATGAGCGAGCGTCAGCGAGCGAATCATCAACTCAGGGTGTCGGTGCCTGATGCCGGCACGGAGCGAAGCGGAGTGCTGGCATGAGCGTCGTTGAGCAGGCGCGACGGGCGCGGGACGCCGCCGCGGAGCTGGCCGTCGCCACGCGTACGGTCAAGGACGCCGCGCTGGTGGCGATGGCCGACGCGCTGGTGGCGCGTACCCCGGAGATCCTGACCGCGAACGAGACGGACCTGGCGGCCGGCCGCGAGGCCGGACTGAGCGCGGCCGTGCTGGACCGGCTCGCGCTCGACGCGGGCCGGGTGGCCGGCATCGCCGACGCGCTACGCGAGATGGCCGCGTTACCCGACCCGGTGGGCGAGGTGGTCCGCGGGTCCACTTTGCCCAACGGCCTGGAGTTGCGCCAGATCCGGGTGCCCTTCGGGGTGGTCGGCATCATCTACGAGGCGCGGCCCAACGTGACAGTGGACGCCGCCGGGATCTGCCTCAAGTCCGGCAACGCGGCGCTGCTGCGCGGGTCGTCCTCGGCCGCGCACTCGAACGCCGCGCTGGTCGCGGTGCTGCGCGACGCGGTCGCCGGGGCCGGGCTGCCCGCCGACGCGGTGCAGTTGCTCGACGCCAGCTCCCGTGACTCGGTCAAGGAGCTGATGCGTGCCCGAGGGCTGGTCGACGTGCTCATTCCGCGCGGCGGCGCGTCGCTGATCCGCACCGTGGTGGAGGAGTCGACGGTGCCGGTGATCGAGACCGGGGTGGGTAACTGCCACGTCTACGTCGATGCCGCCGCCGACGTCGCGAAGGCCGTCGCGGTGACGCTGAACGCCAAGACGCAACGCCTCTCCACCTGCAACACCGCCGAGTCGCTGTTGGTGCACGCGGGCGTCGCCGACGCGTTCCTGCCGCCGGTGCTGGCCGCCTTCGCCGAGGCGGGGGTGACCGTGCACGGCACCCCCGAGGTGGCCGCGTACTCCGCCGCAGTGGTTCCGGCAACCGACGAGGACTTCGCCACCGAGTACCTGTCCGCCGACATCTCCGTGGCGGTGGTCGACTCGCTGGACGCGGCGGTCGTGCACATCCGCCGCTTCGGCACCGGGCACACCGAGGCGATCCTCACCGACTCGGCGAGCGCGGCCCGCGACTTCGTCGCCCGGGTGGACGCGGCGGCGGTGATGGTGAACGCTTCGACGCGGTTCACCGACGGGGGCGAGTTCGGCTTCGGCGCGGAGATCGGCATCTCCACCCAGAAGCTGCACGCTCGCGGTCCGATGGGCCTGCCCGAGCTGACCAGCACCAAGTACGTCGTCACCGGGGACGGGCACCTGCGCTGAGGGCGGCGGCTCAGCCGGGCGGCGCGGGCCGGGCCGCCCGGATCGCGGCCAGCGTGGTGTGCACGTCGAACTGGTGGCCGTCGTCGCTCTCCCAGCCGCCGTCGTTGCGCTGGGTCTCGGTCAGCCGACGCAGCGCCCGCACCATGATCCAGTCCTGGAGGTCGACGTCGGCGCGGCGCAGCGTGGCCGCCAACCACGCCACGTCCCCCGGGGACATCTTCGGCATCCGCTCGGCGAGCACCACCTGGATCCGCGCCGACTCCTGAAACATCTCCTGCCGGTGCAGCACTGCCGCGCTCAGCCAGCCGGCGGCGAGGAACGACGGCCAGCTACCGTCCGGGCGCAACCGTGCGGCGAGCGAGTGGGCCGCCGCCTGCACCACCCCGGCGTACGCCCCACCGACCCGGTGGTCGAGCGGGCCCGAGGCCCGGGCGTCCAGGCCGGCGACGGTGAGCCAGAAACCGGCGTTGGCCGACACCAGGAACCCGGCCTCCGGGTCGCCGGGTCGGGCCCACTCCGGTGCCGATTCGGCAAGCGACGCGTCCTCTTCCCAACCGCCGTCGGCCTGCTGCCGGGACGCCAGCCAGTCCAGCGCCCGCCGGGCGGCGGGGCGGCCGAGCGCGCCCAGGTCGTCCAACTCGGCGAGCCGGAAGCAGGTGGCGTCGATCGAGGCGATCTCGCCGCCCCAGGTGGCCGGCCAACCGCCGTCCGGCGACTCGCCGACCTCGGCCGTCTCCAGCAACTCGGCGGGCACGGCGGTGCCGTTGCGGAGCCAGGAGAGGCGGGCGCGTTCCACCGCATCCCCATGCGCCACGACGAACCCGATCGCGGCTTCCAAGTCGACCACGGCGGAGACGCTACCTGCGCAGACGCGATGCCGCCTCAGAGAATCGGCCAGCCCGCAATGGCTGCGTCGCTCCGGCTGGACGGCCGCTCGGCGTCACCTGCGTCGATTCGCCGGGGCGGCCGGTGGGCCGCCCCGGGCCGATCGTCAGTACGCGGGCAGCGACGGGTCGATCTGCTTGATCCAGGAGAGCACGCCGCCCTGCACGTGCACGGCGTCCTTGAATCCGGCCGCCTTGAGCGCGGCGAGCGCCTCCGCCGAGCGGACGCCGGACTTGCAGTGCAGCACGATCTGCCGGTCCTGCGGCAGCTTCGCGAGCGCCTCACCGGAGATGATGTCGCCCTTGGGGATCAGGGTGGAACCGGGGATCCGGACGATCTCGTACTCGGCCGGCTCACGCACGTCGACGAGGAAGATGTCCTTGCCGGCGTCCTGCCACTCCTTGAGCTCCAGTGCGGTGATGGTCGCGTCGACAGTCGCCTCCTGGGCCTCCTCGGAGACCGCGCCGCAGAAGTCCTCGTAGTCTTCCAGCAGGTCGGTGACGGTCGGGTTGTCGCCGCAGAGCGCGCAGTTCGGGTCCTTGCGGACCTTGATCTTGCGGTATTCCATCTCCAGGGCGTCGTAGACCATCAGGCGGCCGACCAGCGGCTCCCCGATGCCGGTGAGCAGCTTGATCGCCTCGTTCACCTGGATCGAGCCGATCGACGCGCAGAGCACGCCGAGCACGCCGCCCTCGGCGCAGGACGGAACCATGCCGGGCGGCGGCGGCTCCGGGTAGAGGCAGCGGTAGCAGGGGCCGTGCTCGGCCCAGAACACCGACGCCTGGCCGTCGAAGCGGTAGATCGAGCCCCAGACGTACGGCTTGCCGAGCAGCACCGCCGCGTCGTTGACCATGTAGCGGGTGGCGAAGTTGTCGGTGCCATCGACGATCAGGTCGTACTGGGCGAAGATCTCGCGGACGTTCTCCCGGTCCAGCGCCGTGTTGTGGATCTCCACGTTGACCAGGGGGTTGATCTCGCGGATCGACGCGGCGGCGGACTCGGCCTTGGACCGGCCGATGTCGGAGACGCCGTGGATGACCTGGCGCTGGAGGTTGGACTCGTCGACAGTGTCGAAATCGATGATGCCGAGCGTGCCGACCCCGGCCGCGGCGAGGTACAGCAGGGCGGGCGAGCCGAGGCCACCGGCGCCCACGCAGAGCACCCGGGCGTTCTTCAGCCGCTTCTGGCCGGTCACCCCGACATCCGGAATGATCAAGTGACGTGAGTAGCGGCGGATCTCGTCTACGGTCAGCTCGGCGGCGGGCTCGACGAGCGGGGGCAACGACACGGTGGACTCCCCGGGATCGGCGGTGTGAACCGCGCCATTGTTGCTCGCGGGAGCCCCGCTCGGCCATGAGGGACGACACGTGGTCCGGTATGCGGGAGCGGGAATAAGCGACGAGCCGCCCGATCAGGGGACGATGTCCCCCGCGTAGCGACGGCCGTCGAGGTACGGCCAGGCGTTGGCGACGCAACCTTCCAGGCCGTACGTCTGCTGCTGCATCACCGGAGCGGGCTCCCCCGGGCCGGGGCACGCCTCGTGGTTCTCGCCGAACTCGTGGCCCACCTCGTGGTTGACGACGTAGGTCCGGTAGGTGTCCAGCGATGCACCGTAGTCGGGGACCGCCTCCATCCAGCGGGCCAGGTTGATGATGACCTGACCGGGCAGGCGGCACGAGGTGTAGCGCTCGGTGGTCAACCCGCCCTCCGCGCACATCCGCTCGGACGTGACCGGGGTGGCCAGGTAGATGGTGAAGTCGGCGGCCTCGGCGTCGGCCACCCGCTGCACCCGCAGCTCCTCGGAGGCGATCCAACTGCGCGGGTCGGCCAGCACCTCGTCCACCCTGGCGGCGAACACGTCGGCGTCCTGGCCGGCGCCGCGTTCGACGACGACCCGGTAACGGCGCAGCGGCCCGTCCGTGCCGTGCACGGGGGTGTCGCCGTCAGCCGCGGTGAAGCGTCCCGCCCCGACCGACGGGTAGCTGGTGGGCGCCGCATGCGCCGCCACCCCACCGCCGTGGCCCATCCCGCCCTGAGTGGTGGCCGTGGGCTCGGCCGGCGGCTCGCCGCCCCGGCTCACCGTCACGCCGATCGCGACGGCGAGCACCAGCAGGCCGAGCAGCAGACTGCGCCGACGCCCGCGCAGCGCAACGAGCCCGGAACGCACACCCCGCAACGCCGAGCGGTGCTCGGGCGGCCGGGCTGGGCCGTAAGGTGACGACGGCGTCATAACGTCGAGCGTGCCAGATTATTCGGGTATTTCGCCGTTTTTATCGATATTGCCGCATGACGCCCGATGGGGACGGATGGCGGCGTGTCGGGGCGATGGGCTCAGAGGGCGGGGCCGGTGTAACGACGCCCGTCGAGGTACGGCCACGGGTTGACCCGGCACCCGTTGAGGAAGAGCGTCTGCTGCATCATCACCGGCGCCGGCCGGCCCGCACCGGGGCAACGCTCGTGTCGATGCCCCAGCTGGTGACCCACCTCGTGATTCACCACGTACGTCCGGTAGACCGCCAACGGCACACCGGCCGAGACGAAGTGCGGCACCGACAACCGCCACCGATCCAGGTTGATGATCACCTGGCCCGGCGCCCGACAGGACGTGTACGGCCGACCGCCGATCCGGATGTCCACCCCACCCTGCGCGCACATCCGACCCGCCGTACGGGCGGTGGCCAGGTAGACGGTGAAATCACGAGCCGCAGCGCCGGGCACCTGCTGAAGCCGCAGCCTGCCGCTGTCGACCCAACTGCCCGGCCCGGCCAGCGCCACCTCGACCGCCAGGGCGAACTCGGCGGTGTCCTCCGCACTGCCCGACTCCACCGCGACCCGGTAACGCCGCAGCTCACCCGCCCGACCCAACACCGGCCCCGAGCGCGCGTCGTAACCGAACCTGCCCGTGCCAGCACTCGGAACCGCGCCGGGCACCCGCAACACCGGGGACGGACTGGACGAAACCGCGTCGACGGGCGACGGGTCGACCGACGGCGGCAGCGGCCCGGCCACCAGCGGCGGCGGCGTGCCGATCTCCTCGGCGGTCAACCGGTCGGCACCGGAGTGCCCACCCTGTCCCTCGGCGAGCACGGTCACCGCCGCACCGACGGCCACCACCACCGCCACCAGTTGGGCGAGCAACGCGAAACGTCGCCGACGTTGCACATAATGGCGGTCTGAGCTGGGCATCCAGATCAGCCTGCCAGATCAGACCGCCCCGCCGCGTCCTCCGTTTCGGCGAGCAGGCCGACCACCGCGCGGGCAACCAGCCGGGGCACCTCCAACTGCGCCACATGGCCGACGCCGTCGAGCATCATCAATCGGCTGTCCGGAATGACCCGGGCGGTCTGCGGCGCGACCCGTACATCGACCAGGCGGTCCTGCCGGCCGCCCACCACCAGGGTCGGTGCGCGTACCGCAGCGGCAAGTCGCCACAGCGACCCCGACCCCGGCAGGTACGCCCGCAGGAAACTGGAGACCAACCCACGGAACGTCCGGACATACGCGGCGGCGTAGTGCTCGGCCTCGTACCGCACCCGGATCTCCTCCAACGCCTCGGCCCGCCGCTGCTCACAGATCCGGCTGAGGTCGGCGACGCACGCCTCCAGCACCTGCTGGGCCATCACCTCCGGCGCGAGCTGGGTGAGCCGTTTGGCGACCAGCCGCTCACCACGGGGAATGGCGAGCACCGGCAGCATCCGCCCCTGCAACGAACGCCGGAAATCCAGGAACGGCAGCGCCGGGGAAATCAGGGTGAGGGTGCGGACCAGGTCCGGTCGGAGCCCGGCGACCTGAACCGCGACCGCACCGCCCAGCGAATTACCGAACAGGTGCACCGGAGCCCGACCGGAATGCTCGATCCAGCGGACCACCAACTCGGCGAACGCCGGAATCGTGTAACGCGGGCCCGGCTCGCTCCGGCCGAAGCCGGGCAGGTCGATGGCCTGACCGTCCAGCCGGTCGGCGAGCAGCCCGGCTAGGTCCGTCCAGTTCTGCGACGACCCGCCCAGCCCGTGCACGTACAGCGCCGGCTCCGCGCCAACGGCGGTGGCCGGGGTGTCCCGCACGTACGTGACCCGGCCGTCGAGGCGGACCTCCCGGCCCGGCCACGGCGGCGGGACGCGGTCGTCGGGGAGCAGGTGGTCCGGCCAGAGGGTGGCGCGTCTCATCGCTCCAGTCTGCCCCCGACCACTCAGGACAGCAGTGCCTCCAGCCGACGGTTGACCGCCGCCAACGTCGCCCGCACCACCGCCTGCCGCGGATCACCAGCGACCAGGGCCGACCCGGCGAGCTGCTCCACCCAGCCCTCACAGACCAGCAGCGCCACCACGGTGGCCACCTCGCAGTTGCCGAACGGCACCACTGCCGCGTGTTCGACGAAGCAGCGCCCCCGCTCGGCGTTGTCCGCGCCGCGCAGCAACTCGTCCACGGCGGCAGCCGCCGCCACCGCGCAGAGCCGCAACACGTAGCCGTCCACCGCCGGCCCGGTGGCGTACCCGGAGGCGCTGTCGCCCCCGGCCAGCAGCCGGACCTCCACGTTCGCGTCCAGACCGAAGGTGCTGACCTGCACATGGTCGATCACCACCCGGGGACCCGGCACGCCGCCGGTCTCCAGCGGCCGGGACGGCGCCGACTCCGTCGTGGTCACCTGACCACCCGAGTACGACGTGCCCAGCGTCGCCGGGCTACCGGTAGCGGCGCCGGCCGGGGCGGAGGAGACCGATCCGGGTTCCTCCACCGTGGCGCGACCCCGGTGCGGAGCGTTCGACCGGCGTCGACGCGTCGGGTCCGTGCTGGTCCGCTGTTCCGGGCCGGCCGGTGCGGCCTCGGCCCGACCGGGCGGCCGGCGGGCGGCGCTCGGCGAATTGGCCGTCCGGACCTCACCGGGATCGCGCGAAGCCGCGTTCTGAGTTTCCGGGGTACGCCGCTCGGCGGATCGGGGCTCGGCCGCGCGTCGGCGAACCGGCGGGGGTGGCGTGCTGGGCAGGCCGGGCACGTTCTGCGGGGCAGCGGCCAACCCCATCCGCTCCTGGAGAAGCCGGGCCACCTGCCGGCTCACCTCGGCCGGATCGGCGCCGTCGGCCAGGTCCAGGCGCAGGCTGTGCGCCCCAGCCGGCGTACGGCGCAGGGCCGCGTCGCGGACACCTGCCACCTCCCGGACGGCGTCCAGGATCGCGTTGACATCGAACCCCTCGGGGCGCTCCTGCAGCGGGGCTGGCTCGTCGTCGCGACGCAGGTGGGTGGCGATGCGGGCGAGTTCCGGAGTTTCGGCGGGGGGCTCCACGGCTGGCGGCTCCGGCACGACGGGCACGTCTGGTTCCGCGGGGACGCGCTGCGGCAGCACCACCGCGCTCGGGGCCGACTGCCGGCCGTCCTCGGCCGGCGACGTCGGGTCGGGGGCGGATCGGCGCGCCGCGTAGCGAGAGGCGGACGGCGGTGTCGGCTGATCGGGGCGACCGGAACCCTTCCCGGCGGCGGGCGGGACCGCAGCGGCGGAGGACGGTGAGCCGTCCTTCGAGGGCGGGTCGCTGGCCGGGGCGGCCGGTTGGGGCGGTTCGACGGGTGCCGGTCCGGGCTCGGGTGTCGCCGGCCGGAGCCGGAACGGTGCGGTCGGCCGCGTCTCGGGCCGGGACCGGCCGGGGGTCTCGCTGCTGTCGCCCCCACCGGTGCTGGCCGATCGGCTGGCCGGCCAGGACGGGCGTTCGACGGGGGTCGCAGGGAGCCGGCCCTCGGACCAGTCCGGTCGCTCGGCTCGGGAACTGCTCGCCGTCGGCGAACCGCCGGTCCAGGACTGGCGCTCCGCCACCAGGGACGGGCCTGCCGGAGCCGGCGGCGCGTCGGTCAGCGTGGGCGGCGGCCCGGCCGGTGCCGGCGGCGGCCCGACGGGTGCCGCGGGTGACGCCTCGCCCGATGCGGGCGGGTCGACCGATGCCGGGCTGGAGGCCCAGGAGGGACGGATGGGCGCAGAGCTGGCCGGTGCCGGATCGGAACCCCCGGCCCAGGACGGTCGCGCCGACGCCGCGCTGGTGGCGGGCGGTTCGGACCCGCCAGCCCAGGACGGTCGTACCGGCGGCACGCTGGTCGCCGCCTCGGACCCGCCGGCCCAGGACGGCCGCGCCGGCGGCGCGCTGGGCGGCGTCGGATCGGACCCCTCAGCCCAGGAGGGCCGCGCGGGCGGCACGCTGGTGGGGTCCGGGTCGCCTCCACCCGCCCAGGACGGCAGATCGGCCCGGGGCCCGCTGGTCGGCGTCGCACCACCAGCCCAGGACGGCCGGTCGGCGGGCGGACCGCTGGTCGGCGTCGCACCACCGGCCCAGGACGGCCGGTCGGCGGGCGGACCGCTGGTCGGCGTCGCACCACCAGCCCAGGACGGCCGGTCGGCGGGCGGACCGCTGGTCGGCGTCGCACCACCGGCCCAGGACGGCCGGTCGGCGGGCGGACCGCTGGTCGGTTCGGCAGGGCGTTGCGGCGCGGACTCGGATTCGCCCCGGCCGGGTTCGTACCCACGGGGCGGCTCGGCACGCACCGGCTCGTACGGGCGGGGCGGCTCGGCGCGCACCGGCTCGTACGGCTGGTTGGGCTCGGCGACCCAGCCCGGTGCCGACTCGTCGCGTGCGGCCGGGCCAGCCGGCTCGTCGTCCTGGCGGGACCAGGGCGGGGCCCACCCGCCACCCCAACTCGGACGGTTCCAGCTCGGCCCCGACCAGTCGGGCTCGATGGCCGACGACTCCCCGGCCCGGTGCGTCTCACCAGCGCGTTGCGGGTCCCCGGCACGGTGCGTCTCACCAGCGCGTTGCGGGTCTCCGGCGCGTGGCGGGTCGGCCGGCCGGGCACCCTCGGCGGCGCGACCGGGCTCGCCCTCGTCGGCGCGACCGGCCGGGCCCGGGGTGCGTCCCGAGCTCGCCGCGTGCTCCGCTGCGAGCGGGTCCCGCCAGTCGCGTGGCGCGGTCGGATTCTCGTCGGCGGCCAGCCGCTCGCCAATCGGCGCGTGGAAGCCGGGCGGCACCTCGAAACCCGACGCTGCGGTGCCGACCGGCGGCACCTGGACGGCCGGTGGTGCCGAGGTGGGCAAGCCGGGTTCGGCCCAGCGGGCACGGTGCGCGGCGGCCGGATCGACGGTGGCCGGATCGACGGTGGAGTGCGGGGCGGGGCCCGTCTCGGGCTCGGCGGCACCCTGCTCCGCCGGCGGCGCGGGACGTTGGGCGGGCACCACGAGCCGGTCACTGGCCGCACCGGGGCGACCCTCGGCCGGCAGCCCGGGCGGTGCGCTCACCGGTGTGGGGCGTGCCGCGGGCGGTTCGAGACCGGGGTGTTGGACGCCGTTGACGCCGTCCGGGGCGTGCACGCCGTTGACGCGGTGGCCATTGGCGCGGGCCGGCGGCTCCGGGTCGTCCGACCGCCCGACCAGCGGCGATGGCAGGTCACCATGTCGTGTCGAGGAGGTCCGCCAGCCCGACGCGGGGTCGGGCTGCCAGCGCGGCGCCTCGTCCCGGGCGTCCTCGCGGTCGGCGGCTCGGGGCCACCCACCCGCCGGAGGCGCCCACCCGCTGACGGAACGGCTCGGGTCGTCGTGCTGACCCGTTCCGTCACCGTGCTCTCCCGGGGTGGCGGCTCCGGGTTGCCCTGTTTCACTCACCGCGCGCTCCTTGGTCGCCCCCGCTGAGGCTACCGTGTGCCGAGAGTGGCGATAAGTTACAGCGGCGGGCCATTTCCACGACGGAGGTCACGGGCCTCGCCCGGTCTGGGGGGAAAATGCCGGCTCGTACGGAGAACTCGGAGGATCCCATGACCGCTGCGGGGAACGGTGCACAGACCGCTGGCCGGCCAACCCGCCTGCCTCGCTCCGCGCGTCGTAAGCAGCTTCTCGCTGCGGCGCAGGAGGTGTTCGTCGCGCAGGGCTACCACGCCGCAGCGATGGACGACATCGCCGAGCGGGCCGGGGTTTCGAAGCCGGTGCTCTACCAACACTTTCCCGGAAAGATGGATCTCTACCTGGCGCTGCTCGACACGCACTGTGACGCCATCGTCGCTCAGGTGCAAGACGCGATGCGCAGCACCAGCGACAACAAGGAGCGGGTCGGCGCCTCGGTGCGGGCGTACTTCGACTTCGTCGACCACGAGAGCGAGGCGTTCCGTCTCGTCTTCGAGTCGGATCTGCGTAACGACCCGGCGGTGCGGCAGCGCGTGGAGCGGGTCGAGCAGGGCTGCATCGCGGCGATCACCGACACCATCATCTCCGACACGGGGGTGAGCCGGGCACACGCCGAGTTGCTCGCCTCCGGGCTGGTCGGGGCGGCGGAGACTGCCGCGCAGTTCTGGCTGGCCGGCGGGCGGCAGGTGCCGAAGGCAGAGGCCGAGGCGTTGGTGGCCGCGTTGTCGTGGCGGGGCATCGCGAGCTTCCCGCTGCAAGGTGAGTCAGCCTGACCGTCGACCCCGTGATCGGATAGCCTTCGCAGGGCGGTTCTTTCGCCCCAGTTGAGGAGGCACAGTGGAGGTCAAGATCGGCGTGCAGTACGCGCCGCGCGAGCTGGTACTGGACAGCGCGCAGTCGCCGGCCGAGATCGAGCAGATCGTGACCGACGCCTTCGCCGGCAACGGCGGCACGCTCTCCCTGACCGACGAGAAGGGCCGACGGGTCATCGTTCCGGTCGAGAAGGTCGCCTACGTCGAGATCGCCGAGGCGTCGCCCCGGGCGGTCGGTTTCACCGTCCGCTGACCGGTCCGGCCATCGCGGCAGGTCGGCACTCGGCCCACCTGCCGCAGGCCGGCGCCGACCAGCCGGGCGGTCAGTTGTTCAGCCCGGCGGCGGCCATCCGTGCGGTGTGCGCGGCGGTGAGCCTGCCGAACAGCCCCGGCACATCGACCCGACCGTCCCGCGCGATCAGCGCGGTGAGCGTGGCCTGCTCGGCGGCGACGCGGCCGGCCTGGGACAGCGCCTCTCCGACCAGCCGTCGGGCCCACATCGAGAGCCGACCAGCCAGCCGGGGGTCGTCGGCGACGGCCACCCGGATCTCTGCCGCGGCGAACTCCGCGTACCGGGAGTCGTGCAGCACGTCCAGCACCAGCGCCCGGTCCGGTTCTTCCAGCGCGTCGGCGATCTCGCGGACGAAGTCGTCGGTGATCGCGTCACCGACGTACGCCTTGGTGACCACTTCCGCCCAGTCCCGTGGCTCGGTCGAGTCGTGGTACGCCTGCAACGGCTCGACATAGGGCGCCATCGCGTCCTCCGGCGGCACGCCGAGCGCGGTGAGCCGGTCGGCGAGGCGTCGGTAGTTGGCGATCTCGGCCGCGGCCATCTCGTTCAGCGCGGCCCGGCGGCGCAGGTCAGGAGCGAGCCGGGCGTCGCCGGCCATCCGCTCGAAGGCCAGCAGCTCACCGAAGGCGACGAGGCCCAGAAGGTCGGCGACGGCGAAGGCAGACACGAGCGGCAGGCTACCGGGTGGCTGCCTCCGAGCGCGTCCCGCGCTGCCCGGTCGATCAGGCAACCACGACGCCCCGTCTTAACCTTTTTGCGAGCTTTACGCGTCGGCGCGGCATCGCGGTCGATCGGGCAACCCCGGCGGCAACGTGTGGCATGGGTCACATTTGCTTGCCCCGCGTGGCGAGTGGCCGACTGGGAATCGGGACGGGGGCATGCCTGTTCAGGTAACATGGAGCAGTTGCCGTGGGCGCCGATCTGATCGAAGCTCAGCCCGCGGCGCGCGTGCGGCCCGGTCCGGCTCGGCAATCTGCCGCCGACCGTGTGGCCCGCGTCATACCGAACGCGCCCTGAGGACAGGACGGGCGCACCCACGAGAGGGCACCCCCACATCCACATGAGCGACCTGACTCAAGATTTGCTGGACGGCCAGGAACTGGCCCCCACCGCCCCGGTTCGACCGGAGGCCCCCACGTTCGCCGCACTCGGCGCCCGCGCCGAGACCGTCGAGGCCCTGGCCTCGGCCGGCATCACCCGCGCCTTTGCCATCCAGGAGTACGCGATCCCGATCGCGCTGCGCGGCGTCGACCTGATCGGTCAGGCGCCGACCGGCACCGGCAAGACCCTCGGCTTCGGCGTGCCGCTGCTCGACCGGGTCTTCGCCCCGGGCGAGGGCAGCGACGGCGTCCCGCAGGCGCTGGTCGTCGTCCCCACCCGTGAGCTGGGCATCCAGGTCGCCAAGGATCTGGCCGCCGCTGGCCGGACGCGCGGCGTCCGGGTGCTGCCGATCTACGGCGGCGTGGCGTACGAGCCGCAGATCGACGCGCTGCGCAAGGGCGTCGAGATCCTGGTCGGCACCCCCGGCCGACTGATGGACCTGCAGAAGCAGAAGCACCTCCGGCTGGACCGGGTGCACGCACTCGTCCTGGACGAGGCCGACCGGATGCTCGACCTGGGCTTCCTCGACGACGTCGAGAAGATCCTCGCGATGCTTCCGGAAGACCGGCAGACGATGCTCTTCTCGGCCACCATGCCGGACCCGATCGTCACCCTGTCGCGGCGTTTCCTGCGCCAGCCGATGACGATCCACGCCGGGCACACCGCCGAGACCGGCCCGTCGCCGCAGACCCAGCAGCTGGTCTACCGCACCCACTCGATGAACAAGGTCGAGGTGGTGGCGCGCATCCTCCAGGCGGAGGGGCGTGGGCTGACCATGATCTTTACGCGTACCAAGCGGGCTGCCGACCGGGTCGCCGAGGACCTCGACTTCCGCGGGTTCGCGGTCGCCGCGGTCCATGGTGACCTCGGCCAGGGTGCCCGCGAGCGGGCCCTGCGGGCCTTCCGGGCCGGAAAGATCGACATCCTGGTCGCCACCGACGTGGCGGCCCGTGGGCTGGACGTCACCGGCGTCACCCACGTCATCAACTACGACTGCCCGGAAGACCAGGACACC
Organism: Micromonospora inaquosa; assembly: GCF_003857055.1. Taxonomy (GTDB): domain Bacteria; phylum Actinomycetota; class Actinomycetes; order Mycobacteriales; family Micromonosporaceae; genus Micromonospora; species Micromonospora inaquosa. The sequence goes on along the minus strand of NZ_QGSZ01000193.1, from coordinate 3,043 downwards.
TACACCCACCGGATCGGTCGTACCGGCCGGGCCGGCGCGACGGGTGTCGCGGTGACCTTCGTCGACTGGGACGACATGCCGCGCTGGCGGATCATCGACAAGACCCTCGGTCTGGAGATGCCGGAGCCGCCGGAGACGTACCACACGTCGCCGCACCTCTACACCGACCTGCACATCTCCACCGAGGTCAGCGGCACGCTGCCCACGGCCGAGCGCACCCGGGCCGGGCTGTCCGCCGAGATCGAAGAGGACCTGGGCGGGACGACCCGCTCCCGCCGGGGCGACAGCGGCGGTCGGGGCCCCCGACGCGGTGAAAGCCGCAGCGAGGGTCGCGGCGAGCGCCGTGGTCGGGGCGATGGCCGCCGCGACCGCTCCGACGCCGGCACGCCGGCCGTCGCCGAGGCACCCGTCGCCGAGGCACCCGTCGCCGACGCCGCCGACGAAGGCACCCGTACCCCCCGCCGCCGGCGTCGCCGCCGGGCCGGCGAGGTGGTCCCGGGCGAGGCCACCGCTGTGATCTCCGCCGACGCCGACGCCGGCCCCGCCGAGCCGGCCACCGCCGGGTCCGACGGCGAGGCTTCCAAGCCGCGCCGCCGCCGACGCCGTCGTGGTGGCGGTTCCGGTGCGGGTACGCCGGCCGAGGCGACCGCCGACTGACCACCAGCCACACCTGACATCCCCCGCACCGCCTCGCGCGGTGCGGGGGATGTTCCCTTCTCCCACCCCACCTGCCGAAGATGGAACAATGCCGCAACCACTGGACGCTGCCCTGACCGAGGTTCGGGCGCTGCTGCTCGACCCCGCGCTGACCCGGGCGGTCGCCGCCGGACGCCGCCGCGGGCGCCGCCCCACAGTCGAGCGGGCCGAACTGCGGCCGGTGACGCTCAAGGCCGGGCCCCGGATGCAGATCACCACGTCCGACGGCGCTCGCCCGTACACCCGCAACGTCGCCGCCGGTCCGGAGGCCGTCGCGGCGGTCGACGAGCTGCTGGCCGAACCGTTCGGCAACTGGCACGTCGAGACGGCCGACGCGACCCTCCAGCTGCGGGTGACCAAGTCCGGCGAAGCGCAGGTGCACCGTGCCGCGACGTCCCGCCCGGCGGCGACGCCCACCGGAAACGACCGGGCCAAGGAATACCTGCTCGACCCCGGTGACCCGATCTTTGCCGAGATCGGCGGCTCGGCGGCCAAGCGCCGCCAGGTGGACGCGTTCCTGCGGGCCCTGGCCGCGACCCTGCCCGACGACCTGACCGGTTCGCTACGGGTGGTCGACCTGGGCTGCGGCAACGCCTACCTGACGTTCGCCGCGTACCGATACCTGACGAGTCGAGGGCTCGACGTCCAATTGGTCGGCGTGGACGTCCGGGAGGACCAGCGGCGGCGCAACACCGAGCTGGCGCAGCGGCTGGGCTGGGCCGACCAGATCAGTTTCGTGGCCGGGACGATCGCCGACGCCGTCGTCGACCCCGCCCCCGACCTGGTGCTGGCACTGCACGCCTGTGACACCGCCACCGACGAGGCGCTGGCCCGCGCGGTGCGCTGGGAGGCCCGTTGGGTGCTGGCCGCGCCTTGCTGCCACCACGATCTCGCCAAGCAGCTCCGTGCCCACCCCGCCCCGGGCCCGTACGAGCTGCTGACCCGGCAGGGCATCCTGCGCGAGCGCTTCGCCGACGTGCTCACCGACGCCCTGCGCGCCGGACTGCTGCGGGTGCACGGGTACCGGGCCGAGGTGGTGGAGTTCGTGGACTCGCAGCACACGCCACGCAACCTGCTGATCCGCGCACGTCGTACCGGTGCCGGGTCGACCGAGCCCCAGCGGGCGGAATACCGCGAGCTGGTGGACCAGTGGCAGGTCACCCCCCGGCTGGAGACCCTGCTGGCCGCCGACGAGGCTTCCGCCGCCTGACGCCCAGCCGGGCCAGGATGGTCAGCGCCGACGATCCCCGCGCTCCCGGCCACCGCTGCGCTCGCTCGCACCACGGTCGTGAACGGACACCCGCTCGACGCCGGACCGTTGGGCGGCCCACTCACCGTCGCCCGGGGCGATCGGGAATGGTACGACCTTGCCCCCGGCCTCGGCGTTGCCGGCCGCCGCGAACGCGTTCCAGGAGATGTCCACCAGCAGCTTCTTCACCTCGGCGTGCCGGCTGGCGGCGTTGTGCTGCAACGCCATCCGGGCACCGAGCAGGACCGCGACCAGCGTGGTGGTGATGGTGCCGGTGGCGGCCAGCACCTGCAGACCGGTCGCGGTGTCGGTGCGGAGCACCAGGACCAGCAACCAGATCCAGAACGCGACAGCGAAGACGCCGGCCTTGGCTACGAAGAAGAGGCTCACCGCGCCGGGTCGGTACGGCTGGGGGCGGCTCGATTCGGCCATGGTGCTCCTCGGCGTGGTCCGGTCGGACGCGGCAGGCGAAAGACCCATGTCGGGATGGGCACCGAGCTTAATCGAAGAACGACGATGATCGCTCGATGCAATTTTCGTTCTGCACACACGCTTGCAGAGAAAAGTCTCGTCCACGGGACAGTTTGTGCGGTCAGTCAATTGTTTCCGGCTCTGGGCGTACTACCCTCGGAAGGCGCATCGTCCCGGTGCTCCGGCAGGAGGGGAAGACACACAGGGATGGGATCAGCCGAGGTATCACCGCAGATGGCCTTCGCCCGCTTCGTCCGGCGCGCCATCGATGATGCTCGTGACGAACGTGGCTGGACCGTGACTGATCTTGCCTCGCACACGGGCGTGGGCCGCTCCACCGTGTTCCGCTGGCTGGCCGGTGACTGGCAGGATTACCCCGAGTTGGCCAAGGTGCGTGGCTTCTGCGCCGCACTGGATCTGCCGGTCGCCGCCGCGTTCCGCGCGCTCGGGCTACCCGACGCCGGCCCCGCGCCCCGCCGGCGCCACGACGACGGCCCGGTCGAGGCGGACGTCCGGGCCATCCTGGACCGGCTGGCCGATCCGACGGTCCCCGCCGAGGAGAAGCACCACATCCGCGACCTGCTCCGCTACCTGGCCCGCCGCCCCATCCGCCGAGCCGGCTAACCC
>NZ_QGSZ01000256.1 GCF_003857055.1 Micromonospora inaquosa | reverse complement strand
CGCGGTTCTTGAGCAGCCGGGTACGCACCCCGTCGTACTTGGACAGGCCGGTGAAGAGCACGGTGCGGATCGGCACGTTGATGCCGACGCCGAGGGTGTCGGTGCCGCAGATGACCTTGAGCAGGCCGGCCTGGGCGAGGGTCTCCACCAGGCGGCGGTACTTGGGCAGCATGCCGGCGTGGTGCACCCCGATGCCGTGCCGAACCAGCCGGGAGAGTGTCTTGCCGAAGCCGGCGGTGAACCGGAAACCACCGATCGCCTCGGCGATCATGTCCTTCTCGGCGCGGGTGCAGACGTTGACGCTGGTCAGCGCCTGGGCGCGTTCCAGCGCGGCGGCTTGGGTGAAGTGCACCACGTACACCGGGGCCTGCTTGGTCTCCAGCAGTTCCTCAAGTGTCTCGTGCAGCGGCGTCATCGCGTACGAGAAGATCAGCGGGACCGGCCGCTCCGCCGAGCGCACGACGGCGGTCGGCCGCCCGGTGCGCCGGGTCAGGTCGTCGACGAAGCGGGTGGTGTCCCCCAGGGTGGCGGACATCAGGATGAACTGGGCCTGCGGCAGCTCGATGATCGGCACCTGCCACGCCCAGCCCCGGTCGGGCTCGGCGTAGAAGTGGAACTCGTCCATGATCACCTGGCCGACGTCGGCCTTCGTGCCCTCGCGCAGCGCCAGGTTGGCCAGGATCTCCGCGGTACAGCAGATGATCGGGGCGTCGGCGTTGACGCTGGCGTCGCCGGTGAGCATCCCGACGTTCTCGGCGCCGAAGACCTCGCAGAGGGCGAAGAACTTCTCCGACACCAACGCCTTGATCGGCGCGGTGTAGAAGGTCGTCCGGCTGTCGGCGAGGGCCGCGAAGTGCGCGGCGATCGCCACCAGGCTCTTACCCGAGCCGGTGGGCGTGTTCATGATCAGGTTGGCGCCGGAGACGATCTCGATGACCGCCTCTTCCTGATGGGGGTAGAGGTCGAGGCCGCGCTCCTTCGCCCAGCCGGCGAACGCGTCGAAGAGGGTGTCGGGGTCGGCGCTTGTCGGCAGCGCGGCGGTGAGCGTCATATCCCGTCCATGGTGCCTGGATCATGCCCCGCTACGCCACCCGGTCTGCGCCGGACCCCCGTCCGGGCGTCCCGAACACGCCGCCGCGTTGCGGTTCGGGCGTTTCGCCGGTCACCGTCGGCGGTACAACAGGTCGGCGACCGGCCGACCGGCCGTGATCGCCCGCCGCTCGAACTTCGTCACCGGGCGGTGTGCCGGACGCGGCGCGAAGCCGCCGTACGCGTCCACCAGCTCCGGGTCCGCCTCCAGCGTCTCCCGCATCGCCTCGGCGTACTCGGCCCAGTCCGTCGCGCAGTGCAGCACGCCGCCGGAGCGCAGCCGGGACCGCAGCAGCGCCACGTGCGTCGGCTGGATGATCCGCCGCTTGTGGTGGCGCGTCTTCGGCCACGGGTCCGGGAAGAAGACGTGCACGGCGTCCAACACGCCCTCGGGAAGACCGCTGACCAGGGACAACGCGTCGCCCTGTGCCACCCGTACGTTGCGCAGGCCAGCGCGCTGCACCAGGTCGAGCAGGTTGGCGATTCCCGGCGTGTGCACCTCCACCGCCAGATAATCTCGATCCGGGTCGGCAGCAGCCATCGCGGCGGTGCTGTCGCCCATGCCCGAGCCGATCTCCAGCACGACGGGTGCCCGACGACCGAACAGGTCGGCCAGGTCGACGGGCACGACGGGCCCGTCCGGCACATCCAGGCCGTACGCGGGCCAGAGCCGGCTCAGCGCGTCGGTCTGCCGCTCGCTCATCCGACCCCGTCGGGGGTGGAACGTGCGGATCGTCCGGCTCGCGGGCGGGACAGCGGGGGCATGGTCGGTGGCGGTCACAGCGACCCGAGCCTACGCGACGCCGTCGGCCGATCGGATGTGATGTGCGACCGGAAATGAGAGGATCCAACTGGTACGGCAGGTCGGGTGCTCCACTGCCCGACCCGGCCGCACGGCGTCGGAAGGGGGCATCGTGGCACTGACCCGCGGCGTCGTGACCCTGTCGCTGGTGGCCGTGTTCGCCAGCCCTCTGTTGGCCGCCGCGCCCGCCCTCGCGGCACCCGAGCGCGTTGCCGCCGCCCCGGCCGTGCCTGAGCGTGCCGCCGCCGCTCCTGCCGTGTTCGAGCCCGTTGCCGCCGTCGCGGTCGCGCCGCAGCCCGGTGGGCCACCCGGTGGCGCGCCGCAACCGTCGTCGCCGGTGGACATCTTCGTCGAGGTGAGCCCCAGCACGGTGCAGCCCGGTTACCTGGTCGGCATCCGGGCCAGTTGTCGGGACAACTCGGTGGGCGCCACGGTGGTCTCCGATGCCTTCGGGGCGGTGGGCGTGCAGCCGCAGCGAGGGGTGCTCACCGCCGCGCCAATGGTGCGCGAGCGCACCCGCCCCGGCAACTACCGGGTCAAGCTGGAGTGCCGCGACGGCGAGACCGCCTCAACCATGCTCCAGGTGGTCAAGAAGATCCCCGTCCAGCCCAGCCGAGGTCCGGCGACCGGCTTCGGCGGGAGCGCCAGCGGGATGACCGGCAAGTTGCTGCTGCCCGGCGGCGCGGCACTGACCATCGCCGGGCTGGTCCTCGCCGTGGTGGCGCTGCGTCGTCCCCGAGCCGCCGCGCGTCGCTGAGGCCGCCATGGAGATCTTCCGTCCCACCCCACCGCCGGCCGGTTCGCGCCAGCCGTTCGCCGGTCGTCCGGCTTCACCCCCCGATGACGCGCGACCGCCGGTGGACGACGGCTGGCCGGGCTCTGACCGTCCGACGGCTTCCCAGCGTCCGCCGGACCCCGAGCGCCCGCCGGTGGCGGCGCGTCCGCCGACCGCCGTCGCACCACGGCGTAGTCGTCCGACCGGCCGCAGCCCCTGGTCCGTGCCGTTGGCCGTGGTGCTGGTGCTGGCCGGGGTCTTCGCCACCGGGGCGGGGCTGGGCCGTTCGGTGGGCCCACTCGATTTCGCCCCGGCCGGCGGCGACCGCCCGGCCCGCAGCGAGTCGGTCGGGTTGTCGGCCAGTCGCCCGGTGCGCCTCAGCGTCCCGGCGATCAAGGTGGCCGCGCCGGTGGCACCCGTCGGGCAGGCGCGCGACGGCTCGATCGCCGTACCGCCGTTGGAGAAGCACAACGAGACCGGTTGGTACGACCGTGGGCCCACCCCCGGCGAGCCGGGCCCGGCGGTGATCGTCGGGCACGTGGACACGAAGACCGGCCCGTCGGTCTTCTACGACCTGGGCAAGCTGCACCCCGGCGACCTGATCGAGGTGGCCCGGGCGGACGAGTCGGTGGTGGTGTTCCGGGTCGACACCGTGGAGCACTTCCCGAAGGATCAGCTACCCGCCGAACGGATCTACGGCCACGACGGCCCACCCGGGCTGCGGTTGATCACCTGCGGCGGGCAGTTCATCGGGGGCCGCACCGGCTACGCCGACAACGTCATCGCCTTCGCCACCCTTCAGTCGTCCCGCAAGCCCTGACCGCGGTCGGGGCGGCCTCGGCGTCCGCAGGTCGACCCGGCGTCAGACCAGGAAGTCGAGGAGTTGACGCGCGGTCTGCTCGGGTGCCTCTTCCGGGATGAAGTGCCCCACCGGCACGGGCTCGCCACGCACGTCGTCAGCCCACTCCCGCCAGATCGTGAGCGGGTCGTCGTAGAGCTTCGCGACCTGGCCGCGTTGACTCCACAGGAACAGCACCGGACAGGAGATCTTCCGATTTCCTCGATCGGCCTCGTCCTGCTGGTAGTCCAGCGTCGCGGCAGCGCGGAACTCCTCGCAGATCGCGTGCACCGTGGCGCGGTCGCTGAACTGCTTGACGTACGCCGCCCGTACCTCGGCCGGGAACGCGTCCTTCACCTCGGGCCAGGTGTCGAGCATGAAGTCGACCAGCACCGCAGGTGCCGCCTCGATGAACTGCTCAGGCACCGGCGCCGGCGCCGCCAGGAACGACCAGACCCAGTAGGAGAGGCTGAACGCCTTGTCGGCGCGGTTGTAGACGTCGCCGATGGGCACCACGTCCAGCACGGCCAGCCGGGTGACGGCGTCCGGTTCGTCCAGCGCGAGACGGTACGCGCAGCGGGCCCCACGATCGTGGCCCACGAGTCGGAACCGCTCGTGGCCCAGACTCCGCATCACCGCGACCTGGTCGCGGGCGATGGCCCGCATGCTGTACGGCTCGTGATCCGCGGTGCTGGGCGGTTTACCGCTGTCACCCCAACCGCGCAGGTCGGTGGCGACGACGGTGAAGTGCTCAGCGAGCCGTGGCGCGACCCGGTGCCACATGAGATGCGTCTCCGGGATGCCGTGCAGCAGCAGAACGGGCGGACCGCTTCCGCCGCGGCGTCCGTGGATGGTCGCGCCGGGCGTGTCGATGTCGAACTCCTCGAAGCCGTCGAACATGGCCGGACTCCCGCGCCTTCCTGGGACCGCCCGGTGCGACCGGCCTGCGCCGGCGGACTGGGCGACTGGTGGCCGGCTACCGCTCGGGCCAATTCGACGCTATCAACAGAAAAGTCCGGTCGCGGCCAGAAGCGGTGCGACCCGGGATCCTTGAAATCGGGGTGTCCCAGGGCCTCGGACACCCCGATTTCGGCGAACCGGAGTGGATCAAGCAGGGCGGGCGGTCAGGGCTGGGGGACGTGCAGGGCCACCTCGAACTCCAGCAGGCTGGCACCGGTGGAGACCGGGGGACGTGGCGTGTCGCCGGGGGCGGTGGCGTGCGCGGCACGCGACGGGCCGGCGGCCCACGCCTGGAAGGCTTCTTCGCTCTCCCACTTCGTGTAGACGAAGTAGCGGGTCTCGCCGGCCACCGGGCGGAGCAGTTCGAAGCCGAGGAAACCGGGGGAGGTCTCCACCGTTCCGGCCCGTGCGGCGAACCGCTTCTCCAACTCCGCGCCGCCGCCGGGCGGGACCTCGATTGCGTTGATCTTCACGACTGCCATCTGCCCACCCTAGCCACTCAGAACGTCTCGACCGCCGGGATCAGGTCCGCGTCGACGACGATCGGCGCGTGGTCGGAGGGGCCCTTGCCCTTGCGGGCCTCGCGGTCCACGTACGCGGAGCGGACCGCTCGAGCGAACGGCGCGGACGCGTACACCAGGTCGATTCTCATGCCCTTGTTCTGGTGGAACATGCCGGCCCGGTAGTCCCAGTAGGTGAAGGGGTGCGGGCCCTTCATCGGGGTTGGCACCACGTCGCTGAGGCCCAGGTCGCGCAACGCCGCGAGAGCCGCCCGCTCGGCCGGGGTGACGTGGGTGGAGTGGGTGAAGACGGCCGGGTCCCAGACGTCGGCGTCGGTCGGGGCGACGTTGAAGTCGCCGCACACGGCCAGTGGCAGAGCGCTGGCCAGTTCGGCGTCCAGCGCGTCTCGCAGCGCCGCGAACCAGGCCAACTTGTACGCGTAGTGCGGGTCGTCCGGCGTCCGGCCGTTGGGCACGTACACCGACCAGACCCGCACCCCGTCGCAGGTGGCGGAGATGGCCCGGGCCTCCGGTTCGGGGAAGCCGGGCTCACCGGCGAACCCCACCCGGACGTCGCCCAGCCCGACCCGGGACAGGATGGCCACCCCGTTCCACCGGCCGTCGCTGTGGCTGGCCACGGTGTAGCCCAACTCGCCCACCTCGGTCGCCGGGAAGGCACCGTCCGGGCATTTGGTCTCCTGCAGGCAGACGACGTCCGGCCCGGTGTCGGCCAGCCACTCCAGCAGCCGGGGTAGGCGGGCCTTCACCGAGTTCACGTTCCAGGTCGCCAGGCGCATGCCCCCAGCCTGCCGCATTCGCCGTCGCGACGCCGGGTCAGCTGCCCGGGGTGTCGCCGGGACGGGTCTGTTCGGCCAGGAACCGTTCCAGTTCCGCGCCGAGTTCGTCGGCCGTGGGCAGCGGGCCGGCGTCCGGGGCGAGCAGGCTCTTCTCGCCCCGCCCCCGGGCGAACGCGTCGTACTGCTCCTCCAGGGCCTGGACCAGGGCGGCGGCGTCCTCGGTCTGCGCGACCTGCCGGTCGATCTCGACCCGGACCACCTCGGCGGCCGAGCGCAGCCCGTCGCCGGGCAGCAGCAGCCCGGTGCTGCGCGACACCGAGGTGAGCAGCACCTCGGCGGCGGCCGGGTACTCGGTCTGCGCCACGTAGTGCGGCACGTGGGCGGCGAAGCCCAGCGCGTCGCGGCCCTGCTCGCCGAGGCGGAACTCCAGCAGGTGACCGACGCTGCCGGGCACCTGGACGCGTTGCAGCCAGGGCTCGTAGCCGCCGATCAGCTCGGGGCGGGTGGCGTGCGCGGTCACCCCGGTCGGCCGGGTGTGCGGGACCGCCATCGGGATCGAGTTGAGCCCCACGGTGAGCCGCACGTCCAGCCGGGCGGCGAGCCCGGCGACGGCGGCCACGAAACGCTCCCACTGCAGGTCCGGCTCGGGGCCGGTGAGCAGCAGGAACGGGGTCTCGTCGTCGTCGCGCAGCAGGTGCAGCTCCAGCTTGGGCGCGTCGACGCTCTCCCAGTGGTCCTCGACGAAGGTCATCACCGGTCGTCGCGATCGGTAGTCGAAGAGCTGGTCGACGTCGAAGGTGGCGATCGGCCGACCCTCCAGCGAGGTGAGTAGCTGCTCACGCGCCAGTCGGCTGGCGTTTCCGGCGTCCACGAACCCGGTGAGGGCCTGGATCAGGACCGGCTGCCCGAGGTCGGGCAGATCGTCGGTGAGCTGGTAGAGCTCGTGTGGGTCGAGCACCGGTGCGGACCTCCCTGAAATGTGCCTGCGGGGCGCGCTCGCTGCGGAGGGCACCCGTTCGGGCAACGTACCCGCCATCGTGGCGCATTCCTGCGCCGGGCGATCCGTTGGCCGGGTGGTGGGGCATGACCGGACCAATCGTCTGTTTACTCCACCAGGTCCAGCCTCTTGGCCGATCGGTGGAGGGGTGGTTCGGCCCAAAGGCCGAGTTTGTCGATCATGTCAGGCTCGTCGGCCGGATGTCCCGGGGTGTGTGCGGCCCTGCCGGTCCGCGTGGGCCGCCCGCTTCATCCGGTACGCGAGGTACGTTCCCCGGGCGCGTCGACCCGCCCAGGTCGTCCACCAGTGTGGGTCCGATCTGTGTCGAGCGCCACGTGATCACCGTGCGTGATCGGGGTTTCGGCCTGCCTAGCCTCGGTTGATGCGTGACGACGGCACCCTCGACGACCCGTACGCCCCGAGCAGCCCCACCGCCGATACGGAGGATGGCACCTCAACCGAACGGACAAGCGCCGCGAGTCGGCTCCGGGCGTACGCCCGGGACCTGACCGGTCGACGTCGGGCGCAGTTGGCGCTGGCCACCGGTGTGGTGTGTTGCCTCGGTCTGACCACCGTCGTCCAGGTTCGCAACGAGGACGCCGACGCGGCGACCCGGGGTGCACCGCCCACCAGCGCCGAGCTGGCACAGCGCGCCGAGCAGCAGCGCGCCTCCCGTGCCCTCGACCGCACGGCTGCCGCGAGCGGCCCTGCGGCCGTTCCGTCCGTCGCGGCGAGCCCCGCCGACCCGGACACGACCGCGCCGGCCCGCAAGGTCGCACCGGCTCGCCCGACCGACCCGGCGCCCGTCGCCGGGCTGGACGACGACCAGATGGAGAACGCCGAGGCGATCGTCCGCACCGGTCGCAAGATGGGGGTGCCGCGCCGGGGTCTGGTGATCGCGGTGGCCACCGCCATGCAGGAGAGCAACCTCTACAACGTGGCCAGCGGCGTGCTGCCCGAGTCGCAGGACTATCCGCACCAGGGCGTCGGGTGGGACCACGACTCGGTCGGGTTGTTCCAGCAGCGCTCCAGCAGCGGCTGGGGTCCGGTGGGACGGCTGATGGACCCCGAGTTCGCCACCCGGCAGTTCCTCAGCGCGCTGGAGCAGGTGCCCGGCTGGGAGCGGATGCGACTCACCGACGCCGCTCAGGCGGTGCAGGTCTCCGCGTACCCCGAGCACTACCAGCAGCACGAGTGGCGGGCCACCCGGGTCGTTGACGCCATCCTGCCGGCGGGGCGGTAACCTACCGCCCACTATGGACGGTCAGGGTTGAGGCTGTGGCATCCCGGGTACATGTGTTGCGGGTACGGGGTACAAACATGACTACGGGATCGTCGACAGGAGGACGCCATGTCACTGATGCAGCGGATCACCATGTTCCTGAGATCGCCGAAGGGGCAGCAGTTGGTCGAGCGAGGTCGTCGCGAGATGGCCAAGCCGGGCAACCAGCAGAAGCTGAAGGGGTTGGCGGCGAGGCTGTCCAACCGCCGACGCTGACCGCTCCATCGGCCGCCCTGTCCACCGTTCTCACCCCTGGGGAGACCCGGTGACCGACACCCCGCCAGCCGGCGGTCAGCCCGCCGCCCCGACTCCGCAGCCCTCCGTCCACCTGCCGGCCGGGCCGGTGGACGCCCCCGAGGGGCCGCCGGCCCGCCTCTGGGACCGGATGCGTGACGACCCGCAGTACGCGCCGGAGCACCTTGCCCTGGAGGCGGTGCGCCGCCTCGGGCCGGAAGCCGTGCAGTGGGCCGGCCGGGCCCGGGCCGAGCAACCTGGGGTTTCCGCCGATGCCCTCGCCGATCAGGCGGCCCGCAAGTTCGTCAACCTGGCCCGGCTCTCCGGCGCGGTCTCCGGCGCGGCCGGGCTGCCCGGTGCCGTGATCGACGTGGGCGTGCTGGCCTGGACCCAGGCGCGGATGGTGCTGCACATCGCCGCCGCGTACGACGTCGACCCCCTGCACCACGATCGAGCCACCGACCTGCTGGTGCTCCAGCGGGTGCACAAGGTCGCCGAAAGCGCCCGGCTGGCGCTCGGTGTGGCCGCCGGCCGGGAACGCGCCGACGCGCTCTTCGGCCTGGGCGGTCAGCGTCCGCTCGGTCGGGTCATGCTCCAACTCGGCATCCGGCTGGCCCAGATGGCTGGCGTCCGGGCCGCGAAGCGGATGGTTGCCAAAGTCGTCCCCGGTGCGGCCATCGTGCTCGGCACCTGGGCCAACTCCTCGGCCACAAAGGACCTCGCCCAACGTTCCCGGGCCCTCTACCGCTCCCGCGGCAGCGCCGCCCCGACACCGCGGCAGCCCTGACGGCCCGCCTCCTCGTCAGTTGGCCAGGCCGGAGGAGCGCCAGGTCACCTCGGCGATGCGGCCCTGGCCGGTGGCGTTGGGGTGGAACCAGTCCAGCGGGTTGAGCAGATCCAAGGTGAACCGGACCTTGTGCAACGCGCCGCCGTCGTGCCGGCACCGTGACCCGTACGCCCGGCAGGCCGCCTTCAACTCGGCGTTGTACGCGTCGATCCGGTCCCGGACGGCGGCCCGGCGGGCACGGTCGGCGGGCGCGGTCGAGGTCGCCTCGGCCAGCAGGGCCGGGCAGATGCCGCCTCGCCGCCACGCCCGGGTCGCCCGGGTGTCCTCGTGCCCGACCTCCCAGAGCCGGTACAGGTCGGGGATGCTCACCACCAGCACCCGGGCCTTCGGCCGGCCGGTCCGCAGGACCCGCAGCCCCCGGTCGACGTTGGCCCGGAACTGCGCCACCGGCGTCATCGCGTCGACTCCGCCCCGGCAGACGTCGTTGGCGCCGATCAGCACCGTGACGTAGTCGGCGCGGTCGCGTACCGCCGCCTGGGCCTGACCGACGAGGGCGTCCGCGCGGGCGCCGGGACGGGCGTGGTTGTACCTCCGGTCGCGGATCGCCGGATGCTGTTCGAGCAGCCGCCGGTAGTGGCTCTGCACCCGCAGCCCGTCGCCGGTCGACCAGGAGTTGCGCTCGCAGGAGGTGAGCACCAGGCAGGACGCGAAGCCGGTGCTGATCGAGTCGCCGAGGGCGGCGATGCCGCCGGGCCCGCTCGACGGCGGGGCGCTCGTGGTGGGGCGGGGTGTCGCGGTGTTGCCGCCCTCGCAGGCCAGCGCGACCAGCGCCGCGAGACAGGCCAGGGCGGCAACCCAGCGTCGAGGCATGACGTCTCCCGTTCCCGCAGCACAGAGCGACAGCGCGGTAACTCTATGCGCAGGATGCGGTTTGCCGGGAAGTTGCTGTCGGGTATGCGGCAGAGTGCCGACGCCAGCGCCGTCGAGGTGCTATGCGTCCCGCCAGGGTGCCCGTTGGCCGTGCAGCCACCAGTGCAACGCCCGGGTGATCCGGGGCAGCACCAGATAGGTCATCAGCGGCGTCAGGCAGAGCGTCATCAGCAGCACCCGGGCCGCCAGCGGCACCGCGTCGAGGAAGCGGCTCGTCAGCACTGTGGCGGTCAGACTCAGCGGGAAGAACGCCAGCCAGATGGTCACCGCCTGCTTCCAGCGGGGCGGCGACGCGGGCGGGACCGGCTCCACCGGCTCCACCGAGTGCTCCAGCGGCGGGTCGAACCAACCCTCGATCCCGGTACGCCGCTCCACCCGGGTGTGCTCGACGATGCCCTGCGCCGAGCTGAGCCACCAGCCCCGCTGCGGTGACTCCTCCCACCGGCGCAGCGTCTCGGCGTCGGCGAAGCGGTACAGCATGTGCCACTGCGGCGAACCGGGGCCGCTCTGCACCCAGCCGGCGCCGAGGAACCCGGGAAACGCCTCGGCCAGCGCGGTGCCGGCCCGCATCCAGGCCACCATCTCGCTGGCCCGGCCGGGGTCGACGCGGCGGGCGATGGAGACGGTCACCGGCACGGCGAGGGTCATTGACATGGGCCCATCCTGCGGTCGCCGGGGCCGTGGCGCGAACGGATGTGCCGGAGCACACCGAGGCGGCCGGGTGGGCAAGCGCGCAGTACCGGTTAACCCGGCCGATCGGGGGTAGATCGGTGGGTATGACGAGATCGCAGCCCCGGCGAGCCCGCGGCACGGTCGGCCACGCGAACAGCGCGCTGAACCTCCGCCTCACCCTCGCCAGCTTCGGACTGGTGATCATGGTGATCTTCGCGGTGCTGGCGTTCTGGGCCGGCATCGCCTGGCTCGGCGTACTCTGCGCGATCTTCGCCGTGGTCGCCGTGATCGACCTGGTCGTGATCCAGCGCCGCCGCGCCGCCCGCCGCCGCGAGGAGCCGGGCGTACGACACTCGTTGTTCGAGTGACAGGAGGACGAGATGCCCCACATCGCCACCACCAACCCCGCCACCGGACAGGTGCTCAAGACCTACGAGGCGATGTCCACCGAGCAACTCGACGACGCCATCGAGCGCACCGACCTCGCGTTCCAGCAGCTGCGGGAGACAACCGTCAACCAGCGCGCCCAGTGGATGAACGCCGCCGCCGACCTGCTGGACGCCGAACGCGACGAGATCGCCCGGATCATGACCACCGAGATGGGCAAGACGTACGTCTCCGCGCAGGCCGAGGTCACCAAGTGCGCCACGGCCGCCCGCTTCTACGCCGACCAGGCCCCCGCGTTCCTCGCCGACGAGCCGGCCGACGCCGCCGCCGTGAAGGCGACCCGGGCGTTCATCCGCTACCAGCCGATCGGCGTGGTGCTCGCCGTGATGCCGTGGAACTTCCCGCTCTGGCAGGTGATGCGCTTCGCCGCGCCGGCGCTGATGGCCGGCAACACCGGCCTGCTCAAGCACGCCTCGAACGTGCCGCAGACCGCGCTGCTGCTGGAAGACGTGTTCCGGCGAGCCGGCTTCCCCGAAGGGGCCTTCACCACAGTGCTTGTCGACTCGGCGGCCGTCGACCGCATCCTCAGCGACCCCCGGGTGCGCGCCGCGACGCTCACCGGCAGCGAACCCGCCGGCCGGTCCATCGCGCAGATCGCCGGGCGGGAACTGAAGAAGACAGTCCTCGAACTCGGCGGCAGCGACCCCTTCGTGGTGATGCCCTCGGCCAACGTGGACCGGGCCGCCGAGGTGGCCACCACCGCCCGCTGCCAGAACAACGGCCAGTCCTGCATCGCCGCGAAGCGGTTCATCGTGCACACCGACGTGTTCGACGCCTTCGCCGAGAAGTTCGCCGCCAACATGGCCGCGCTGCGCGTCGGCGACCCGATGGACCCGAACACCGACGTCGGGCCGCTGGCCAGCGAGCGTGGCCGCGACGAGGTGCACGCCCAGGTACGCGACGCGGTGGACAACGGCGCGACAGTGCTCTGCGGGGGCGAGCCGCCGAGCGGCGACGGCTGGTTCTACCCGCCGACCGTGGTCACCGACCTCACCCCGCAGATGCGGATGTGGTCCGAGGAGGTCTTCGGCCCGGTCGCCGGCCTGTTCCGGGTCTCGTCGTACGAGGAGGCCATCGAGGTCGCCAACGGCACCAGCTTCGGGCTCGGCTCGAACGCCTGGACCCGGGACCAGGCCGAGCAGGAGCGCTTCGCCACCGACCTGGACGCCGGCAACGTCTTCATCAACGGGATGACCACCTCCTACCCGGAGTTGCCGTTCGGCGGTGTGAAGAACTCCGGTTACGGGCGGGAGTTGTCGGCCCTGGGCATGCGGGAGTTCTGCAACACCAAGACGGTCTGGGTCGGCGAGGGCGCCGCCTCGGCCGGCGCCGGCGCGCACGCCGAATAGTTCGGGACGCGTCAGCCGGCGTCGTCGTGGGTAGGAGGTGTGCCCATGACGTCGTTCGGGTTCCACGCCTCGCATGAGCAGATCGGTCCGCGCGCCCTGTTGGAGGCGGTGATCCACGCCGAGCGGGCCGGCTTCGACGCCGCCATGTGCTCCGACCACTTCTCCCCGTGGAGCGCCCGGCAGGGCGAGTCCGGCTTCGCCTGGTCCTGGCTGGGCTCGGCGTTGCAGGCCACCGGCATGCCGTTCGGCGTGGTCAACGCCCCTGGTCAGCGATACCACCCGGCGATCATCGCGCAGGCGATCGGCACCCTCGGCGCGATGTACCCGGGCCGGTTCTGGGCGGCCCTGGGCACCGGCGAGGCCAGCAACGAGCACATCACCGGCGACCCGTGGCCGCGCAAGGACGTGCGCGCCGCCCGGCTACGCGAGTGCGTGGACGTGATCCGCGCCCTGCTGGCCGGCGAGGAGGTCAGCCACGACGGCCTGGTCCGGGTGGATCGCGCCCGACTGTGGACCCGCCCCGAGCAGCCACCCGGGCTGGTCGGCGCCGCCGTCAGCGTGGCCACCGCGCGCTGGTGCGCCGAATGGGCGGACGGGCTGATCACCGTGAACGCGCCGGTGCCGCACCTGCGCGAGATGATCGACGCGTACCGGGACGCGGGCGGCCGGGGGCCGCTGCACCTCCAGGTGCACGTCTCCTGGGCGCCGGAGCAGGCACAGGCCGAGGCGATCGCGTACGACCAGTGGCGCAGCAACGTCTTCGCCCCACCGGTCTGCTGGGACCTGGAGACCGTCGAACACTTCGACACGGTCTCGGCCGATGTGCCGGCGCAGCGGGTCGCCGAAGTGGTGAACGTCTCCGCGGACCTGGGCCGGCACGTCGGCTGGCTGGAGGAGTACCTACAGCTCGGCTTCGACCAGATCGCCCTGCACCACGTCGGGCAGCAGCAGCGCGGCTTCATCGACGCGTTCGGCGCCGAGGTGCTGCCGAAGCTGCGCCCGGCCGGCTGATCGAGGGCTCAACCGACGGACCCCTAGGCTCGTACCCCATGGAAAGCCTGTTTCCGGTCGTCGTCTTCCTGGCGATCGCCACCCTGGGTGCCGCGCTGGCCCGCCGGCTCGGCCTGCTCGCGCCGATCGTGCTGGTCGTGCTCGGTCTGGCGCTCTCGTTCGTACCGGGTTTCCCGCAGGTGCACCTCGAACCGGAGTTGGTGCTGATCGGCATCCTGCCGCCGCTGCTCTACGTGGCCGCGCTCGAAACCTCGGTGCCCGCGTTCAAGAACAACATCCGGCCGATCCTGCTGCTCGCGGTCGGCCTGGTGCTGTTCACCGCGTTCGTTGTCGGGTTGGTGCTGCACCTGCTGTTGCCGCAGCTGCCCTTCGCGATCTGCCTGGCCCTCGGCGCGGTGGTCGCCCCACCCGACGCCGTGGCCGCCACGGCCGTCGCCCGTCGGGTCGGGCTGCCCCGCCGGGTCGTCACCATCCTGGAGGGCGAGAGCCTGGTCAACGACGCGACCGCGCTGGTGCTGCTGCGGGTCGCGACGATGGCCACCATCGGCTCGGCCGTCGGCACCACCGAAGTCGCCGTCGAGGTGCTGCGGGCCACCGGCGGCGGCATCCTGATCGGGGCGCTCGGGGCGCTGGTGTTCGGCTTCCTGCACCGGCGGATCACCGACCCGCTGCTGGACAACGCGCTGTCGCTGATCATCCCCTTCGCTGTGGTGTTCACCGCCGAACACCTGCACGCCTCCGGTGTGGTCGCGGTGGTCGTCACCGGGCTGGTGCTCGGGCACAAACTGCCCCAGCTGCTGTCGGCGGCGTCCCGGTTGCAGATCGGCGCGTTCTGGCGACTGGTCCGTTTCCTGCTGGAGGGCCTGGTCTTCCTGCTGGTCGGGCTCCAACTGCGCGACGTGCTGCGCGAACTCGACGAGCCGATCGGCTCACTCACCCTGATCACCCTCGCGGTGCTCGCCACCGTCTTCCTGACCCGGTTCATCTGGCTCTTCCCGGCCACCTACCTGGCTCGGTTGGTCCCCCGGGTCCGCCGCCGTGACGCCCGGCCGTCACCGAAGGTCCCGATCATCATCGGCTGGGCCGGCATGCGGGGCGTGGTGACCCTGGCCGCCGCGCTCGCGCTGCCGCTGACCCTGGCCGGCGACGAGCCGTACCCCAGGGCGTTGTTCATCTGGCTGGCCTTCGCCGTGATCGTTTTCACCCTGGTCGGCCAGGGCGCCACCCTGCCGCTGGTCGCCCGGCGGTTGAAGCTGCCGCAGGACGACCCGGTGCAGGACGCGCTCTCCGCGGCCGGGGTGCAGCAGCAGGCCAGCAGGGCCGCCCAGGACCGCCTGGACGAGTTGGCCGACACCGCCCCGGACCCGGTGGTGGCCCGGCTGCGCCGAGCGGTGGAGGACCGCACCAACATGGCGTGGGAACGACTCGGCGGCGACGAGCGGGAGACCCCGTCGCAGGCGTACGGTCGGCTGCGACAGGAGATGATCGACGTCGAGCGGACTGTGTTCCGGGCCGCCCGGGACTCCGGTCGGATCCCTGAAGAGGTGTTGGTGCGGGCCTATCGTGACCTGGACCTGGAAGAATCGTTGCTGCGAGAGGTTGAGAAGTGAGCTGTCAGCACCTGACCGAGGCCGGTGCCGCCGAACCGCGCACCCCCGACGAGTGCGCGGACTGCGTCGCCAGCGGCGACACCTACTGGGTGCACCTGCGCACCTGCCTCAGCTGCGGGCAGGTCGGCTGCTGTGACTCGTCGCCCAACCAGCATGCGAGCAAACACTTCGCGTCCACCGGCCACCCGGTGATGCGTTCGGCGCAGCCGGGCGAAGCCTGGCGCTGGTGCTTCATCGACGAGGAGATCGGCTGACCGCTGACCGCTGACCGCTGACCGCTGGCCGGTGCTGGCCCTCGGGCCGTGCTGACCGCTGCTCGGTGCTGCACAAGCTGGTGACCCGGCTGCCCGACGCCGGGCGTTGATGAACCGGCCCAAGCTGCTGTTGGCCCTCGGGCCGTGCTGGAACGCTGGGCCGTTGGCCGTTGGCCGTTGGCCGTTGGCCGTTGGCCGTTGGTCGGGGATTGGGGTTGGCGCGGCGTTCACGTCCGCCGGTGGTACTGGTTGCGGCGGGGCAGTTGGGCGGGATCGAGCCAGACGGGTGGCACGAACTCGGGGTGGCCGTCGCCGCCGAGCCGAACCGACCAGTCGCCGCGGTGGATATGTCGGTGGTGGTGGCCGCAGAGCAGCACGGCGTTGTCGAGGCTGGTGCCGCCGCCGTCGGCCCAGTGCCGGATGTGGTGGGCGTCGCACCAGCGCGGCGGGCGGTCACAGCCGGGGAACGCGCAGCCTCGGTCGCGTAGCACCAGGGCACGGCGTAGCGGGCCGGTGATGAGGCGGCGTTGCCGGCCCACGTCGAGCGTCTGACCGGCGCCGCCGAGGATGGCGGGCAGGATCGCCGCGTCGCAGGCGAGGCGACGGACCGTCTCCGGGGTGAGCTGCTGGCCGAAGTCGAGAGCGCCGCTGCCCAACTGCCGGGTCAACCCGTCATAGCCGGTGGTGACGACGATCTGGGTCGGATCGCCGCCGTTCTCGGGCAACTCGCCGGTGCGCAGCGCGAGCCGGCACACGTCCGCGACTGCGTCGTGGCGGCGTTGCCCTGGCGTGCGGGTGTCGTCGGGGCCGGTGGGCGCGGTGAGCGGGTCGATGGCAGCGCGCAGGAGTGCGGCGGCTTCGGTGTCGAGGATGCCGGTGAGGCGTAGTCGGCCGTCGGGTTGCTCGCTGACCGTGACGTGTCGGTCTCGGACGGCACGTGACTCTTGCGCTCGCAGCGCGGCCTCTGCTGCGGCGTCGGCGACATCGGGGGCGACATGGTCGAGAATTCGGGTGCCGAGCTTCCGTAGGAGGGCGGCGTCGAACTGCGCCGCCCAACCGACGAGGACGCCGACGGCTTTGTCGGCGGCTTGGGCGCCGGCGGTGGTGTGCGCGGTCTGGACGGTGTCGGCGATGACACGCACCTGCTCCACGTCGACTGTTCCAGCGGCCAACGCGTCACGAACTCCGGTGGGGGCGGCGTCGAAGGTCGCGGCCAGCTTGACCAAACGTCGAGCGGCGCCGACCCCGACCCGTAACCGGTCCCGCAGCCACACCGCCGTCGAGGACGCGCCCTGGACGGTCGCTGTGCCTCGACCGTCCAACTCGCGCACGAGGGTCAGCTTGACCGCAGCCAGGCGTTGCTCGGTGCGGTGCGCCGCATCCAACGCCGCCACGAGATCGCGCTCGTCGGCAGCCCAGACTGCCAGGTTGGAGCAGGCCGCAACCGCAGCCTCTGCCTGCTCCAACGCATCGATCACAGTCAGAGACTAGAACATGTGTACGACATTATTGGGGCTGAGGCGGTACGCCGGGGGCGGCTGCGCCGGGCGGTGATGAGCGGGCGAGAGTCGGCGAACTCCAGGCTTTGCTTTCTGGGCTCTCGCCGCGCCCGGTTCAGCGGCTGATGCCGTCGACGAGACGTTCCGTGGCGAGGCAGGAGATGAGGCAGCGTTCCTTGGCGTCGCCGCCCAGTCGTGCGGTCCAGTCGGTGAGGCCACCGTCGCCGATCTCCAGGCTTCCGCCAAGGAGGGTGATCCGCAGGGCGCACCCCGTGTAGTAGCCGCGACCGCGCGTGCGCTCCGGTTCGTCCAGGAGCGGCACCACACCCCCGTCGAGTGCCGGTCGTACGGTGTTGGTCAGCCGCTCCCGGACGACCTGGTCGTCGAAGGTCGTGAGGCGCAGTTGAGGCTCGGCGGTCGGCGCCAACTCGGCGAGGACGGCCCGCCAGTAGGTGAGGTGTCGGATCAGCAGCCGGGCCTCGGTGCCGCCCGAGCCGGTGTCCCGGGCGCTGGACACCAGGGCGAAGAGCCGGAAGTGCGCCGACGCGTCGCTGCCGAAATCCTGTGCCCGCAGCACCCGATGGGCGGCGGCGAGGTGCACCTCGCTCTGTCGACGGCGACGCACCGCCGCCTCGATGGCGAGGGCGTTGGTGGGATCGCTCAACACCTCGCTGGCGCGCATCGTGGTGACGATCCTGTTCTGGCTGACCGGTGCGACCGCCGAACAGGCGCCGACCGGTACGACCGGCGACAGCTCCACCCCGTCGACGTCGGCGGGCAGCAGTTGCCACATCCGGGCCTCGACCCGAGCCAGCAGGCGCGGGTCGGCGCGGGCCGGACGGACGAAGCGGTCCTCGCGCCAGCGGCGTACCACCTCGGACGGGCGCGCGGTCGCCGCCCGGTCGCGGGCCACGCTCAACAGCAGACTGCGCAGGTCTGCCCCGGACAGCCCGGCCAGCGCGGTCCGCGTCCCTGCCGGCATCGCCGCCCACACCCGATGCTCCGCAGCGGTCAGATCGTCGCCATCCATGAGCCTCACGATGGCCCACACCGCACTGCCACTCCACCGGTTTTGCTGCCTCTGCGGTGGCTCGCTCACGTCCTCAGCTCGACAGCGCGGCTCCGAGAGGGACGCCGCCTGCCGGCAGACCCACCTAAGCTCCAGCAACCAAGGCAGCGACAGCGACCAAGGCAGCGACAGCGACGGGGGCGTCCATGATTGACACTGTCTTCTTCGATGTTGGTGGGACCATTCTCGACGAATCCCACGAGTTCGCCGACTGGGCCGACTGGCTGGGCGTGCCCCGGCACACGTTCTCGGCGGTCTTCGGTGCGGTGATCGCCCGGGGTTTGGACTACCAGGAGGCGTTCCGGGTCTTTCGGCCAGACTTCGATCTCACCACGGAGCTGGCCCGTCGGGAGGCCGCTGGCCAGCCGGAGTCGTTCGCCGAGGAGGACCTGTACGCGGATGCGCGTGGGTGCCTGAAGTCCTTGAAGGACCAGGGCCTGTTCGTGGGGCTGGCCGGCAACCAGCCGGCTCATGCCGAGGCGACCCTGCGCGATCTCGGCCTCCCTGTGGACGTGATCGGCACGTCGCACGGGTGGGGCGTGGCGAAGCCGTCGCCGGCGTTCTTCGAGCGGGTCGTCGCCGCGGGTGGTGGGGTCGCGTCGTCGATCCTGTACGTCGGCGACCGTCCCGACAACGACGTGCGTCCGGCCCTGGAGGCCGGCATGAAGACGTGCCTGATCCGACGGGGCCCGTGGGGGCACATCCTCGACCCCGCCGCCGTGGCCGAGCGGTGCCTGTTCCGGATCGACTCGCTGGACGAGCTTCCGAGCCTGGTCGCGAAGCACAACGCGGCCGGCGGTTGACCCGCCGACCGCGTGCTCGTGCCGTCCTGGTGGCCGCCTTCCCCTGGCGGCCACCAGGACGGGGATCAGGTCAGCGAGCAGGCTGCGCCGTTGACGGTGACCAGGCCGGGGCTCGGGTTCGCGCCGCCGCCTGTGGTCGCGTTGAAGCCGAACATCACTGAGCCGCCGGGCGCGATCTTGGCGTTGTGCGACTCGTTGCGCGCGGTCACCGTCGCGCCGGACTGGGTGACCTTCGCCAACCACGCCTCGCGGACCCGCTGGTCGCCGGTGAACGCGAACCGCACGTTCCACCCGTTGACGGCAGTGGTACCGGTGTTGCGGATGGTGAGCTGGCCGGTGAAACCGGTGCCGCCCTGCCAGGTGCCGTAGTTGGTGTACGCCACCGAGCAGGTGGTGGCCGGCACCGCGCCGGCGTCACCCTGGTCGGCCAGGAAGGAGGAGATCCAGGCCAGCGCCGAGTTCCAGTTGATCGCCACCTCGTTCGTCGAGTACGAGTTGATGTCGTCGACGTAGCAGAACATCGGCTCGCAACCGGCCAGCAACTGCGCCACGAACGGGTCCTGGAGGGCCGCGTTCGGGCCACCGGCGATTGAGCCGGCTGGCGGTCGGGGCATGCTCGGGTTGAGCTGGTGGCCGAAGATCCGGCTGTGCTGGTTCTGCGCGGCGTGCTCGCCCCAGCCGGTGACGTAGGAGATGTTCAGGGCGTTGCGGCCGAGGATGTAGTCCATCGCCTGCACGGCACCGTCGCGGTAGGCGGCGTTGCGGGTCAGGTCGAACGCGGTGGCCAGCACGACGGCGTTGTTGATGACGTTGCTGTTGCCACCCCAGAAGTAGCTGTTGGCGTCACCGGGCATCGGCAGCCCGTACGCCTGGCGGCGCAGCTCGGCGAGGTAGGTGTCCGCGGCGGCGGTGACCGAGGTACGGACCCGGGCCAGGTCGGCGGCGGGCAGCCCGTTCGGCACGGTCGCCAGGTCGAGGCGGCCCAGCGCGGCGACGCTCTGCCAGCCGAAGCCCCGTGCGTCGAACACGTTCCCGGTGTGGTGCGGCGAGGCGGTCAGGTCGGCCAGGTAGTTCTGCGCCCCGGTGCTCAGGTACAGCTCGGCCGCCGCCCAGTAGAACTCGTCGGTGACGTTGCTGTCGTCGTACGCGCCGCCACCGGTGCCGTCGGTCGGGCTGGCGTACACCGCTGGGTGGGCCTTGGCGGCGGTGTAGGCCGTCTTCGCGGCGGTGCCGCAGCGGGTCGCGAACGCCGCGTCGTAGGGGGCGAAGAGCCGGGCGCACTGTGCGGCGGTGGCGGCAAGGTTGAGGGTGGCCGCGGTCGACGGTGGGTGCAGCTCACGCGGCTGCGGGTCGTCCTGCGGGGCGAGCGGCAGCCCGGTCCAGTTCTGATCGTGGATCTTGTGGTGGACCATGCCAGCGAGCGGCTTGCCGGCGGGCACCTGCATGCGCAGCAGGAACTCCAGCTCCCAGCGGGCCTCGTCGAGGATGTCCGGTACGCTGTTGCCGCGCTCGGGCACCCGCAGGGTGCTGTCGCCCAGCGCCGCGCCGCCGTCGGCGGTGGCCGCCGTCTTGGTCCGCTCGAAGGTGTTCAACAGCTGGTAGGTGGCGATGCCACCGTTGACCACGTACTTGCCGTGGTCGCCGGCGTCATACCAGCCGCCGCGCACGTCGAGGGAGTAGTCGCAGACGCCCGGCTGGCAGGGCACATTGGTGTCGCCCTGGTTGGGTGCGACGCCGAGGTGCCCGGCGGGTCGGGCGTACTCGTCACCGATCAGGTCGCCGTCGATGGCGATGCCGCTGCGCTGGGCGTAGAAGAACTGCAGCGAGTCGGAGCGCAGCTGATCGTAGAGGGCGCCGGAGATGTCGAACGGATGGCTGGTCTCGCCGTCCACGGTGAGCGTGAGCCCGGCGCCGGGGGTGCGGTAGCTGGAGAAGTCGACGGTGTGCACGTTCTGCCCGGAGGCGTCGTCGACACCGCGCGCGGCGGTGGTGCCGCTGGCCACGACGGTGCCGGCGGCGCTGCGAAGCTGCCAGGGCAGCGGCTCGGTGGACTCGGTGACGACGGTGGCGTTCTTCGGGCCGCCCGGAAGGTAGCCGACCTGGTTGACGCGCACCCGTGGCCCGGTGTCCGGCACGTACGGCTCGGGCGGCTCGCCGCCGCGCAGCGAGACGTCGTCCAGGCAGATGGTCTGCGCCTCGGCGGCACCGCCGACCTGGAAGATCAGTTGGGCGTTGGGGTTGTCGTCCGGGACGGTGAAGGTCTGCTCGACCCGCTGGGCGGTGCCGGTGGCGGTGGCGTCCACGGCCGCGTACGTGGTGTAGGGGGCGCTGCCGAGCTGCAACACGGCCTTGACCGCGGCGCCGGGAGTGGCGGAGACCGCGAAGCCGAGGGTGTATTCGGCACCGGCGATCAGCGGTACGCCGTCCTGGCCGATGCCGGCGTCCCACGGGTTGGCGAGTCCGCCCGCGACGGTGGTGCAGAGCCGGCCGTCGGTGACCGCCAGCGGGCCGGTGCCGAAGGAGAACCAGGGGCTCACGCCGGCGCTGAAGTCGCCGTTGTCGATCTGCTCGGGAGCGTCCGGTGGTGGGTCGGCGTGGGCCGCGCCGGCGCCCGCGCCGGTGAGGGCCAGAGTGGTCGCCGCAGCCAACAGGAGGCGGCGTCGGGATGACGTCACGGGGAGTCCTTCCGGGACGGGAAGTGGGACGTGGTGGTGGCACGGTGATGCGGGAAATTCTGGGAGCGCTCCCAGTTGTCGGCTCGATGTTTCCAGCGTCGGTACGCCATGTCAATTGATCTGGTTGGATGGGTTTCGGTGTGCGACGAGGGCGGTCAGCCCGGCGGGTGCCCCCCGACGCGCCGCCGCCCGGACGTGAGATTCGCCGCGCCACACGCCGTCGTCCTGATCTCCTAGAGACAACTGCGCCCTTCGCCTGGCAGGCTGCCTCCCATGACCCTGAAGCTGCGTTCCGTGGGAACGAGCGACCGTGGGCTGATCCGCAGCGGAAACCAGGACGCCCTGCACGCCGGCACCTGGCTCGTCGCCGTCGCCGACGGCATGGGCGGGATGGCCGCCGGCGACCTGGCCAGCGCCCTCACCATCGACGCTGTCGCCCCGCTGGACGTGGAGACACCCGAGGACGCCCTGGTGGCCGCGCTCGAGGGCGGCATCGCCTTGGCCACCTCCCGGATCCGACAGGCGGTCGCCGAGGATCCCGAGCGCCAGGGCATGGGCACCACGCTGACCGCCCTGCTCTTCGCCCGTACCGGCAGCTGCCTGGCCCTCGCGCACGTCGGCGACTCCCGGGCCTACCTGTTCCGCGAGGGCGTGCTCAAGCAGGTCACCCGGGACGACACGTTCGTCCAGATGCTGGTGGATCAGGGCGTGATCACCGCGGAGCAGGCCAGCAGCCATCCGCGCCGCGCCGTGGTCACCCAGGCGTTGCAGGGCGAGGAGGTCTCCCCGTCGTACGCGACCATGGTGCCCCGCGACGGCGACCGGTGGCTGCTGTGCAGCGACGGCCTCTCCAACGTGGTCCGCCCGGACACCCTCACCGAGGTGCTCAGCGGCTATCCGGATCGGGACGCCTGCGCCGGCAAGCTGATCGACCTGGCCCTGCACGCCGGCGCGCCGGACAACGTCACAGTCGTGGTGGCCGATGTCGTCGAGGAGTAGGCCGGCGCTCAGCGCCGACGTGGCGTGGCGTGGCGGGTGGGTGTCGCCGTTCCCGGGTCCTCCGGCCACGGGTGCCGGGGGTAGCGCCCGCGCAGCTCGGAACGGACCTGCGGGTAGCCGGTACGCCAGAACGACGCCAGGTCGGCGGTGACCGCCACCGGCCGGCCGGCGGGGGAGAGCAGGTGCAGGAGCACCGGCACCCGACCGCCGGCGATACGCGGGGCCGCCGGCCAGCCGAACGTCTCCTGGAGCTTCACCGCGAGCACCGGCGCGGTCGGGTCGCGGTAGTCCAGCCGGATCCGAGAGCCACTCGGCACCTCGACCCGCTCCGGGGCCAGCTCGTCGAGGCGGGCGGCCTGCGCCCAGGGCAGCAGCCGACGCAGCGCCGACGACACGTCCACCCGCCCCAGGTCGGCCCGGCGTCGCGCGGCGGCCAACTCCGGGCCCAGCCAGGTCGGCGCGGCGTCGAGCAGCGAGTCGTCGCCGACCTCCGGCCACGGATCACCCAGGTGGTGCCGCAGGAACGCGAGCCGCTCGCGCAGCGCCCGCGCCGCTGGAGTCCAGGGCAGCAGCCCCAGCCCGTCCTGACGCAGGCCGGTCAGCAACGCGGCCGCCACCTCCGCCCGGTCCGGCCGGTCCAGCCGCCGCTGGACCAGCTCGATCGCGCCCAGCCGGGTCACCTCCCGGGCCACCACGTCCCCGTCGAACCAGCCGACCTCGCGGCCCGTGCGCAGCAACGGGCCGGCCGCCTCCCGGGCCGTCGCCTCGTCCACCGGACAGGCCCGGCGGATGCGGGCCGACGGCGCGCCGGGGGTGCGGTCCGCGACCGCCACCGCCAGCCAGTCGGACCCGGCCAGCCCCGAGCCGGCCGCCAGCTCCGCGGCGGTCCCGCCGGTCATCAGGTACGCCGAACCGCCCGGCCGCCGCACCCGGGCCAACCGTTCCGGGTACGCCAGGCCGACGAGCAGCCCGGCGGCGAGATCGTCGCTCAGCCCACCCGAGCCGGGGTGGCCGCCGGCATCGGCGCGGCCCTTCGCCGGGGCGCCGTTCGGCAGCGCGGCGCGCAGCCGGCGTACCTCGGTGCGCCAGCGGGCCGTCGCGCCCGCGTCGACGCCGGTGCGCAACCGACGCCAACCGGCGACCAGATCGTCACCGGGGCCGGCCGCGCTCTCCTCGGCGAGCAGGGCGACCACCTCGGCGGCCCGGTCGGAGCCGACCCGGCCGGCCCCGTCGAGCAGCGCCCGGGCCAGCCGCGGATGCGCCCCGGCGGCGGCGATCGACCGCCCCCGTGGCGTGATCCGACCGTCGGTGTCGACAGCGCCCAGGGTCTCCAGGGTGTCCCGGGCCACCGTCATCGCGGCGGCCGGCGGCGCGTCGGGCAACGCGAGCCCGACACCGTCCGGTGCGCCCCAGGCGGCCAGCTCCAGCGCGAAACCGGTCAGGTCGGCGGTGGCGATCTCCGGCTCGGCGCGGGCGGGCAGCCGCTCATGGGTCGCCGCCGACCAGCAGCGGTAGACGTACCCGGGGGCCTCCCGGCCGGCCCGGCCGGCCCGTTGGGTGGCGGCGGCCCGGGAGACCGGCACGGTGACCAGCGCGCCCAGCCCACGGGCCAAATCGATCCGGGGCACCCGGGAGAGCCCGGCGTCCACCACGATCCGCACGCCCGGGACGGTCAGACTGGTCTCGGCCAACGCGGTGGCCAGCACCACCCGCCGTCGGTCCGCGCGACGCAGAGCGGCGTCCTGCTCGGCACCGCGCTGCCGGCCGTGCAGGGGCAACAACGCGACCGCGTCCCGCAGGTCGGACAGTCGGCCGGTGACCGCCGCGATCTCGCCGGCCCCGGGCAGGAAGACCAGCACGTCGCCGTCGTGCTCGCGCAGCGCCCGCCGGACGGTGGCGGCCACGTGGTCGAGCAGGGCCCGGTCCACCGGCCCGGCCCCGGGCGGGGCGATCGGGCGCGCCGGGGGCACCCAGATCCGCTGTACCGGATGCAACGCCGAGTCGGCCCGTACCACCGGCGCGGGGCTGGGCCCACCCAGCAGCGCGGCGAACCGGTCCGTGTCCGGGGTCGCCGACATCGCCAGCAGCCACAGGTCCGGCCGGAGGGTGGCGCGCGCCTCCACTGTGAAGGCCAGGGCGAGGTCGGCGTCGAGTTGCCGTTCGTGGCACTCGTCGAGCAGCACGGCACTCGTGCCGGGCAGCTCGGGGTCGTGGTGCAGCCGGCGGACCAGCAGGCCGGTGGTGACCACCTCGATCCGGG
The DNA here is from genome assembly GCF_003857055.1 of Micromonospora inaquosa. GTDB lineage: Bacteria > Actinomycetota > Actinomycetes > Mycobacteriales > Micromonosporaceae > Micromonospora > Micromonospora inaquosa. The sequence goes on along the minus strand of NZ_QGSZ01000256.1, from coordinate 2,207 downwards.
TGGTTGGGCCGACCCGGCGTTCGCCGCGTACCGCGTAGCCGACCCGCTCACCGACCCGCTCGCCGAGCAGCTCGGCCATTCGCCGGGCGGCGGCCCGCGCCGCCACCCGGCGAGGTTGGGCGATCACCACCCGACCGGTCACCCGGTCGGCCACGGCCAGCGGCGCGAGGGTGGTCTTGCCGGTGCCCGGTGGGGCCACCAGCACGCCGGCGCCGGCCGCGTCGAGGGCCGCGACCAGCGCCGGCAGGACCGGACGGACCGGCAGGTCGAGGGTTACGTCGGAGAGCACGGCCCAGTCTCGCACCGCCCCGGGTGCGTCAGGAGCGACGGACCTCGCCGACGCCGAGCACGAAGGCCCGCCAGGCCGCCGAACCGAAGGCGAGCACCGGCCCGGAGCGGTCCTTGCTGTCCCGGACGGCGACCTGACCGTCGACTGTCGCGACCTCTACGCAGTTGCCGTTGCCGCTGCTGCGCGTGCTGGTGCGCCAGTCCGCTCGGGTCAGGTCGTACGCCGTCATCCGCGGTACCTCTCGTCTGCGTCGGCGTGCCGCAGACGCGGTCACGCAAAGTTACGAGAAGCCTGCTCAAGACGGGTCAACGACGCCGTCGGATCGAGCGCCATCCGGCACAGCTCCTCGTGCAGAAGGCTATACCCGAGCACATGATCGGCTTCCTCCAGCGCCAGTCCCATCGTGAGGTTATCCAGGTAAACCACGGACGCGTCGGCGGCCTCGGCGAAGTTGAGGATCACATACGGGGTGCTCATGGCCGGATGTCCGCCGGCCGCGAATGGAAGTACCTGAATTGTCACGTTGGGTAGTTGCGCGATCTGGCTCATGTGGACCAGTTGGGCGGCCATCACCGCGGCGCCGCCGACCGGGCGCAGCAGCACTGCCTCATTGATCACCACCGACAGGTCGACCGGGTCGTCGCGGCGCAGCACCTCCTGCCGGCGCAGTCGGGCGGCGACCTTGCGCTCCAGCCCGTCCTCGCCGGCGGTGCGCCGGAAGATCTCCCGGGCGTACGCCTCGGTCTGCAGCAGCCCGGGCACCGACTCGGCCTCGTACGTGCGTAGCGCCGCCGCCTCGGCCTCCAGCCCGACGTAGAACTCGAACCACTCGGGGAGCACGTCGCTGTAGTTCTGCCACCAGCCCCGCTGCTGCGCGCCCCGGGCGATCTCGATCAGCGCTTCGGCGTCCGAGCCGGTCACCTCGTAGAGCGCGAGGGCGGCCCGGACGTCGCGCGGTTTGATGCCGATCTGCGCGGTCTCGATCCGGGACAGGTTGCTCTTCGACATGTCGAGCTGACGCGCGGCCACATCGAGGGTCATGCCCGCGCGTTCCCGAAGTTGGCGGAGCTCCCGCGCGATACGGCGTCGCCGCACGGTCGGGCTGGCAGCGGGACGGATGGTGGGGGTGGCAGTCACCGTCCGAGTCTGCCACGACAAGATCCGCAGGTCGCGCCTGCACGGAGTGCAACTTTCAAATCTGGGAGTTGCATTGCAGTAGCTGTCGGTGCATCCTTTCCCGGTCGCGATCACTGTGGACATACCTGTGCGGGAGGACCGTTGCTCATCGCCGACGAGTTCTTCCTGATCGCACACAACGACAGTCGTGGCAAGGCGAAACTGCACCCGGCGGCGACCGGGCTCGGGCTCGCCGGCGGGCTCCTCGGCGAGTTGATCCTTTATGGGCACATCACCGTGCAGGCCGGGCAGGTCACCGTCATCGACCGGCGCCCGCCGGCCGACGCGCTGGCGCACACCGTGCTGGACCAGTTGATCGGTGAAGCCCAGCACCGGGAGCTCAACACCTGGCTGAGCTTCCTGGCGCAGAGCGCGACGACCTCGGTGGGGGAGCGGCTGGCCCGCGCCGGGGTGCTGCGCCGTCAGGAGAGCCGTCGGCTGCTGCGTACCACGGTCAGCTACCTGCCGATCGACCTCAACGCGGTGGCCTGGCCGGCCACCCGGCTGCGGGCCCTGCTGGACCGGCCGGACCCGCCGGGCGTCCCGGACGCCCTGCTGCTCGGCCTGGTCGTGGCCGCCGGGCTGACCCGCGAGGTGCTGTGGAGCGCCGGCCCTCGAGCCCACCACCGGTTGAACGTCCTCATCCCCGCGCTGCCGGCCCCCCTCAAGGAACTCGTCGGGCACACCGAGGCCGCCGTCGGCGCCGCCGTGCTGCGCGGCATCCCCTGACCCCCGGTAACCC
>NZ_QGSZ01000345.1 GCF_003857055.1 Micromonospora inaquosa | reverse complement strand
CGACTTCCCGGTCTCCCGCACGATCCGGACCGCGCCCGCGCGGAATTCCGGATCGAACCGGCGTCTCGTCTCAGCCATGAACCTCTATCCCTCAAGTTCCGGCCTCCACGTTACGAGGGGAAGGGCACCGTGACGGCGGCAGGCGGGTTCTCGCGCTACCGAAACGACGCGTTAGGCGGCGACGTCCACTGGCGGCGGGGTAACGGGGGCGGGCTGTTCAGGGTTGTCTCCCACGGCAGGAATTGCGGCGCTGGTGAGGGTGAGGGCGGCTGTTGCGGTGAGGGCGGTGCGGGGGCCGGTGGCGGCGGCGAGGATGCCGGCGGCGGCGATGAAAATGGGTTGGGTGAGTTTGCTGGTGATGGACCAGGCGGTCAGAGCGCCTCGTGGCGCACTGGTTGCCTTTGACGGTCAGGATCCAGTGGGCGCCGCGTTGCGCGAGGTAGGTGATGTGCTCGCGTTGGCAGTGCAGGGCGTCGGCGGGGATCACGGTGTCGCGTAGGTCGCTGATCTGGTCGAGCAGCGGTGCGAACCTCGCAAGTCAGTCACGTCACGACTTTGCCGGGGCCCTGGCTGCCTGCCGCCCGGGTTCCGCTGGCGGGTGTTGCGGCGAGCGCGAGCCGAACATGGGGAAGCCGCCCACGAGCAACGGTGGGCGACAATGACTTTCCGAGGCTGGTTGACTGCCTGCCGCATATGCACTGTCAGGTTCTCCTAGCGGCGAACTCGGAGCCTGTGCGACAGCCCACGCCATGGGAGAACGTCGTATGCATCCTGTTCTGGTCTGCAGGGCTCTCACCTGATGGATCACACCACAACCATGGCCGCCGATGCTATCCCCATCACCTACTGGGCCAAAGGTGTTTCCGTAGATCCACTCGACGTTTATACCATCAGCTCATAAAGCGTCTGCGGGCTCGATGTGAGCTGCGCGCACAGCTGGATAAACGCCAGCGAGCAGCCCGATGACGGAGCCGAGCAGTGGCGCAGGAAGCACGACAACAGGCTCCATAATAGGTGTCCAGTCTTGTGTGGCAGCGACCGCGACAACACAGCCGACACCGATGCCAACACCGGTTAGTCCGCCGACGGTTCCAAGCGCGGTACTTTCGGCGAGGAACTGTGCGGCCACATGGCGGCGACGAGCACCGAGTGCGCGGCGAAGTCCGATCTCCGGCACCCGTTCGAGGACGGCCACGACCATCGTGTTAGCGATGCTGGCCGCACCGATTATCAAACATATAGTTGCCAGGAGGAGAAACAGGATCGACAGGTCAGCGGTGACTTGTTCGCGCAGCATCCGTGGGTTCGGTGGGGCAGTTACCTTAAAGCTGTTGGGCAAGTCGGGCCGTAGCGCGACGGCGGCCTGCTCGGCGACCAGCTGGCCTGCTCCTAACCGTGTTTCGATGACCATCTGGGGCGGCTGAGAGCTGTCGTAGGCCGAGCCCAATAGCTTCTCGACCGTACCGCGGGGAACGAGGACGGCTGAGAGCAATTCCGGCCGGCGGGCGACGTCGTTTACGATACCGATGACCGTCAGCGGAATGCCATTGACGAATATAACCGGTGACGCTTCGACCCGAGTAACGCCGAGCCGTGAGGCGGCGGCGACGCCGAGCACGGCTACCTGTGTGGCTTGGCTGTTGTGGAAGTCGTCGTAGGTGCGGCCGAGAGATATTGTCGCGCGTACCGCGCCGAACACCCCGGGACTTGCCGCCATAACCGGTACATAGTCCTCGCCACGGCTGCCCGGTAGTGACAGGGCAACTACGGAGGTGATGGTGTCGTCGGGCACGGGCCAAAATACGCCAGCGTCGACAACCCCGTTAAGCGCCCGCAGCCGACTATCCGCGTCCGCAGGGAAGACCGAAGCCTCTCTCGCCCCGTCCGAGCCCGGAGATTCTTCGACGGTGACCTCGGTTGCCACCAAAGCTGTGAATCGCTCGCTGATCTGTCCGCTGGCGGTACTAGTAAGACCTAGGACCGCCACGAACGCGCCCACGCCCAACACCACGCCAATAGCAGTGAGAGCTGTGCGGGCGGGCCGCTGGAGAATTCCAGTGACTGCCTCGGCGCACAGGTCACGGGGCGACAGCCGTGAGGGGCTCAGCCCCAATGGTCGCATGCGGCGAAGTCTCATCCCACCCGCCCTTGTGATGCAGCGGTCCGTTTTGATTCCGCCCCCGCTCCAGACTCTTGCAATTTGCCGTCGCGGATAGACACTGTTCGGTGGGCCCTTGCCGCCACGGTCATATCGTGGGTAATCATGACCACGGCGAGTCCGTCGCTGCGAACCTCATCGATGAGGTCGAGCACACTGTTGGTCGTGTCGCTGTCAAGGTTTCCAGTCGGTTCATCACACAGCAGAAGGCGGGGGCACATTGCCAGAGCTCGCGCGATGGCTACCCGCTGACGTTCTCCTCCCGACAGTCGGGTGGGCGGAGCGGCTGCTCGATGCGTGAGCCCGACTCGTTCCAACGCACGGTCGGCCATCTCTCGCCGCAACCCGGCACGTGTCGCTTGATATAGCTGCGCTAGCATAACGTTCTCACGTGCGGTTCGATGAGGGAGTAGGTGAAAGGACTGGAACACGAAGCCGATATAGCGACCGCGAAGAGCCGCCCGCTCGTGATCACGCAGTTGCGAGGTGTCGAGGCCATCCAATAATAGTCGGCCTGAAGTAGGTCGGCGCAACAGCCCAAGCAGGCTGAGCAGTGTGGATTTACCGGAGCCCGATGGGCCGACGATTGCAAGATAGTCGCCAGGGTAGATGGTGAGGTTGGTGGAGCGCAGCGCGTGAACCGGTGGAGGTCCGGGGTATGTCACCGCCACTCCCGACAATTCAGCGAGGGCACCAGGCATGTCAACGCCCTCCGTCGGCCGGCACGTTTCCTGCACCGACCACGACGCGGTCTCCGGAGTCAAGCTCGCCGGCGTCAGTTGTAATCGCGACGTACCCGTCGCCAGACATTTCGACGCTCACACGCAATCGATGCTCGACGCCAGTCTCAAGGTACTTGACGACATGAACATCGCCGTTCGGGCTTGCGAACAACGCCGAGATCGGCACGGCCAACGCTTGTTCACCGCTACTGTCGGCCTCGACCGTCAGTCGTACCCCTTGACCAACGAGTGCGCCATCCAGCTCAGCTCGCGGTGTCACCACTACAGGGTGGCCCGGTGCGCCGCCGCTTTCACCCTGGCGCAGTTCTCCTACTGATGTGATGGTTCCTTGAACGGGATTCTTCCCTGGAAGAGTGATCTCGACTCGCATCTTTGGTTTGAGTAGTTCACGCTGGCCGGGGCTCACCAATGCTGTCACCACTGGTGGGCCGCTAGCCAGGGTCACCGCCGGCGGCGTGACCTGGGCGCCTGTGACAGCCTTGAGCTCGTGCAGTCTGGCTGGGAAGTCCGGCAGGAACACGATCTCTGACAGCGGTACCATCGGTCCGCTGCGCAGCTCCAGGTCTTTTAGCTGTTTGGTCGCCTCCGTGAGATCCTCCTTTGCGCGATCCAGATCCCGGCTGGCTTGAATTCGAGGGTCCGGCACGCCTGGCTCTTCGGGGGGCGCAGCACTAACAGCGGCGCGCGCGTCCTCGGCCCGACGTTTGGCTTGCTTGACGGCAGCCTCGGCAGCCTCGACCGCTGCTTCGTCTCCCGTCGTCGGTACTGCGTATCCCAGATCGGAGTAGTAGGCGTCTACCGCTTGCTCGGTGGCCAGCCCGAAGACGCCGTTCGCCTTGCCTGGCGAATGACCAAGCGCTGTCAGGGCGCGCTGCAGTTGGGCGACATCGATACCTTCGGCTCCTGGACGCAGATCCCTATATGCCGGCGCCTTGCCCGGCAACGCCACCAACGGCCGGCCTGCCACCTCTAGGAGCACCTCGCCTGCCTGAACCTCGTCACCCTGCTGTTTTCGCACCGCCGTCACAACGGGGGCGATCCCCTCACCGCGTGGCGACGGGGTCGCCTCAAACAGCTGCAAGGACGTGATTTCTCCTCGCAAGACGACGGTCTGCTTCACAACTCGCCGTTCGACGGCGGCGGTCAACACCGACGGAGACGGCGGTGCTGCCTGCGCCGCCAACTGTTGGGGAGACTTCACCCATAACGGCGACGCAAGACCGAACGCCGCCACCGCAACGGACAACGCGATCACTACGGCGAGGGTCCCACGTCTCCGGGACAGACCTGTTCGCGTGGGGCCGTCTGCTGGTTCGATGCCCTCGTCAGGGACAGCTGACAGGGCCCCGCAGTCGGGTTCTGCGTGACGGGATCGGGAAGGCAGCCACCGCACGTCCGCTACCTGCCTGCAACGATGTCGTTGGCCTTGTTGAGGGTAGCGGCTCGCAGGTCAGTCATTTCACGCAGAGCTTCAGCGTTCTCCTCGACGAGAAGCTGCTGATTTGCCACATCGGCAGCAACCCAGGCCCGTAGAAGTCCGGTCGACTTCTTGCAGTTGATGTCATGGAGTGCCATGTCGAGCTCCGCCGGTGACATTTCCAGTCGACCCCCAACACTCTTTGGATCCGGACGGTCGCTGAATGGGTCCTTAGGGTCAGAAAAGTCCCACCCTCCCTGCTTCATGCACTTCGCCCAATCCTTGATGAGCGGCTTGACCGCGTCGTGCTGTCGAGCACGGTTGACGGCTTCACGCTGCAAGACTTCCACGTCGGCTCCCACGTTGGGCCGGCCACCCAAAGCGCGCAACGCCTCGCCTTGACAACCACCCTCTGGGATTTCCAGGCCGTTGAAGGTCTTTTGCTCTCCGCCCAGGACAGGCGCCCATTCCGGCGGAACTGCATCGGCGAAGGGCTCGCCTCCGGTTATCATGGGGGGTGAGCTATAGCCATAACTTCTGGTCGCTTGTTCATCCCAGAGCCCATACCAGTCCCACACCGGAAACGCTCGCCCGTTCGGCGGTTCCGGAATCGGGAGGTCTAATCCGAAGCGCTGAAAGCATTTTTGCTCGACGGCACCTATGGCCTGGTTGATTAAGCGCACGTCCTCGTTACCTAGCGAAAACGTATCCAGCGGGTAGTCGATTCTTTTGGGGTCCACGGAAGTAGGATCCATCGCCATCACTACTGGGTCCAGTCCCGCCCGACTGTGTTCGCCGTCGCCACCGCCGTCGTCACCAGAGGTGCATCCGGTCAATACAGCCGCTGCTAGTACGGCTGCGGCAGCCCGCATCGCAAAGGTCACCTTCTACGCTCCCAGACTTAGTATGGCCCCGAATCGCCGGGTTGTGGCATCGTACGCCACAACCCGGCGAAGGGGCATCAGCGCCACTCAAGACTATCCGCCGGCGTTCTCGGCGTGATCGTAGGCGCCTTCAGAGGGCCTAACAGTTATTCTTCATCGTGTCCGCGCTGCTGGAGGTTCCGGCAGCTACGTACTCGTCGCCCGTAAAACCGACCATGTCGAACTTGTATTGATACAAGCCGAAGTAGCTATCCCAGTTGTAGTTTCGGATCCATGCACCCTCGTACTGCAGATGGGTCCAGGACCGTGCGTTGTCCCACAACCAGCTGGGGTAGGACTGATAGGTGTTTCCGAAGCACCGATACTCGCGCCACTTGGTCCCAGTAAACTCTTCGCCATTGAAGTAGCAGTACCAGCCGGTCGGGAGGCCGGACCAGCATCCAGGCGGGGGGTCAGCGGCAAGCGCCGGACTACCCGAAATCCCCACTGATGCGATTAGGCCGGCTGCCATGGCCGTCGCCACGGCAGCCCTCCGAACAATTCCAACCTTCCTCGGTTTGACCCTCATTCTTTCTCCTTACTGGGCCGATATGAGCCCATGGTTGGGCAGTCCCGAACAGGCTATCAACCTGATGAGATGGCCGTGGTTAAATGGATCGCGCGATTGCCATTGATGCTAGCCGTACTTCTAAGCTTCGATTGCCCCTAGCTGTCTTCCATACTTACGCGGGCCGTAACTGTCTTCAATATTGAATCGCTACAGAGTTGGACACATGAGACAACTTACTTGCCAAATATGAGCACAGTGTAGTGATCACGATCGGGTAACGATGCGGCGCTGAAGTGGGCTGCATTCGGTTGGCGGCCCTCGACCTTTGGACGTAGGGCAAGAAGCTCTCCGACCCCCTCCGCAGGGTTTAGGAAAGGTGGCGATATAACTGTTGCGGGCGTTTTGGGGAGACGCTCCTGATCATGGCGATATGAGAGGGTGTCCAGGACCAGCTGTGCGGTGGCGGGCTGACGTCGCGCGTGAGGTGGCGTTGGTCGTCCAGACGCTGCCCAGGTAGCTGAGTAAGAACGGTCAGGCGGGCATCGGCGTACAGCACTCGTGGCACGCGCACGGGGGGCGGCTGATCGGTGAACAGCTCGTACATGCGCAGCTCGTACATGCGCAGCTCGTACATGCGCAGCTCGTACATGCGCAGCTCGTGCTGACGCCAGCCGACCCAGTACGGATCGTCGGCGGTCAACAGCTTCACGATCACCGGTCGGCCGTCGCGGCGGCCGGTCGCGACGACGGCCTTGTCGGTGCGGTGCACAACCCGGCCGGTGCCCACCCGTGCGGCAGCGGCACGGGCGATCAGCGCCGCGAACACGTCATCCGGCCCGTCCGCCACGAGACCGGCACTGCCTGCGCTGCCGTCTGGGGTGAAGTCATGGGACGGCCGGGAGCAGGTCGTTGTCGCGGCCGGTCAACGGCAGGCCGGCGGTGGTGGCGATGCGCTTGACCGCTTGCTCCAGGGTGGTGGTCTCGGGCAGGACGAGCTCGTCGGGCCAGCCGAGTACGTCGCGCGGGGTGTACCAGCTGCGCAGGTTTTCCGGCGACACCTCCGCCGCCAAGGGACGCGTTTCGTGGCGTCGCAAGGTCTCGGGTAGCGACACGTTGAGGTAGACGAAGAGCGTTCGCCCGCGGTGCGCGTCGCGCAGTTCGGTGAGGATGCTCCGGTACCGGGCGGTGTGCATGATCCCTTCCAGGATCACGTGGTAGCCGTGGTGGAGGCAGAAACGAACGTTCTGCGCCATGAGTGCGGGTGCGAGGCCGCCGGGCTTGTCGCGTTCTCTGAGCAGGATCCGACGGATGTGGTCTTGGCCGACCATGGCGCAGCCGCGGCCGTGCCGGCGCCGCAACGCCGTGGCGATGGTGCTCTTACCGGCGCTGGAGTTGCCGCGGATGCTGATGAGGATCGTCTCGGAGTTGCCGGTGGGGGCCGCGTGGTCCATGACGGTTCTTCCTATCGCGAGGCGGGTAGGTGCTGTTGCGGGATGTGGCTGTCCTCGCTTGGGGTGGCGTCGTAGCCGGCGGCCTGGAGGGCGAACAGTTCGGCGTACCGGCCGCCGGTGGCGATGAGGTCGTCGTGGTTGCCGGCCTCGACGAGCCGGCCGTGGTGCAGGACGAAGATCCGGTCGGCGTGGCGGACGTTCGCGAGCCGGTGGGTGATCAGGATCGTGGTGGCCCGGCCTTTGCGGTCGCGGATGGCCTGGAACAGGGCGTCTTCGGCGCGGGGGTCGAGCGCGGAGGACGGCTCGTCCATGATGAGCAGTTCGGCGTCGCGCAGGAAGCCGCGGGCGGCGGTGATGCGTTGCCACTGCCCGCCGGAGAGGTCTTGGCCTCGGGCGAAGGTGCGGTCGAGCAGTGTCTCGTACCCGTGGGGCAGTTCGGTGATCATGTCGTGGGCGACCGCGCGGGCGGCGGCGGCTTCGATGAGGTCCTGCTGGGCGTCGGTGTCGACGTTGCCGATGGCGATGTTGGTGGCCGCGGTGAACGGCCACTTGTGGTATTCCTGCGTTACCACCGCGATCCGCGCTCGTAGCCCGTCGATGTCGCACTCCGGCATGGGCTGGCCGTTCCACTCGATGACGCCGTCGCTGGGGGTGCGGAGGGTGGCGATCATCGCGGCGAGGGTCGTCTTGCCCGAGCCGTTCTCCCCGACGAACGCGACGGTCTGCCCGGCAGTGATCGTCATGGTGACGTTGTCGACGGCGGGTGCGTCGCGGTCGGGGTAGCGCATGCTCACCCCGCTGACGGTCAGTTCCCGCAGCCGTTCGGGGCCCGTCGTGGCCAGCGGTCCGCTGCTGCCCGGCAGGTAGGCGGCGGCGCGGGTCATGAACCCGGTGTAGTCACGGAAGTGCTGACCCTCGGTGTAGACGCGATCGACCTGGAAGGTGACGATGGCGAGGGAGCGCTGCGCGGACTGCACGGCGATCACGCACGTCGCCGCGGCGGCGAGGGGGATCTGCCCGTCGATCAGCAGCAGGCCGAGCAGGACGTACACCGCGGCGGTGGCTACTCCTCCGATCATCGCCCCGACCGAGGTGGTGGTGGTGACCCGCCGCGCCAGGACGAGCTGGATGTCGGTCTCGACCTGCATGACCCGGTCATACTGGTCGAGCAGGAACCGGCGCAGCCCGTACGACCGCAACTCCGGCGCTGATGCCCGCTCGGCCATCAGCCGCTGCAGCAGCCACAGTCGGCGTCGGCGCACCGACCCGGCGGTGTAGGTCTGATACCGCAGGTGTCCCGCCCGCAGCGCGGCCCACCCGTTCGGCACCGTCGCCACCAACAACGCCACCAGCAGCAGTGGGTGGATCACCACGACGGCGACGGCCACCGCCAGTACGCCGGCCAGCCCGGCGAGGAGATTCATCGAGGACTGCACCAGGCCGATCGCGGACTCGGTGCCTCGGGAGGCGCGTTCCATGTCGTCGGCGAACGCGTCGGCGTCGAACGCCTCCAGCCGCACCTGCGTGGACACCTCGAACAGGCCCCGCTCCACCTCCCGGCTCACCTGCGGCGTCAACGCGTTCTGCGCGTACCCGGTGGCGATGCCCATTCCCGCACGCAGCGCGACCGCGACCGCCAGCACGGCCAGCGCGGGCAACGCCGCCCGGACCTTGTCCGCGGTCGGCCCGCCGGCGAACAACTCCACCAACACCCGCTGTGTGGCCAACAGGCCGAAGGCCGCCATCACCCCGGCGCCGACAGTCGCTACGGCGACCACGCCAGTGCGGAGCCGGTCGGCGCGCCAACTGACGCCCAGTGCGGTCCAGACGAGCCGGGGGAGTTCCGCGAAGACGGTGAACACGCCCGCCTCCGCGCGGGCCCGCACCCCCGTCTCCCACCATGTGGCCCGTAGCTCCGGCAAGACCGACTCCGGGCGCGCGGTGCCCGGCTGGCCCGCTGTACTGGGGCTCTGTGCGGTGGTCGTCTGAGTCATGGACAGACCTCCTCAAAGTGTGTAAATGGATGGAGGTGGGACGTGTGTGAGTCGGGCCGGTCGCCCGAAGGCGACCTCCCGCAGATCGGATTTTCAGCAGAGGGCTATGAGTCGAATCGTGGATGCGGCTGGCCCGTGTAGGGCCGGGGCTCAGGTGACGGGCAGCCCGTTCTCCAGGTATCTGGTGAACCCGTGGCCGCGTGCTTCCCGGGCCGCGGCGACGCGTCGGGCCAGCAGCGCCGGCAGGCGTTCATGGGCCGCCGGCTGGTCGCACCAGGACCAGCTGCGCAACTCTGTCGGCGGCAAGACGATCCGGTCCGTCTGCTCGGACGTGAGCGTGCCCGCGTCGAAGACGAACATGACGCCCTCGGTGCGGCCAGGCTGCGGTGGCACCCAGTCCATGACCAGCAGCCGGCCGGGCGTCAGGGTCAGCCCGAGTTCCTCACGGCACTCCCGGACCGCCGCCTGGTAGGGCGACTCGTCGGCCTCGACGCACCTACCGGGGATCTCCCACGAGGCCTTGTATGCCGGCTCGACAAGCAGCACTCGACCGTGGGGATCGGTCAGGAGCAGCCCTGCGGCCATCCGCTTGCGAGGTAGATCGGCGGTGAAGTCACGGCGTTCGGCGGGCATGAGTCGACCGTAGGACGCCAGCCGTCCGACACGCCCGCCGCGCCGTGCCACGACATTGTCGGCAGATTCCGCTGCCGACTCCGTCAAGACGGCGACATCGTCGGCCGCGCGTGACCTCTACCGGCGGCCGACGCAGCCGCTAGGCTGCCCGGCTGTCGACCAAGCTCCGTCCGACCCCCGGCAGCGCTCAGTAACCGACCCAGGAATTGTCGGAGGCGGCGGATACGGTCTGCCCGCACCGTGACCGCATCTCGGCACCGCCAGGGGGTGGCAAACCATGGCCGACGACGAGATCACGACGGCACGGCGCGCACTCGGCCGCCACCTCGCACAGCTGCGCAAGCAAGCCAACCTCACCCAGCAGGGCCTCGCCCGGCTCGTGCAGTACGGCCGCAGCTCCGTCGCCAACACCGAGACCGGCCGCCAACACCCCGAGCGCGAGTTCTGGGCACGCTGCGACACCGCCCTGCACACCAACGGCGCCCTCACCCAGGAATACGACCGCCTCACCAGGCGAGTCCAGCGGCACCAACCACAGCCACCGTCGGTCCCGTCGGCGAAGAACCCGCACCGGCCGACGCCCATCGCCAGCACCGATTCCAACGACAGCGGAGAAGGTGAATCGGCTCTCTGGGAAGACGAGAACAGCATCAACGCCCGCCGAGCCGCGCTGAAGTCCTGCAACGACGAAGACGCCCGACTCAGCTACCTCGAAGACGAGGTCCGACAGGCGATCGCCGACAACGAACGCCTTCCGCCAGCAGCCCGCCTGGCGCGCCTGCGGCCGTTGCGTACCTGTGTGGATGAGCTCATGGCCGGGCAGCAGCACCCACCACAACGCGCCCGGCTCTACACCGTCGCCGTCCACCTGTCCGGGCTGCTCGGCGCCCTCGCCCTGGACCTGGGCGCGACCCGTGTCGCGCACGCCTACGCCGCCGAAGCCTTCGACCTCGCCGAAGCCGCTCAGCAACCTGAGGTGCGGGCAACACTGATCGCACTACGCCGAAAACATCCCGCCTTATCGATGGACGGCCGGGCCACGGCTTACCTGCGCGATGATGCGTCGGGGGCCGGCGGTGCCGGGTAAGCACCGAGTCGGAGGAGGGCAGATAAACCCGGCCGTACGAGAGCTCGGAACTGTGGGAAGGTGGGCCATATGGGCTTCTTCGACCGGCAGGTAGCGGCATCGGACGTCGCGCCAGAACCGATCAGACAGCCCCGTCCCGCCTGGATGAAACCCGAGGCGGTGATCCCCGGGTGTCGTGGCGGAAAGCCACGTGCTGGTCCACACCGATCGCGTCGCGGTCGCGATCAGCGGCCTGCTCGCCTACCCCGCGGGTTTCGATTTCAGCGTGACCGCGGTGCTACGCACGCCGGACCGTCGGGTTGACCTGATGCACCACCACCGGATCGGGTACTGGGAAGGGCAGCCCGTGCCAGCTGATTTCCTCCGGGTGGGTGTGCAGTTCGCCGACGGGAGCACCGTCACCAACATGGATCGGCGCTCACTCACGCCGCTGGATGCTGAGCCCCCTGGCCGGTTGTTGTTTCCGGGCAACGCTGAGTCGGACGCCCGGCGGCATGTGGCACACTACTGGGTCTGGCCGCTGCCGCCGACCGGGCCCGTCACCATCGTCTGCGAGTGGCCGGCGTACGACACGCCGGAGTCGCGGCTGGAGGTCGACGGCCAGGTGATCCTCGACGCCGCCGCGCGGGCGGTCCGGCTCTGGCCCGACATCGACGAGACGACCGACTAACCAAGCTCGGACCCGACGGCACGCTTTGGTACCCGGGAGTGGCTGAGGTCTGGGGGAGGGTCACGCCTCTGCTGTCACCTCCGGCCGGTGTCCGCAGGTCGGGCAGGCTTCGTCGAGGACTCGTCGACGTACGGTCCGGTGTCGTGCGGCCTGACCGGCGAGCGCCGCGGCGAGCAGCGCTGCACCGGCGAGGAGGATCGATCCGGTTGTGGTGGCGAAGGCCGCTGGGGTGGGTCCGCCGCCGCTGGTACCCCAGATCGCCTGGCTGAGCTGGTCGGCACCGAACAGGCCGGCTGGGGTGGCGAGCAGCAGGGTCGCCCAGAGGCCGGTGTCGTCGGCGCGTAGGGCGCGGCCGAGGCCGACGAGCAGGACCAGTGTGAACATCAGCCCACCAGCCATCGCCAGCAGCTCTGGGGTCGAGCTGTACGAGGTGAACATGTTGCCGCCGTTCTCGGCTGCGCTGAATGCCACGGATGCGGCTGTTATGCAGCCGGCCGTGAGCAGCGGCAGGCTACGTGCGACCCAGCCGGGATGGGAGGGCAGCGCGAGGGTTGCCAGGCCGAGCGCGGCGGCGGGGAGTAGCACGAACAGCGGCGGCCCGGGTTGTCCGATGAGGGCGGCCACGGGCGGCACGGCGACAGTCAGCAGGAGACCGCCGGCCGCGGCGGTGCGGGTCCAGGATCCGGGCAGCGCCGTGGCGGTGAGGCCGACGAGAAGCCAGCCCAGCCAGATGACGGCGCCGAGGGTCTGGACCGGGCCGACCGGGTCCAGTCGGGCGAAGCGGGGGTCTTCGAACTCGACCTGCAGGAGTAGGAAGGTCGCGACCGCGATGAGGGTGTTGAGCGCGGCGGTCGCGGCCAGTGGGAAGGCGGCGGCCAGTCCGAGGGCGCCGTACCCGCGCAGTCGCTCTCGGAGTCCGGCGCCGAGCAGGTCGAGGGCGTCGTGTGGGGAGGGCCAGCGCCGCCCCGGCTCGATCGTGTCGAGGTACGTCCCGACGATCTCGTCGCCCCGGTCGGCCTGGTAGGCGCCCGGGTAGGCCCGCAGCAGCCGCCGGTAGCGGGACTCCAACGGCGAACCCGCCTGTTCCGGCGCAGGGTTGGGCTGGTTCATGCCGGGCCTCCGGTCGGTCGAAGGATGGGGCGGGCCGTCGCCCCGGGAAGGGTGAGGGGGCCAGGTGAAGTGCCACCGGCGGGGGTGCCGGCGGGCCGGGCCCGCAGTCGCTGGCTGGCGGCCTCGACGTTGCGGCGTAGCCGTTCGGTCTCGGCGGTGAGCACGGACCGGCCGGTTTCGGTGAGCCGGTAGTAGCGGCGCAGTCGTCCCTCGACGACCTCCTCGTGGTCCCGCTCCACCAGCCCCTCGTCAGTGAGGCGATCGAGTGCGCCGTAGAGGGTGCCGGGCCGCAACGCCAGCCGCCCACCGGAAAGGGCCGCGACGTCGCTGATGATGCCGTAGCCGTGCATGGATTCCCGCGCGAGCGCGGTGAGGATCAGGAAGGTGGGCTCTCGAAGTGGCGTGGGTGTGGCCATGCCCTCAATGTATCGGTGATGAAGCTATATCGGTGACAAAGTCGTTAGAAACGCCGCGCCGGTTGCCGCCACCTCCTCGGTGCGATCAGTCACGGTCATCTCGCGGCTCGGTGAACCGGCCGTGATCTTCTCGCAGATGCCGAGCAGCTCAGAGTGGTTGCGCAGCTTGGCGTACCCCTGGGGAGGATGGAATGCGCCCAGCTGAGCCCTGAGCTGCTCCAGCGACAACCCGGGGTACTCCGCAACTCGTTGGATCGGGATAGCGAAGGCCTGGTTCAGGTCCTGGACGTACTCGAGCACCGAGGCGCCATTGCCGGGGCGAGCCCGTTCGGCGATCTCGGCAATCCGCTCCGGAGTGTCGACGATGGCGGGCCCGAGGTCGATAACCGCGCCGAGCCGGGCGACAGGCCAGGTGAGGTAGACGTACCAACGCGCCGACTGGCCTGTCAGGAACCGGCGCCGGAACCCGTGCGTCTTCCCGCCCGCCCAGAGGGGGTCGTGGTACAGGGGCTTCAGCGACATGAGGATGGTCTCGCGGCCACCGTCAGCCGAGCCGCCGTTCCCGAATGAGCTCGGTTGGCCGCTACGAGAGATCACGTTGCTGACCGTGCCAGGACCTCCGAGGCCAACTGCGCCACCGGCAGCTGACCATCCAGCACCACCGTGTCGGCCGGCAGCATGCTGACAGCTGCAGCGCAGCGGGCTACCTGTTCCAGCCGCCAAGCACGTACCTGCGCATCACGATCCGGGTCATTCGGCCAGACCGACTGCGCCGCGATGCGCGTCCGTAGGACGTCGGTGGGCACGTCGATGAAGAAGTGGTCGACAAGCACGTCGTGGGCCCGCAGCCGGCCGAAAATCTCGTCAAGGTACGACGGCACCACCACGGTCATCGGTACGACAAGCGTCCGTCCGTACTCCTCAAGCAGCGCTGTTGCTGTATCCGCGACGCTACGCCGCCACACCCGCAGGTCTTGAAAATCGCCGCTCGCAGGCGGCGGAACGATCTCGCGGAGCATGAACCCTGGCAACTCCGCATCGAACATCAGCAGCCGAGGGTCATCCGTCGTCAACTGCTGCGCCAGAGTGGTCTTCCCAGCGCCGAACGCACCGTTGATCCAGATCACGCGCACGTGTCGCTCCTCAGGCCCCAAACGGGTGCACTACTACTTGACCTAACGAGGGGGTGGCTCGCCCAGTTGAGGGCGGCCAATTCACCGCCAGCGAGGAGATCGTAAGAAGACCATGAGTCTCTGCCAGCACCGCTACGTTCTCCGGCGTGGGCATCCCGGGGTTGGTGCCCGTTGGCCAGTAGGCGAACTCGGACTTGGCCCGCGGCGAGCCCGTTGGTCCCATGCCTGGATCTGTTCCGGTCATGGCCGCTGCGGCCTTCTTGCCGTGCGGCCCGAACGCGCGGGCACCGAGCTCGGCCTCCGATTCATCGTCGGTCGGACGCCATGCCCGGTAGGCGATCGAGTCGCCGCGCGCAACCCCGAATGAGACCACCGACGCTCGGCAGCCAGTTCGGTACCGTCATCGGCCTCACTCGCCCGTGCGTGCGACGATCGTTCTGTGAACCACCGCAGCGCCGGATTGGTGATCTGGGACGTTGACGGGACTCTCATCCCCGCGGACTTGCGCTGGCTGACGCGCGCCATCGCTCGCGCGTACGGTCTCGCGCAGTCCGCGGTTAACTTTCCTGACAAGAAGGTGCATGGCTATACGGACGAGTCGATCGCCGTCGACACGGCGATCGCTTCGGGCGTCGACCCGTCAGATGCGGAGGCGGGCATACCCGCCTTCCGTCAGGCCATCGCCGCGGTCATGCAAGAGGGCCGGCAGGAGTTCGCTGAGGTCCAGCCGCCGTATCCAGGTGCTGCGGCGAGCATCGCGGAGTTGCACGACCGAGGCTTCATCCAGACCGTGCTGACCGGCAATATGCGTTCGGCCGCCGAGGTGAAGCTGCACGTGGCGGGCTTGGATGAGTTTCTTGATCTCCGCATCGGCGGGTTCGGTTCAGACGAGCGCGATCGCTTTCAGCTTCCGGCAGTCGTCGGCCGACGCTACTCCGCGATCTACGGTGATCAGCTCGATTCCTCGCGCGTCATCGTCATCGGGGATGCGCCCAACGATATCGCCTGCGCGCGCCATGCCGACTTTCATGTCGCCGTTGTCGCTCACCGAATTGGACGGCAAGAGTTGACTACCTACGAACCCGACCTGGTGCTCGACAGTCTTGAACCAATGATGGTGATGGCCGCCGCCAGTTCGCTGTTGAGCTCGGGTGGGGCGAGGGCGACGGCCTGTTAGCCGCATACTGCTCTTCAAGTTCGAGCATAACCAGCGTTAGTTGTCGCCGATCCGCAACAGCGGCACGTCGTAGAGGCTCGCCTCGGGGATACGACGCATGACGGGCGCAGCGACCTCGAGAATCAGCATCTCGGTCAGGAACTGGACCGTAGCGGCGAGCAGGTGGCTGGTGTGGCCGGTCGCGCTGTGCTCCTTGAGCCCGACGCTGACGTGGATGTGCGGCGAGATCCGGTCGTGGGCGTCGTCGTAGGCGATGGTGCCGCCGCCGAGCGCTTCGACGTTGGTCAGGTGCACCCGGTCCCAGACCGGGGCTTGGGGGTCGTCCAGACGCTGGCAGGTGCCGACGATCTCGACCGTGCTGAACCCGGCGATGTAGCCGTGCCGGATGCCGTTGGTGCGGCAGGCGTCGGCGAGGGCGGTGAAGAAGTCCTCGCCATGATCGAAGGTGACGCCGATCATCCGTCCGGGCGTGAGGTCATGGCTGCGCATACTGAGGCACTTCCGGTCGGGGTGGTCGGGGGAGTGGCTGTGGTGGGTCCAGCCGGGGACGCATGCCCGTCAGAGGTGAAGAATCCTGTCGTAGTCTTCGTCGTACCAGCCGTCGGTGTTGTGCTTCTGGATGGTCCCCGCGACGCGTGTCAGCATCAGCACGTCGCCGTTGAGGGTTAGGGCGGCGTCCTCGGCCCTGCCGGTGAGGATTCTGGCCACGGCCGCCAGCATGTGGGGCTTGCCCTTGTCGACCAGGGTGTCCTTGCGCATGTAGAAGCTGACGTCGACGTAGGTCTCCGGCTCCCATTCCCACAGAGCGCCACCGTCGTCCTCGGCGCTGTAGTAGCCGTGCCTTCCGCCGGTGATGTCCACGACGTACCCATGCTCGTCGTTCAGGTCGGCGCTGAGCATCCTGCCGCCGGACGCCGTGGACGTCGCGACTGCTCCGGGAGCAGCCAGTTCCGCCACCTGCTCCAGTGGAATGTCGCCCGCCAGTGTCAACCGGTACTCGACAGCCATTTGCACCCCTTCGTCAGTCTCGCCGGATGATCTGAATGATCGCACCGTCGCGCGTTACCGCCGCCAGTTCCTTCAGCCCTGCTACGGGCCAGTCGTGGAACTGCTTGTGCAGGGCGGCGAGGTCTCCTCGCCAGTCGTGGAGGTTCAACATCACGCGTTGGGTCTGCTCCGCGTCGACCTTCCTGGACACGGCGCTCCAGACGGCGCGGGGTGGCACGGGAGCAGTGGGCGCGTAGCAGTCGAAGACATGCCCCTCGATGAGGAAGTCGGGTGCCTTTTCCGGCCTCCCAGAATCCCCGGTCTCGCGTCGCGCGTCCGCGACCTCCTGCCTCGTGGGGTTCTGGTGAACCCGGTACCCCTTGCCGGCGACCCTGTCGGCACACTCGTTTTCCAACTCCAGGGCACGGCGCTCCCGTGGATTCTCGTTCGCGGAGATCCGGGTTCGGCGTCCGGTAGGCGACCCGCCGACGACGCCGGTGGGACGCCTGGTCCACGGGTTTGACGCGTCAGTCTCCGTGGAGACGGTGCCGCCCATGGTGGGGGTCGTCGGGGATGGGCTGCCGGTGGTAGCAGGGGCGGGGCTGGCCGGTGGATGACCGCCAGCCCCCGTCAGTTTCCCGACGACCCCAACTGCCGGGCCTGCGCGATCGCCCCTTCGATGGCCTGCCGGGCCCCGCCGGTGCGCTGAACGACCAGCACCAGGACCTGCTTGATGGCCTCCAGGGCCTGCAACAGCGGCCCGGGCTGCCCACCCTGCAGGACCACGGCGACGAGCTGCTGCGCCTCACCGACTCCGGTGATGACCCCGGCCGCCGCCTCACGAGCAGCGTCCACGGCGCTCAGCACAGGCGCCAGCCCGGCGATCGTCTCCTGCGGGGTGGCCTCGTTCGGCACCGCCGCGGTCGCCTTCGTCGCATCACCGATCGAACCGGCGAGACTTCCCAGGCCGCCCTGGATGCCGGTGATCGCGTTACGCACCCGGGCCACACCCGCCGCCACGGCGACGAAGCCCGCGCCCGCGGCCCGCAACGCCACCTCCTGCGCCTGACTGTCGGCGGCGGCTGCCAACCCCTGCGCGCGTTCGACCCCGGTCATCAACGCGCGGAGTTCACCGGTGATCTTCTCGATGTGCGACACGCGGCCGGCATCCCCAATCGATGACAGTAGAAGTGCTCGACAGCTGAAACTACCTGGCGTTCCTAGGGGCCTACCGCCCCGTGTCAGCCCGTCGCCGGTATCGGTCTCGACGAGGTCGAGGAGGCGGTGGGCCGCGTTGATCGCGGACGCAGGACCTCGGCGGCGGCTTGGTCGACGCGTTCGTCGAGGATCTGCCGCAGCGTGACGATCTCGACGCCGGATGGAAAACCCAAGTGTCGAGTGATGGCGGCACGGCGCGGTCGATCACAGCGGGCCTTGCGCTGGCTTCATGTCCGCCAGTCCCGTCTGTTTGCGGACACTCCTGCTCCTACGTCGGCGCGGCCGTTCCTGGGACTCGGGAGGCGGAGAGACTCGAGGATCGCCGCGCAGTTGGATTCGGTCGACATGGAAATGTCAAGTCGCTGCGTTGGCAGGCTCGGCCAGTCGCCGAAGGTATGCATCTCTGTGGCCAATGCATGCAAATACCCCAGGTATCCGGGCGTCACGGTCTGAGACGATGTGAGGCGCGGAAGGGCCGTCCGGAGCGCTTCCACGCCGTCCCCAAGTTCGATCGCCACGCACGGGTGGACGTCGGTGAGCGCTCGGACCGAGGTGGCCAGACGTTCCCGAAGTGGTTCGATTGCCGTGCGTCGTTCGTAAGCGTGGGCGCGGGCGGATGCGTAGACGGTCTTCGGCCCGCGATCAACCAGGTGCACGTGGTCTTGTGCGACGCTCAGGTCGCGGAGGTCGTCGAGGCGATCAATCATTGCCGTGATGAGCGCTTCTGCGACGTCCAGACCAGTGGTACTGACGACCCAGCAGGCGAACTGTTCCGCTGCGGCGATCGTGGGGAGATAACGCCACAGTGGGCTGGAGACGACTGCTTCGGCGCCACTGCGGTTCAGGGCGGCGGCAAGGTGTCCGATGAGAGTGGTCTTCCCGCTACCGTCGATCCCGTCGACGAAAATGATCATGGGGATGCCGATTCTTCGAGCATGCTCCTCACGGCCACGAGCGCACCTGGCACCCGTGCGGCGAGCCGCTCGGCCTGTGCTACGTCGTCTGCGCCTGCACGGCGGTAGGCGTCGTAGTCGCCAAGGAGCGACCTGAGTTCGGTGCCCGGCCAGTCGCGCAGCGCCTCGACCACCTCAGGAAGGCGCAGGCCGACCTCTGGCGCTCGATGTGCGACAAGCAGCCGACCGGCACTCGACAGCACCGACAACACCCGGCGTGCGGTGTCCTCGCGCTCCGATTCTGCGTGGTGGCTGGCGGCCAGACGGGCGACGGCAAACTCGTGCAGTACGCCAACATCACCAGCGAGATCGGTCAGCTCTGAGGTGGCGGCCGGCGTAGGGGCGGTGGCACCTGCGATCACGGCGGTGTCGAGCCCTACACGACGCAGCGCCACCCGCATCTTCATGTCGTAGAGCGGACCGAGGCGACGGGCGTCGCCCCCGTGGCTGTCGGCGAGGTGCAGCGACGCTCGAGAACCGTGGCGTCGGGCCGCTTCACTGACGATCTCGTGGAGCGACGTGGCGGCGGCCGACGTGGGGGGCAGGTTCCAAGCGATGAAGTCGACGTCGCTCCAGCCCTCGACGAAGTCTCCTCGTGCGGCCGATCCGCACAGCCCCACCCCGGCATCCGGATACCCGGCGATGACGGCCTCGGCCTCTGCCGCCACCTGGTTGACCAGGTAACTGAGCTTTCGGCTGAACGGCAGGGGATTAGCGGCACGCCAGGTGACGACGGCAAGGGCGCGATCCAGCACCTGCTGGAACTGGGGATGGCTGGCGGCCTGCCGGGCGGCAGAAGCCTCGAGCCAGCGGGCCTGGACGAAGCCTTCGTCCCGGGCCGGCGTCGTGGTGGTGGTGGACGTCGAGAAGAGGAACCAGTCGACGATCTTCGCCGCTGGCGTGCCGTCGTTGTCGGTGAACGTGTAGGCCTCCTGCCCGAGATACGCGCTGTAGTGCGTGTCGGTGAGGCCAGCTTCCTCGGCCACCTCCCTCCTGGCTGCCTGAAGTGGCGCCTCGCCCGACTCCAGTCGGCCTTTCGGCGCGACGGTCTGTCGTTCACCGGTCTTTCGGACCTGATCGAGGAGCAGGATCTGTGGAGAGCTGAGGTCGTCGGTCACGACGACGGCACCGGCGGAGGCGGATCGACGGATCATGGCTGGACGCCTCCTGGGGATGTCTGCGGGGCCTGGACCGTGTCGGAGAGACGAGCCCGAAAGGGAATGCCGTACTCCGTCGCGAGGTCTTGGGCCGTGTACCGGCTGACGGCGATGACCTGGTCGGCGGCCTGGACGAGTTGGTGTTCGTCGCAAGCGAGATCGCCCGCGTGGAGGCTGGCGGCGCTGAACTCGCCGCGTACGAGGACGGGGGCTCGGTCCTCGCGAGGTCTGGCGAGATACCGCAGGGGGTCTCCGCCTCCCAGGTGGAACAGTCGATGGCGTCGGGTCTGACCGTATCGAGGGTGTCGGCGACGCCCTCGCGGTGCTGAACCAGGTCTTCGGTGCGGGGAAGCGAGACGACGGTGACATCCTTCGCCTGCAATGGGTGGGGTGACTCCTGTGTGATCATGGTTACCGATGCGCCCAGGTCGGCCAGTTGCCGTGCCAGGGAGCGGTAGAGCGTGCAGATGCCGCCGCGGCTCACTTGGTGGAGGTCCCGGTGGACCAGGGCTACGTGGATCATGCTGGCCTCGCCGCGGCGAGCCGTTGTAGGCGGATGCTGGCCGAGGTCCAAGCGGCCTCGATGATCGGCAGACAGCGCGTCCGGGCCGGGTCGTCCTCGGGCAGTTCGTGGTGCAGGCGCAGCTCGCGGGTCAGGACCACAGCGAGGTTGAGCGCGAATGCGGCCTCGATGCCCGTCGCACTCACGATCGCCTCGATACGCTCGCGGATCAATGGCGTATTTGCGCCGACCTGGGTGTGGAGCATCGCAAGGTCGAAGCCAGGAAGGAACAGTCCAGTGAACTCCCAGTCGACTAGCACCGCCGTGGTCTCGGCTTCGTCATCGCTGTCGGAACGGCTGGCATTGAGGAGTATGTTGCTGGCCAGCGGGTCGCCGTGATTGAGCTGTGCCGGCGCGTCGCAGCGGGCCAGCAGACTGTCCAGAGCCTCTCGCTGGCCCTCAGTGAGGTACCCCTTGGCTTGGTACCGAGCCACGCGGTCGGAGTAGTCGAAGGTCAGTGAGAACCGGACGGCGGGACAGGTCCACTCATTCAACGCGGTGATGCAGTCCAGGACGGCGTCGACCTCCCGGGTATCGAGCTCTCGCTGGGGATAGCGTTCGACCGCGAGGGGCGATGCGTCGACCCATTCCAGGACCAACAGCCGGTCACGGTCGGTATGGAGCAGCCGAGGAACGCGGACAGGCGGGCTGGTGTCACCGAAGACCTCGTACACGTCCAGCTCGTGCCGCCACTTGGCCGCCCAGAACGGGTCCGGGTCGATCAGAAATTTCACCGCTGCCGGTTCGCCGCGGAACGAGCCTCGCGCCAGCAGGGTCTTGTCCGTGCGCCCTAGCACCGTGTCGATGGTCAGCCCGATCGTGGCTACTGTGGTGGGCAGATCAGGCAGCGTGTGCGACATCGGCGGTCTCCTCGATCGACTCAATCATCCGTTGGCGAAGGCTGGTTTCGGAGCGCTCCCCTGCCAGACCGCGGCGACCTCAGCGACGCAGCGTTGAAAGTACTGGTCGCTGAGCGCACGACCGGTCGCCAGGCGCGCCAACGAGTGCCAATACGTGCATATGTCCGCCGGCCATCGTGCGCCGTTCCAACTCATCCTGATCGTCGTCCGTATCGCAGTCGGGGTGCCCGCACCAGATCGAGGATGAAGTTGTCGGGTATTGGCTCCCTGCGCTCCGCCAAAGGA
Source organism: Micromonospora inaquosa (assembly GCF_003857055.1). Taxonomy (GTDB): domain Bacteria; phylum Actinomycetota; class Actinomycetes; order Mycobacteriales; family Micromonosporaceae; genus Micromonospora; species Micromonospora inaquosa. Next base: position 6,106 of record NZ_QGSZ01000345.1, on the reverse strand, counting down.
GTCGGGAGCGTAAGCGTGTAGCCATCCCCTGCATAGGTGGCGGACCCGACGGAGGTGAGCCGGTCGAGGGTCCCTCGGCGCCACAAGTACAGCGAGCTGGCGCTGCGGCTCAGGCGTAAAGTGCCGGGCACCTCGTCGCTGGCGTAGGTCCCGAGGATGGTGTGCTGTTCTTCGGCGTCGACGCGTCCAGGGTGTTGGCGCGCGGGCGCAGGACGGCTACCCACGCCACGAGACAGAAGGACGCTAACGTCAATGTTGGGATCGTGGGCCAAGTCGACGAGTGCAGCGGTAGCCATGTGGTCCCCGGCGATCTCGGCGTTGTTAGACAGGCAGATCACGCGAAGTCCTGAGCTGGTCAGATGGGCAGCGGCGGAAAAGCCCTGTTCGTGGCCGTAGTGAAAAACGGCGGTACGGCCGGGGCGAGGATCGGCGTACAGCCCGGCACCGTACGTGAACGGGGCGTGGTCGCTGGGCTGATAGCCGAGGTGCCGCGCGAATGGAAGCGCGTCGTCGGCCCAGCGGCGCCATTCGCGCCAGAGGTGGGCGAGCCAGCGGTCCAAGTCTGCGGCGGTGCACCACAGAGACCCGGGGCCGGGCAAGGTGACCGGGCGCTGCTGGTGCTGCCAACGGCCGGCGAGGGCCCCGTAGCTGGCAGCGGCACCGGGGATCACCTCGCGTGGATCGGTCTTGAAACGGGCAGACGTCATGCCGAGTGGAGTGAAGATGTGCCGATTGGCGATCTCGTGGAGTCCGGTGCTGTACGCGTGCTTGAGAGCTTCGGCGAGGAGAAGATAGCCGGTGTTGCTGTACAGGAAGCAGCCCGGTCCGACGGCTCGGTGCCGCTGGCGGTAGGCGAGTTGGAGCAGGTCATCCGCGGTGTAGTGGTCGAGTTCGCGGAAGCCGGCCAGGGACAACAGGGACTCGGCGTCCCGGACGCCGCCCTGGTGCTGGATGAGGTCGCCGATGGTGACGCCGGGGACGCGGAATTGGGGCAGGACGTCGCCGACGGGCCGATCCAGGGTCAGGAGACGGTCGCGGGCGGCGCGGATGCACAGGTACGCGGTGATCTGTTTGGCGACGGAGCCGATGTTGAAAACGGTGTCCTCCCGGATGGGCGCCGCGAGTTCGAGACTGGCGGATCCGGTGTACGACTGCGCCGTCGGCTGATCGCACTGGCTGACGCGCAGAATGACGCCGGGCTCGCCCAGTCGGTCCGAGAGGGCCGCCTCGGTAGGAACAGCCGAAGTGTTGGCGGAGTTCATAGGCCGAGAGCTTCGTGGTGGACCAGGCGTAGGCGTTCGCGTAGGTCGGGCGTGGTGATCAGACTGAGCGCGCGGGCGTGGTCGGCGGCGGTGGTGGCGAGGAATCCGCGCTGCTGCTCCAGGTAGGCGTTCAGAAATCGGTTCAGGTTGCCGCTGGTGTCGGGCAGGACGCGGGCGGTGTAGATCATGGTGAGCGGGAAGGCGAAGCACGCATGTAGGAAGCCGAAGGCAGGCCTGCTCGTCTTCTTCCAGGGGGAGTAGAACCGAACTCGGTCGCTGATCTCGCAGGCGGTGGCGCTGAGGGCGTCGTTGAGCCAGTTGTGGGCCGCCTCGTGGATCAGGTCGCGCGCCAGAACGACGGGTTCGCCGATGTGGTCGCAGAAGATGGTGCCGGGTAGCCGGGTGATGGTCCAGCTGTCAAGGGTGTCGCCGAGTTGCTTGTGGCGTAGCAGGCAGACGACGACTGCGTGGCCGGCGAGAAGGTCGGCGAAGCCGTTCTTGGCGCCGGTGGCGTAAGCGGCGGCAGCCAGTTCCCGCAGGTTCGGCGGGGCGGCGGTGGTGTCCGGGCCCAGTACGTAGTAGGGAGTCTCGGAGATCGCTGAACGGGGCAGGCGGTCCAGGTCCGGGGTAAGGACGACGCGCGGACCGACGGCGGTGGGTGTCGACAGCGCGGAGGCGTTCGCGTCGCGGTGGGCACCGTACCAGTTGAAGATGGCGGTATCGCGGTTACGAGCGGCAACCTCAGCTCCTTCGAGCACATGGTGGGCCAGGCAGTGGTCGACGGCGGCCGTTTCTGGCGAGTCGGGCATGCCGGCAGTCGGTTGGGCGATGGGCTTGAGGACGGCGCGGATCCGGCGGGTTCGGTCGCGGTGGTGAGCCTGAATGGGGGCGGAGGAGAAGGAGATGGCGGGCGCGTCCACGGGGTGGTCCTTCCGGCTGTCTGGGCCTGGGGCCGGCCCCGTGAGGGTCCGGCCCCAGGAGGTACTCACCGGCGGCGTGCCCGCCGGTGAGGTGCGGGCGTTCAGGCGTCGGCGCCCTCGGCTGCCGCGGTGCTCGCCGGGGCCTCGGCGGTCGGCCAGCCCTCGGCCGAGACGCTGGAGGTGTGGCGGGTGCTGCGGACGGTCTCGTCATCGCCGCGCAGGTCGTCCACGGCGGCGAGGAAGTCGCTGATCCGGTCGTTGTCCATGAGTGGGTTCGTCCTTTCCGAAAGAGGGGTGTGGGTCGTGCACCTTCTGGAGCTGGTTCCTGCGGCGGTGAGCGGGCGGTGGGCACCGCGTCTCCTTCCGGTTGATGGCGAGTCAGTTGCTGCGCTGGACTGGCGTGGCGGCGGGGGTGGCCGCTTGGCGCAGGGCGTCGCGCAGCTCTCTCATGGCGGGCCGGTCCTCGGGTGCCGGGGCGAGCGCCGCGGTGATGATCGGGCGCAGGCCGGGGGGTGCGGTGTGCAGCCGGGAGTGGCCGTGGCGGGGGATGTCGGCGCACAGGTAGCGGTAGGTCAGGACCGCGAGGCTGAAGACGTCAGCCGCTGGGGTGGCGCGGTCGTAGGAGGTGGCGTACTCGGGGGGCCAGTGCACCTCCGGGCCTCGACTGGCGGGGCCGCGCGGAGTGTCGGCGCGTCGCGCGGCACCGAGGTCGGTGATCAGTCCCTGGCCGTCGTGAATGAGGATGTTCTCCTGGTAGACGTCGCGGTGCACGATCCCGCGCTCGTGCAGGGTCCTCAGGCCCTCGGCGACGTCGGCCAGGATACGCAGCCCGGCCGTCATGTCGTCTCGATCGAGGATGGGGGCGAGGTGTGTCCGGAAGCTACCCCCGTAGCAGTGCGGCATGGTGTACCAGTCGAACCGGTTGGTGCTGCCCTGCTCAAGTAGCGGCACGACGTGTGCGGTGCCTTGGGCGGCGCGGGTTACGGCGATCTCGTGGCGGAAATCCTCACTGGTCAAGGCCCTTTCGGCCTCGGTCATCTCCGTGTACCAGTAGAAGCCGTAGGCGGCCTTGCGGGTGGCCTCGTCGAGCTCGGCTAGGACGTGGTTGCTGCCGAAGCCGGCCTTGAGGACCACTGGAGGTGTCCCGTTGCGGCTGGCGAGCACCAGGGTGCTGGCGCGGGTGAAGCAAAGGAGGTCGTGGACGTGCCAGCCGGCGTCACGAAGCTGGTCAAGGACCCAGGCGGCGGGGTGCATCGGGTCCAGGTGCATGGGCTGCCTCCTCATGTTCGCGCCGCAGACGGTGTGGTGTGGCGTAGCCGGTCCAGGCAGGTGGCGGCCAGCCGGTCGAGGTCGGGTTTGGTGGCGCGGGTGGTGCAGCACGGGCAGGCCGGTTGCCTCGGTCCACGCGTGGACTGCCTGCTCGTACAGGTCGGCATACCGAGCGGCGGTCGGGTGGTCCTCCCCGAAGCGACGCGTTGTGGCCCGCATGGACAGCCGGGCATGGCACAGCTCGGGCTCGGTGGTGAGCAGGACGATCAGGTCCGCCCGCGCGGTCGTAACCTCGGCGAGCTGCTGGACGTAGTAGGCGACAGGACGGTCGTGCAGCAGGGCGATCAGGCAGGCGGTCGACAAGGTGAGCCGGTCGGCGATGACCGGGCCGAGGGACAGGGCGGGGGCGAGGTTATGGCGGGCATGGAGTTCCAGGTCGCGGCGGACCGCGGCCACCGCCCGCACGCCGTCTGCTGCCGGACGGCCGGCCCGCAGGCTGACGATGGAGCGGGTCGCTTCCAGCGACAGCCAGGAGAATTGCCCGATGTGCCCAAGGGGGATGTCTTCGCAGGCGGCGTTGGCCAGGATCCGGTCGCGTAGCGTGCTCTTCCCGGCTCCGGCGATTCCTTCCAAGGCCAGCAGCATGCCTCGCTCCTAGTTCTTCTCGGCGATCAGCCAGCTGATGAACTTCGCGACGCGGCCGAGAGAGACCGGTTTGGTGCCGTGGGTGAGCTGGGAGCCATAGAGCAGGGCGGTGCCGGGGGCGGGGCTCACGCTCCATCGGGTTCGGGGCATGGCCGAATACCAGTCAGCGGAGTGGTCGGCTCCGTCGTGGGCCAGCCACATACCGCCCGCGTATCCCTGTTCCTGGGCGTCGGGGTCCAGGCGGGTGTTCCACAGGCGGCCGCTGGACGTGCTTTCGACGTAGAACGCGCCGCCGGCCTCGGCCTCACGGATCACGACGCTGATGCCGGCGATCTGTCGCGGCCAAGCGAGCGGGTCGGGGGCGATGCCGTCGAGGTGGCCGGTGATGTGCTGGCCGGGGCCGTACTCGACGTAGGTCCACGGCCGACAAGCGGTGATCGACGGCATGACGCGGGACAGAGCGGGGCGGGCGCGGTCGAAGGCATGCTGAAGCAGTGCCTCGGCTCTGTCCGGGATCCTTGGGACCTCGATCCGTCCGGCCGGCTCGTAGACGGCCATGGCCTGCTCCTTGGAGCGACCGGGGATCTCATGGATGGAGTTGGCCCGCCGCGCGCCGAAGCGGAGCCGGGCCTCATCGCTGAGGAAGTCGTTCATCATGGCTGCGAGCTGGTCCCGCTCCTCGGTGTCGACGAATCCCTCGACGCTGCCGACCGCGACGGTCTCGGCGATGTGAATCACGAGTAGGTCCTCCTCGTCTCGAGCACGCGGCGGACGTCGTCCAGGCCGGTGCAGTGATTGAGCCAACTGGCCACAGGGTGGTGAGGGTTAGCGGCCGGATTGGCCCACAGGGCCAGCAGCTCGCCGGTCAACGGCAGCTCCTCCGCGCCGGGCAGCGCCTCCCACACGGTCAACTGGTCCAACGCCGGGCACCAAGCGACGTGCTGTGTGGCGAAGGCCCGCCCCAGCCGTGCCGCCGCCATGAGCCGGCAGGAGCGCAGGAGCTTTTCGGCAGGCTCAGCCCGCTGGTAGCTGCGGTGCTCGGTCTGCGCCCATCCTGCCCCGATCGCTGCGGCTGCGACCACAACGCGGCAGGTAGCACAGCACGCGCCGTTGGCCATCGGGCACGAATGATCGTGGGCGGGGAGGGTGGCTGCGACCTCGACGAGAGCCGCCCAGGCGGAGTCCATCAACAACTCGCTGACGGTGCTGCGGCCCGAGTCCGGGCCATGGTTGCAGCACACCGGACCAGGCCGGCGCGCGGCGCTGGGAAGGAGTGCGGGCTCGATGAACAGGGCGTGGAAGTACACGATCCGCCCCAGCAACTGATGGATCGTCAGCGAGGCCGTGACGCTACCCATGCCGCCTCCTCGTTGGTCGAAGCAGTGCTGTGAGGAACTGGGCAATGGCAGCCGTCCTCAGTGGGCCGCTCGCCGCGTAGCGCGTCGGTGACGGCGCGGGTGGCCGCGTCAACGGCATCGAAGTACGCCGGCCAGCCGTGCCTGGTGCCCCGGCGCAGCACCAGGTCGAGTACGGGGCTCGCACGTCCGGTGGTCTCGCACCTCAGCTCCGCACGCCCGACGGCCACCTGCACGGCGGCGGGTAGGTCGGTGGTCACAGCGGTGATCGCGCGGCACAGGGCCGCAGCAGCTCGCGCGTACTCGGTTCGGTCACGCGGAAGGATGCCGACCCGGCGCTCGGCGGGCGGCAGATCAAGGCCTGGATAGAGATGTCCCTGGCAGCTGTCGTACGTGATCAGGCGCCAGTCCTGAGTGACGGCGTCGACCAGGGAGCGGACGCCGGGCTCGATCGCCCCTCGCCACTGGGGGTGGGCCGGGTCGAGGTCATCGGCCTCGTGCACGCCGGGCAGGCCAACGGTGTTGATGTTGCCGTACGAGCTGGTGCGCAGCCGCACAGGTGGGCGGTTCGCCTCGGGGTGGTCCCAGTGGGCGAGGAAGGAGGCGACGTCACGCATGCTGTTCGGCATACGCGGGTGCGAGCGCACCTTGCGGC